>CAVTDA010000073.1:0-12970 GCA_963733285.1 uncultured Acidobacteriota bacterium
CCCAAAGATCGCAAATCTGCCCGCCACCCGAAGGGCTTCCTTGACGACGGTCAAACGATACTCCGGCGGTACGTGCTCCAGGACGTCAGAAGCAAGAACCCCGGAAAATGCGCCATCGGCAAATGGCAATTGTGCCCCCGAGCAACGAACGGGAAGCATGGGATGGCGCGGTGGACTGGGGAATTCCACGTCGCACCCCACAAATGAGGACCGGTAAAACCCTGCCGAGTCCTATGGAACCCGATCCGATGTCGAGGAGCGCCCCGCCAGAGGGCATACACTTCTTGATGATTCGCAGAATTGGGAAATCCGGACGGCCCATCCCAGAAGAAGAAAAGGAAAGTATCGAAAGACCCATTTTGGCAAGCTACACGATCCTTTTGTCCCTCCGGGGGGTTACGGCATCAGTGCATCCCCTCGCACGGTCGGGGCTCTGCGAGCTTAGTCGAAGTGCGCGCCTGTCTTCGGGATGACAAGATCATCCCAAACACGTAAACCCCGACGGGCAGAATTTCGCGGCAAGCATTCGTAGATTGGCAAGAACCTGCAAGCAAGTTCCGCCAACCCATTTACCATTAATGCGGGGTTATTATATCATCCGATTGATAATCACTATGAAACGATCACCTATCAAATGAGGCCCTCGGAAATCCCCGGCTTTACACTCAGAAGCGGCCGCACCAAATGGTCAGCAACGTTTGCAAGGGGAAAAACCTTGCATTTTGAAAATTTCGACCTTGTCTTTAAGTGCGATAAAGGTGCCTGGGATGGCCCAACTGAAACCATCTCAAACAATGCTATTTGGGGTGTCTTGCAGGAACGCAGTATACCGTTTCGTCATTGTTCCGGCAAACCAAGGGTCGATTCCCATGGGGAACCGCCGTGCGAACATTCGAAAATTTCCCGCCACGTCAAACCAGGTGCGCCTTAATGGCTGGGGTAGAGGCTGGAAAGTCGCATGGCGCGATAGGCATACTGTGCCGTTAATTGAAGTTGCCAAACAAGCTGAGGGTCGGCATCCTGCGTAACCTCGAAAACCGCCGCAGCGGGAGTCGTACCGGCTGCTGCGCACTCATCAAACTCACTGTTTCCATTCGGCAGAACTTCAGCGTTGCCGCCGAAGAAGGAAAACATGTTGAGCTTGTCCTCCCAATCGATGGTTGCAGTCAAGGCCGATTCATTGATGGAGAGCACCGGCACGCGGCTGTTGCACGGGGACCGGTCTATGCGCTGTGCCATCTCGCGACGCGAGAGCTTTGCTAAAGGAACTCCACTCGGGTTTATCGGAAATCCAAAAGGACGCCGTCCCAGGCGTTCTCGAAATGCCAACATTCAAAAGGGTCAACCGCTGCGCCTGGATCTCTTTGGCGAATCGAACTTTTGCTTGTTCAACCATTAACGGATTCGCGTCAATGGCAACCACGTTGTAGCCCCGAAAGAGGTAGTACGCCGTATCTTCCCCGTCGAACAAGCCGACATCGTAGATCAAATTAGAGTGTGCTTCCATTCGTCTGTCAGAATAGCAGATGCGATCCCCAATGCGGTTCACTTATTGTGCGTTCAATTCCTGCGGCGGGGCTCAAGTCCGTGAGCTCCATCCTGGCTCATACACTCGATCGCCTTTGCCGCTCGGCAATGAAGCCGCTTTGCACGCATTCGGCACGAAGGGCCTTTGGTTCGCCACTCAAGGCGGCAACAGGCCATACACGTCCACTTCACCCGACGCAGCGATATACACCTTCCCGTTGGCCACCGTAGGCACTGCGAATTTTATCGCCGGGCCAGCATGGTCACTTTGATTGGGCGCCTGGGCACTGTTGTAAAGTTCATTGGCAACATTATTAGCGTCGAATGCATACAGAACTTGCGCTCCCCCTGCACCGTAGGCGTTGCTCTCCACCAACCACAGGATGGCGTTGTCTTTTCCATTCGCAGAGACCGCGGTAGGTGAGTCCGGGTATCCACCAAACTGGCTCGGGGAGGAAATCGGAGTCTGCGCCATACCATTCAGCAACGGGTACTGAAACAGGAAGTCTCCCACTTCCTGGAGATACATATTGCCATTCCAGTAAGTCGCGCCGCCTAAAAGCAAGTCACTGACCCCTGGAATAACCTGCAAGGCCCCCGCATCATTGGTTTGCAGATGACCCAGATTATCCCGATTGAGGATCCAAACACGCCCGTCCTTTCCTCCTGTCGCCAGCAAATGGGCATGGGCCCCGGGTTGGTCCGGCATGATCAGGGCCGGCGATGATCCAAGGTCAAGATCTTCCTCATTCAGGACGGCATAGTTGGCGGGAGTAAAGTAATCCAGAACCTGGAATTGGCCGGACTGAACTTGAAGTTTAAGGACGCTGTTGCCGTAATCAATTCCCTTCGTGTTGGCATCGAAAGTGCCGTTAGCCGTGACGACATAGATATATCCACTCTCGTCCACGGAGATGCCGCCCCCACCCTGCCAGAGCGCGCCCTCCTGCCCGTTGGGAGTGATATTGAGCACCGCCGTCTGCTGCAGCGTCGTGGCATCGTAAGCCATCAACCAGCCATGGTAGGGATCATTGTCACCATGCGATCCGAAGCCAATATAGACCGTTCCGTTTAGGAAAAGCAGTCCCGGACGCTGCAAGTGATGTAATCCGGTAAAGGTAACGGTGCCACCGACGCTGTCGTAACCAGTGCCAGGAACACTTGCCGCGATGATCACGGGGCCACCGAACTTTTCCGCTCCCGTGGTAATGTCCAACGCGTGCAGGCGGTGGACATAGTTGTACGTACAGTTCGACGCGCAAGTGGGGTCTTGTAATTCCTTCGTGTAGGCAACGAGGTAAAGAGTGCCACCGGCCGGATCGATGACAGGGGTTCCGGTGATTCCAATCACCGGAACGATGCCCGAGGCGTCATTGTCTGTGACCACATCCTGTGCCGGAACCGTCGTGACTCCGGCCGCAGAATTCAGGAAATTGTCCTGCCAAAGCGGCGTCGCGGAATAGGCGTCAGCATCGAGGGCGTAGATGCTGTCGTTTTCCGTGGCCACGTAAACTACGTTGTGCGTCCCCTGGCCCGGTATCGCGACGTTTGCTACGTACAAGGGCTGTGTGTAAACCTGCCCATCTACGGGCAGGACGAATAGTCTGCCGAATTCGCCGACGGTCACATTGGATGGGGTCAAGGAAAGTTCCTGGGTATTCTCGCCTGAACGCGCGTTGTCGTAACGCTGGGTAAAGACGCCCGCCAGTTGCGAGCCTCCGGTTCCGGTGAGATTGCTCGTCTGAGGACTGGTGGGGGCGTTGTCAGCGAAATTAACGGAAGCGGTGCGAGCCCCTGTCGCCGACGGAGTGAACGTGAAGCTGACCGTGCAACTGGCGCCGGCCGCAACTGTTGAGCCCGTACAGTTGTCGGCGTCAGAGGCAAAGTCACTGGCATTTGTGCCGCCGATGGTAACGGTGGAGAAGATCAGCTTTACCGGGCCGGTGTTGGTAACCGTCACCGCCTCGGCATCGCTCGTCGTATTGAGGACCTGACTGCCGAAATTTATGCTGGGGGTGGACAAGCTCGCCGCGGGCAACGCCCCGGTTCCGCTCAGGCTCACCGCCTGAGGGCTATCGATGGCGTTGTCCGTGAAACTCAAGGAGGCGGTTCGGCTCCCCAGCACCGAAGGCGTGAACGTCACATCCACCGCGCAGGTGGCGTTGGGCGCAAGCGTGGCTCCCGTGCAGGTATCGGCGCTCTTCGCAAAGTCCCCGGCATTGGCGCCCGCCACCGCGACGGTTGAGATGGTCAGGTTCGACGTCCCGCCGTTGGTCACGGTCTCCGTCTGGGCGGTGCTCGTCGTGCTGAGAAGTTGATAGCCAAAACCCAAACTCGGAGCCGATAAGGTTACGGCGGGCCCCAGGCCGGTTCCGCTCAAGTTCACCGCCTGAGGGGTGTTGGGGGCGTTGTCACTAAAATTCAGCGTGGCGGTTCGGCTGCCTGCCAGGGCCGGCGTGAACGTCACGCTGACGGTACAGGTGCCGTTGGGCGTAACTGTGGCTCCCGAACAGGTGTCGGCGCTCGTGGCAAAGTCACCGGGATTGGCTCCCCCTAGTGTCACCGTCGTGATGATGAGGTTCAACGCCCCGGTGTTGGTCAGCGTTTCGGTTTGGGCTGCGCCGCTCGTCTTCGGGACCTGAAGGCCAAAACTTAAGCTCGGGGAAGAAAAACCCGCTGCCGGGGCCTCCCCCGTTCCGGTCAAGCTCACAACCTGAGGGCTATTTGCTCCGTTGTCGGTGAAAGTCAGTGTGGCGCTGCGGCTCCCCCCCGACGACGGCGTAAACTTTACGCCGACCGCGCAGGTGCCGTTGGGCGCAATTGTCGCGCCGGTGCAAGTGTCGGCACTCACGGCAAAGTCCCCGGCATTCGTGCCCCCCACCGTGACCGTAGCGATGGCAAGGATCGAGGTCCCGCTGTTGGTCGCCGTCACCGTCTGGGCGGGACTCGCCGTGCTGACGGGCTCACTTTGGAGAGTCAAGCTTGCCGCGGACAAGCTCACCACCGACCCCGTCCCGGTTCCACTTAAGCTGACCGTCTGGGGACTTCCGGGGGCGTTGTCGCTGATGCTCAAGGTTGCAGTCCTGCTCCCCACCGACGACGGATTAAAGGCGACGCCGATCGTGCAGGTTGTATTGGGCAGAATCGCGGCGCTGGTGCAAGCATCAGCGGTTTTGGTGAAGTCGCTTGCATTCGTTCCCGAAATCGTGGCAGAAGAGAAGACAAGGTCCAGGATACCGGTATTGGTTACCGTCACGGTTTGAGCCGCACTGGTCACGCTGATGGCCTGAGCGCCGAACATGAGGGCGGTAGTCGAAGCGCGCGCTCCGAATCGTCCCTTCCCTGAGGAAGTTCCTCCACCGCCGCAGGCCAATACTGCTGCGGCCGCCAGAACCGCCGCCACCAGCCGCACTTTGACGGTCCAGCGGCTTAATCCCCTCCGCACATGTAATTTATTAACGAGATGAGAATTGGAAATGCAAAGTGGGATAGTATCCGGCTCAGAGTGCTTCATTCTCGGCAGTCACCTCGATGCGTGGAAATGGCACACTTCGCGGCAGCGCGTAAGTGGGTTTAAAATCACCTATTTCTGTCTAGTTGGAATCAAGCCGCTATTATGACAATTTCGGCAGGATTTTCCAATAGAATCCTGTCCCTGCCGGGGATTCGCATTGGACCTATCGCCCTTGCGACCAGGGACTTGCCGCCGCCATTCCTTGCGGTTCAGCGCCGGGCCTTACCGCATCCTGCGGCCCGGCGCAGCAATATAATTCCGTTCTGATTCCCCAGATTTTATCGCGGTCAATCCGATATCCAATCTAGGGTAACAGCCCATACACGTCCACTTCTCCATAGGTGCCAACATAAACTTTTCCATTCGCTACAGTAGGCAGGGCAAACTTCACCGCCGGCCCGGCCCGGTCACTCCCATCAGTTGCCTGGGCGCTAGTATAGATTGGATCGGCAAGGTTATTCGCATCGAACGCATATAGAACCGCGGGACCGCTCGAACCGTAAGCGTTGGTTCGGACAAACCACAAGACGCCATGGGCGGTTCCATTGGATGATATTACGGGCGCCACATTCGGGAATCCTCCGAATTGGCTCGAAGAGGCATTAGGCGTCTGCGCCCGGCCATTGACCAGGGGGAACCGATACAGGTAGTCGCCGACCTCGTTGACGTAAAGATTTCCATTCCAATAGCTGTACCCGTCAAAGAGCGCATCACTCAATCCGGGTATGATCTGGACGGCTCCCGCATCGTTGGTTTGATATTGCCCCATGTTGTCGCGGTTGATCAGCCAAATTCGCCCGTCTTTTCCCCCCACGGCCAGGAGGTGAGGAAATTTTCCGGGCTGATCCGGCAGGATTACCGCGGGCGATGCCCCCAAATCGAGGTCATCATTTCTGAGCGCGTCCTGATTGGCGGGGGTAAAGTAATCGAGGACCTGAAATCGGCCAGACTGCAATTTCATCTTGAGGACAGCGTCGCCGTAATCGTTCCCTCCTGCGTTGATATCAAACGTCCCGTTGGAAGTGACCACGTAGAGATATCCGTTCGCGTCCGCCGAAATTCCACCTCCGGAATTCCAAAGCGCCCCCTCGGTGCCACTGGGAGTGACGCAAAAAACCGCCGTCTGCTCAAGGGTTATCGCGTCGTACGCCATCAGCCAGCCATGGTAGGGATCGATGTCCGCGTGCGAACCAAACCCAAGGTAAACGGTCCCATTGAGAAGCAGAAGGCCGACACGTTGCAACCCGCGAAGGGCTCCAAAGGTCACCACGCCATTGATACTATCGAGCCAACTGTCGCCCACGACGCTGGCATTGATGACCACGGGACCGCCCAGCTTTTCCGCCCCGGTCGTGATATCCAAAGCATGCAGTCGATAGCAGTAGTCAAAGCTGCCATTGGAGGTACACGTGGTCGATCCCCGCGGCTCGCGCGTCTTGGCCGTGACATAAAGGGTTCCGCCAACGGGATCGATGACCGGAGTCGACGTGATGCCAATTTCCGGGGTCATGTCCGGCGGATCCCCATTGGTATAGACATCGGCGGTGGGCACCGTTGTAACCCCGGCGCCCGCTTTCAGGAAGCTCGTCTGCCATATCGGGGTGGTAGACTGTCCGTCGGCATCAAAGGCATAGACGCTATCGTGTGCGGTTGTCACCAAGACGATGTTGTGCACTCCCTGATTGGGGATCGTAACATTCTCGATATAGAGCGGCTGGCCATAAACCTGGCCGTCCACCGGCAGGGCGAAGAGCTTGCCGAACCGGCCCAAGACCACGTTGGACGTCGTCAGGAAGGCCTCCTGCGTGTTCTGTCCCGTCCGCTGATTGTCATAGCGATTGGTCAGGACCCCTGCCAGTTGAGAAATCCCCGTTCCGGTCAGATTTGCAGCGTGCAGACTGCCTGTGACGTCAACGGTAAAGCTGATGGTCGCGCTCCGAACGCCCATCGCCGCCGGCGTAAACGTTATCTTCACCGTGCAGATTGAATTGGGAGCGATGCTGTGCCCCGTACAGTTGTCGGCGCTAATGCCAAATTCGCCGGCGTTCGTTCCCCCGAGCGCGACCTTGGTGAAGGATAGATTCACGAGGCCGGTGTTCGTCAGGGTCACCGTTTTCGAGGGGCTCGCCACCTTCAGCTTTTGTCCACCGAAACTCAGCCCGGAAGAGGGCGATAAAGTGACCGCGCCATTAGCCCCCGAAAGTGGGACGGTTTGGGGATTGTTGGCGGCGTTGTCGGCAAAATTTAGCGTGGCACTGCGATTCCCCGCCGCGGAAGGGGTGAATTTGACGCTCACTGTGCAGGTGCCATTTGCGGCGATGGTTCTTGAGCCGCACGTGTTAGTCGTGTTGATGAAGTCGCTGGCGTTTGTTCTTGCAATCGCCACGCTGGAAATTTTGCGGGCTATTCCCCCCATTTCGGTCATCGCGAGCGGCTGGGCACCAAGGGTTGAGTTGATGGCTTGGTTGCCGAACGCCCGGACGCTTGAAGAGAACTGGGCTATAGTCTGCCCACGGATGATCTTGGACTCACCACCGCCCCCGCCGCAGGCCATCACTCCGCCAATCGCCAATAGCGCCAGCAAACCCCGACCACTCAGTCCATAGCGCGATGTATTGCTGGTTCGGGGTGACCTGTTGGTGATCGCGCAGAGCGATGTAGCTCGCTGGCTGAGTGCAGCGTTCACCTGGCTCATCCGGGAACTTTCCTTTGATTCGCAGAAAGCAACGAAGCCCTTACCGGGGGACGTATTTGATTTCAAGTTGATGCACTATCCAGTGTTTTGGTTTGTCGGTTCCAAATAATCATTGCAGTTTTAAAACGATTCCGCCATCGCACTCCAATATGAATATGTTCGCTGGGTTTGCCCATTTCCTCAAGAATGTTCGACGTATTTGGCGCAAAAGGTACTAACGTTACCCCCCAGTTCGGCGTTTCCGGATGGCAAGGTCGAACCGGGGTTGGACTAATTAGACGCAAGAGGCTCCGGGGAGCAAGCGCATGAGGGCCGGCTTGGAGGTTATTCGGGTAGTTGTGTAGTTTGAAATTGCAGCGGTGGTTTCCGGGCGTTGAATCGTCGATCCGGCATCGACCGGGCGAGCACCCCTACCGGGCATTTTTCTCTTGACATCGCTGCCAAAATAGGCTAGTATAATATCGAGGAGGATGCCGTGCGTGCCGGTGGCCAACGCGTACATCTGCCAAAGCTGAGAACTTATTGATAACAAAGGGAAAAGTTTTGCATTTTCCCTTCCCAAAGCTGAGAACATACTGAAAACAAACCAGTTATAAAAATGGCCGTTGGGCGATATTGCACGGCAAATTATCCCCGCCAACTGGCGAATCGATGAAAGCCAATGGGCTGGAACGCAGCCCTGTCATTCAACCGGATCGCGCCCCCGCATCGCCAAGTTGCACTCTGCGCCCGCCGCGCGTGCCGTTTTTGAATTTCGCAGCGGTGCCAAGAAAGAAGCCCTTGATGGTCTAAATGGATGGGTGCACGAAACGCGAACACCGCTCGATGTCGTGGCGCCACTTTCAGAGGACGCCACGACCGTTATTCGCGGAATTCTATGTTGTAAGTTCGGTAGTGGTGCAGTTTGAAATTGTAGCGGCGGTCTCCGCCCGTCGAATCATCGATCGGAGATCGACGTTGCAGCGCAATGCCCCTCTATCGGCGAACGGGATTCATCGACTCTTCCCAGTTTTGTGGCGCAACAAATCCAAAACTGAAAGCGCCATAAATTGCGGTCCGTAGACGAGGGCACGGCGCCAGACAGTTTTGGGCTCATGCAGCAAACGCCACAGCCATTCGAGCCCCGCCTTGCTGGCCCAACGTGGCGAGGGAATGACCTTGCCGCTGTGAAACTTTATCGCCGCCCCAATCGCAACGACGACGGGAGCCTTGAGCCGGTCCAGGTGGTCGGCAATCCAACGCTCCTGTTTGGGAAGGCCGAGCGCCACCCAAAGCACATCGGGGTTGGCGCGGTTGATCCTATCGACGATTTCAGCGTCCTCCTGCGTGGTCAGCGGCCGAAACGGTGGCGAATACGCACCAATAATTTTGACTCCGGGATATTTCTGCTCCAGACGCTCGCGGGCGAGCGTCAGAATTTCGTCGGTATCACCGTAAAAGTAATTCGTGTAACCCTTCTCGCTCGAGACCTGGCAGAAGGCCGCCATCAAATCCGCTCCTCGAACCTGATGGGTTGGACTCGACATTTTGCGCGCGGCAACGCGGGCAGCCCAGCGGCCGTCGGGCACGGAGAGGTCGGCGGAGCGAAGCACCGCACGGAAATCCGGACGCTTGTGGGCCTCAAGCGCCCCGTGCGATCCCGTCACCGCGATCCAATGGGGGCGATCGCGCTGCTGAATCCATTGCTCCATCAGGCGCAGAACGTTTTCAACAGCAATAATGTCAACGGGGGCTCCGAGAACGTCGGTGCGGGGCGGGAGCCCCACCTGCTCGGTCAAGGGATGCGCTGCCATCTTTAGATTCTGCGGCAATGGGGAGTTTGCTTTTTCGGAATTGGAATCAACGCCCATGGAATAGACGCCGAACGGGCACCGCTCTCCTGGCGCAGGCGGAGAGTTCAACCCCCTGCCACCGGCATTTCATACGGCGGCTTGGGGGCTGGTTCAACCGGCTTGCGGAAAGCGCGACGTCCTCCCAACAATTTGGGCAACTTCGCCGAACGGTCTTCCCATTTTCCCGTAAAGGTGACGAGAAACGAAATGAAAACCAGGCGCATATCCAGCCAAAAGCTCTGCTTCTTGATATACACCAGGTCGTAGCGCAGCTTCTGCCGCCGGTGCAGTTCGCTGTGCCCGTAAATCTGCGCGAGCCCCGTGAGTCCGGGGGTGACGGCATGGCGGCGGTCGAATCCCGGGATTTCGACGCGAAACTTTTTCACCAGCTCGGTCCATTCCGGCCGCGGACCGACAAAGCTCATGTCGCCGCGAAAGATGTTCCAAAGTTGCGGCAACTCGTCCAGCGCCGTTGAACGCATGAGTCGTCCCACGCGCGTAATCCGCGGGTCGTGTTCGGTGGCGGGAACGACGCCAAACTTCTTGTCCGAATCGGGAATCATCGAGCGAAACTTGACGCTTTGAAACTCCTTGCAATCTTTCCCCACGCGCGGTTGCCCGTAGAATACAGGTCCGCCATCTTCCAACTTGATGGCAATCGCAAACGTCGCCCAGAGCGGCGACGAGATCACCAAGCCGAGGCCGGAAAGCGAAATGTCAAACAAGCGCTTGAGCATGGGGCCAAGATTACTGGTGACAGGTTACAGAGAATCACTTCAGGCCACAGAGTACTGAAAGGGACTTTACCCTCGGCACCTTCGGTCGTTGAACTCAAATTAATAAATCGCGAACTATAGGTTATAGGAAAACGAGGCTTGGTGGCAAATTCTTCATTCGGGCCAATCGCGGCTACACTTCTGGAATCTCCACCTCGGCACAGGTTCCAGGAATTACGGCATTAACTGCGGCAACAATCGATTGAACGCGAAGCCGCGCCGCCGTCTTAATCGTGTGCCCTATGAGGAATGCGCGAAGGGGAACGGGGGTGCCCTGGTCGAAAAGAATGAGCATCAGCGAGAAGGGGCTGAAGTTTCCAGGCTGCGGGCGGCAAACTCAATGACCGCCTTCACTTGATCGCGGTCAAGCCCATCGAACCAGCGTAGAATGTCGTCAAGGCTGGCGCCCGCTTCGAGGTTTTCGAAAATCGTGGCCACCGGCAGGCGCGTGCCGCGGAGCACCCAGGCGCCGCTCAGCTTGCCGGGCACGCTTTCTACCGCCGCGCATTGAGACCAATCCAGTATCGCAATAAGATTCACCCGGTGTCCCACGTTCTTGTGGCCAACTCAATCCCCCGAAGGCGTAACCAGGATCAAAACTCAGGATGCGGGTTGCGTCCGCGCCGCTTCCCACGCCAGCATCGCCCGCTTGCGTGCGGCGCCCCAATGGTACCCGCCGATTCCTCCCGCCTTGCGAATCACCCGATGGCAGGGAATCAGAAACGCGATGGGGTTCCTGCCCACCGCGCTTCCCACCGCCCGCGCCGCCTTGGCGCTGCACACCGTGCCCGCAAGTTCTCCATAGGGGACAACCTTGCCCAAAGGAATTCTCAGCAAGGCTTCCCACACTTTGATTTGAAAATTGGTTCCTTGCAGCACCAGCGAAATCGGGCGATGGCCATTGGGTTTTTCCCCGCCAAAAATCCGTTGGATATAGGGTCTGGTTAAACGCGGGTCCTCCTTCCATTGCGCCTCGGGCCATCGAGATTCGTAGTCACGCAGACTTTCCTTGCGCCCGCCCCCGGCGATAAACCCCAGGCCGCAAATTCCCCGCTCCGTCACCGAAAGCAAGCACTCACCGAACGGGGTGGAATGAAATCCATAGTGAATCTTCACCCCGCGCCACGCGCCTTGAACTCGCCAGGCGTCATCGCCTCAACGTTGACGAAGAGGTCGTGCAGCCGCCCGGGACTGGAGAGCCCCGAGTCATACGTTGCATCGAGGACGCTGTGAGAATCGTCGAGCAAACGTTTTGCATGTTCCAGTGTCAGGAATTGGATAAACCGCTTGGGGCTAATCCCCGCCCAGCGCCGAAACAACCGCTGCAAATGAAATTCGCTCAGGTTTACGGTCTCGGCCACTTCGCGCAAGGCAGGTTGCCGGCTGTAATTTCCCTCCAGGAAGAGAATGGCCTTCTCAATTCGCTCGTAATCGTCATTCTTCCATTGCATTGCGTTTGTGCCTCCCACAAAATCTGCCTCCATCTTGCCGCCCGGACGAATTATCAGCAACCCGAATCTTGCTATTTTGCCGGCGGAATTAAATGAGTGCCACGGCGACTCAATTGTGGATTGAAAATCCGCTGTTTTGATGTAGCGCCGGACATCACCAAGAATCGGCGCGCTGTTCACTTTGCCAAGGGTGGGGAGTATCATGGAGGGAGGGACAAATATTTGATTTGACGGATTTATGACCAAATTGCACCGATTCACAACACTCTTGGCTCTCCTGATGCTGGGGCTTTGTCCGGCCTTGGCTGCCAACGTCATTGCCGTGGACCTCACGCGCCAAGACCATTGACGCCTTCAATTACTACGTCAAGCTCACCGAAGCCCGCGTGGACCAGGAAGTGAAGCGGCCCGGGGCTTTCCTCTACTTCGAAGGATTGCCTGAGCAGCAACGCTCGCAGATCCGCGCCGCCCCCACCGGGGCGAAATCTATATGGACCAAATGCAGACCCGCAACCCCGCCGGCGCGCTGCTGACTCTGTCCCTCGCGCCGGCCGCCGCCAGCCAAACCCGACAAGCCCTGGTGGCGACACGCAGTCATCTACGAGATTTATCCGCGCAGCTTCGCCGACACCAACGGCGACGGCATCGGCGACCTGAACGGCATCACCAAACACCTCGATTACCTGGCCGGCCTGGGCGTCGACGCCATCTGGATCACGCCGTTCTATCCGTCGCCTCAGGTTCGACTTCGGCTACGACATCTCCGTTTACCGCGCCATCGACCCTCAATACGGCACCATGGCCGACTTCGACCGCCTGGTGGCCGAAGCCCGCAAGCGCAACATCCGCGTCGTTGCCGACCTCGTCCTGAACCACACTTCCGACAAGCACCCCTGGTTCGTCGAGTCCTCGTCCTCGCGCACCAACCCGCGCGCCCACTGGTACATGTGTTTCGACGAGATCGGCATGTCCGGCGCGCTGCAATGCGACATCCGGTCTGCTGCGGAACTCAAAATTTGGATGTCGGGGTGCAGTTCATACGGACCGTCGATTGTACGGGAGCGCGCCATGGTCGCGGCGTGAATCCACCCCGTCCTCCTTCGGCTGTGAGCAGATAGTAGCAGCCGTTGCGCTCATACAAATGCGGCGCTTCGGTCAGGCCGAGCGGTGTGCCG
>CAVTDA010000074.1:0-27939 GCA_963733285.1 uncultured Acidobacteriota bacterium
TCTACGTCTCTCGTAAGTTGCGTCTTGCTAGAAATTCTCGTTTCCGATGATTTACCGTTATCCCCCCTGTTTCTGTTTTTCTTCCGTCCGATCACGTTTTTGCCACTCAATTTTGCCGCGGGAATTTGGGCGGCGCTAAAAGTCCTGCTGTTGGGGCCGTTGGTCTGGATGTGGGTCCGGCGTTATCCCCCGGTGCGCATGGGTCCGTTTCTTGGGATCTCCATTCTCTTACTGGGACCCTATCTGCTCTATGAACTTCAGATGGGCAACGTCCAGCTCTTTCTTGTCGAACTGGTTTTCCTTGCCCTCTTGCTTTGCGATGAGCATCCCGTTGTCAGTAGTCTATTAATAGGTCTCGCAGGGGCGATCAAGGTTTGGCCGGGGTTTGTGCTTGTCTTCTTGGCAGTGCGAGGGCGCTGGCGCCTCAGTTTGCGCGGCGTGGCCGCGACCGGGATCTTCACTGTTTTGCCAAGTTTATGGCTCGGTTGGCGGAACTTTTCCTTTTTGTTCAAGCAATGGTTCGTGCAGGAACAGCGGATCAACGCGCTTCTCGGAGACCGTTGGTACCCCAGTCAATCCCTGCGTGGTGTCATGCTGAGGTATCTCACCCGCATGGACTATTCAGGCCTTCCGGATCAGAACTATCGGCATGTAAATTTGGTTTACCTGCCTTCCTGGGAAGTTCGACAGTTCTGGTTAACGCTTGCGATTGTTCTGGGGCTGTTGGCGCTGCTCTGGATCTATCGATGCGCCGATGATGTTGCAGCTTACTCGATTCTCTTCTGCTCACTTTTGATCCTTGAGCCCAATGTTCAGAGGCTCTCCTACGTCACTTTGCTCTGGCCGGTCCTCTACGCGGGCAACTTGATCAGCGACCGCGATACCCCAAGGGGTCGCCGGTGGACGGTCATGGGAACTGCGGCCATAGCATCCATTGTCCCTCTGATTCCAGGTGCGGCCTCGCAACGGTTGTCGCAAGTCCTGGGGGTGGATTTCTTTGGAGTCCTTGTGCCGATCACGTTCGTTCACCTAATGCATTCATCATGGGGGATGTCGTCGCCCCTTCGGAAACCCGTCATGGCTCTGGTGGATAAAGGAAGTTGCCGTCGGGGAAACAACTTTCGAGGTGATACATGAATACACGCATTGCCACAGTCGCCTTATTCCTCGTGGCTACGGGGTCAAGCCTCCGAGCCGCAAGCTCCGATTGGAATGACCTCAAAGTGCTCAAGCCCGGCCAGCTTATTGGCGTGGAAGTGAAAGACGGGAAATCCTACGACGGTCAGTTTCAGGCTCTGAGCAATGACGGAATCACAATGCGGGAATCGGCGACGGAGAGGACTTTGTCGCGCGAGGATGTTCAGCGGGTTTATCTCAAAGACAAAAATCACCGGCTGCGAAACATCTTGATTGGTGTAGGAATTGGTGTGGGCCTGGCAGCCCTTGCCGTGAAAGCCAACCACACCGGCGAAAACACAGGGATTCGATCGATTGGATGGGTCTGGCCGACGGGTATCGGCACTTTCGGAGGCATAGGGGCAGCGATCCCAACCGGTGGGTGGCTGCTGATTTATCGCGCGCATCGGCGCCATTAGCCTTCCGCCATAGTGCGGTGGGAGATGCTTCTGGAAGCGGACCAGGCCTTGGGGTAGAATGCGCTAGTCTTCTGTCTTGGGGCTGACTTGAACCAAATCTTTCGATCCGATAATCCTCGGAGGGAGCATTGATACGGATTAATGCATCGAGATAAGCGAGTACAGCGCGAGGAAGGGACCACTGCGGGCTAATTGCCGTCGCGGTTTTGTTGATTTGTTCAGTCCCCGCCTTCTTGCCGGCGGCTCCACCGCAGAATCCGGTTGCCCCGGTGATTCCGGAAGTCACCAAGATTTCAAAGCCCATCGTGAAAATCAATTTGGCGTCATCGCCACGCTCCCTCCGGCGATTGCGAAGGAGCGACTGACGCCGCGCGACAAGTTTGACATCTATATTCACCAAAATTACGGTCCGCAGAACATTATCCTGCCGGCTTTCAGTGCCGGGTTCGAAATGGCAAGACCGCCGAAAGGGTATCCGCGCGAATGGCTCAATGGGGGAGGGGCGTACGGCCGCTGGTACGGCCAGCAGATTGCGGCGAGCACTTGCAATCGGAGCGCGCGGCTATTGGGGCAGGTCGCGTTTCACGAAGACCCCCGCTACGTGCCCTCGGGAAGCCGGAATACCTTCATGCGCATCGGTCACGCGGTGGCGTTCACGCTGATGGACAAGAGCGATGGCGGGCGCGATATGCTCGCGATCGGAAATCTGGCGGGAGTGACGGCCGGGGGCTTTGTCGGCATGGCCTATCTGCCTCCCGGGCGAGACGATGTCACTCACGCCGAACAGCGTGCTCTGCGCGGACTCGGAACCATCGCGGTGCGGAACATCATCACGGAATTTCGCCCGGAGTGGGAGCCGACGCTGAAGCGAATCAAAATTCCCCAAATTCTCCCGGCCTGGTGGACGCGCCAAAGTCCTGAAAAACCCTGAGGGCATACTTCTCCTGAAAAATTATTTTGCTGCTGCGATTACTGTGGATTGGTCGCGAGACGCGGAGCGGCCTGGGGCGCGGCGGGTGACGGGGGTTGAAGATCCAGCCCGGCGCGCTGGGAGATAATCTGGACGGCTTGATTGGCGAACGGGATGTGTTGGTTTGCAACGATAAGCGAAAGGTTTTCGTGCCCGTGGGTCAGGAGTTCGGCGCGCGAAGCGAGTAACAGATTGCGATGCCGCACCAAGGCAACCTCGTCATAGCCGAGAGATTTTGCCGGGGATTTACCGAACAGGCGGGCCTCAATCCAGAATAAACGCCGGGAGGTCAGGAGGAGCCATGTTCGGCGCGGTCCACCTCGGGAGCGTTTCCAGCCGCGTAATGCACCCATTAGCTCTTCGCCGCGGTCGAGCAATCCGGTGAACTGATCGAGCCGCTCGGCGTCAATTTCGAGCAAGCTTTCCTTCAGGCTGGCATCCCGCTTCTTGCCGAAGACCCAGCGGAAAAATCCCGCCAGGGCTGAGCCGGCAATCTGTAAATCGAAGATCAGGGTTCGAATGACGCGCGGTCCGAAGAGGACAAACAGCGTCACGAACATGATGACAATCGCCAGCATGACCCAGGGCGCGTAAACCGAAAGCAGCGTCGTGGTGATGACTCCCGCATCCTCGCCTAGACTTAAAGCGAAGTTCGCGGCTCCAAAGCTCTTGGTCGTGGTGAGCAAACGCAGGCCGGACTTGGTGGAGTGTGCCGCAGCCGCCAGAGTTCCGCCCATGAGCATGGCGACGGCGATTTCCGCCGCATTGTTGCTGTTGATGGTGGCGCCGGTGGCAATGGCTCCAGCAATGGGTCGAAGCAGCGTATGGAGAAAATCCCAGACGTTGTCGAGCACCGGAAACTTTTGCGCAAGAATTTCGCACAAGGTGAGGCCACCCAGGACAATAATCGCCTGGTCGGAAGTCAGCCACGCGAAGCGCGGCGAGAGGTGAATGACGTGGCCGAATCGCGCGAAAAGGGCGAGCAGAAAGAGCGGCAGATAGGTATTGACGCCACTTGACAATGCCAGACCCCAGGGAAGTCCGCTAATCATGCCTTATCCTTGTGCAAGATTTAGACCCATGGGCATTTTCACACTGTGGAACGCGAAGGTCAAGCGGGCCGGCTTCGGTCCGGATGCAAATAATAGGCAACAATCGTCTCCGGCCAAAAAGTAACGCGGACCTTGGCAATCTTGCCGGTCGGGAAAAGCCGCTGCATCTCGCGGGCGGAAAGCAGTCCCAACTCCTGGACGGTGCCCTTGGGAATGTGGGTTCCAAACAAGCGGTTGTAGGCCATCTGAAGACTTCGTGGGAGGAATTGAAAGAACGGCAGGTGGTGATGGGTTTCAAACGGGTACCAGAAATTGGGAGTGGTCACAAACCAGCTCTTGCCGACCCGCATCATTTCTTTGGCGAATTTTTCCTGGCGCCCGGGTCCCAGGACGTGCTCGATGACGGCGTTGGAGAAGACCAGATCGAAACTTTGGTCCGGGAAGGGAAGCGAGCAGCCATCAAATAGCGCGTATTGAGGCTGGAGATAGTGCTCGCGCGCGGCGAATATCTCACGGGGTACGTATCCCCCGGCGACGATTCGTTGCGGAAACGGGTAGACATCTTCCAGGGAGTATTGCAGGAACACTTCACCACTCACCCCAACATCGAGAACTCGATCCTCGGGGCAGGCATGGAAGACTTCCTGCAACAAATCAAACTTCCTGGTTCGCGATTTATGGCTCAGGTTCTTGAGAACCCGGCGAAACGCTGAATCCCGCGAGTCTGGCACGTCGCCTCCACGCCTGACGGAGCGGTCACCTGATGATCCGTCAGAGCCGGTTTTCAGAAATAGAGATAGTATACGGAAAAGGGGCCGGGAAACAGCCCGCTTAGGGGCACTTCCACAATCAGTGCAGATTGTGATGCGCGGAAGTTGCGCGGAATCGGTGCAGCAGAGTATCTTACACGCGGCCTCATTGTTCTCATTGCGGCAAATGTTGGAATCAATCGGCTCAAACTGAATGCAAACGGTGACATCACGGTCGCCCCGCGATTTCCAAACGGCGCTTGCGCTGACGGTGGCATTAATCGCCGGGGTCCTCATTTTTTGCGCTGCGTCGGGTTTGTCGCGAGACTTCGATTTCGCCGGCTGCTACGCGCAGGGACGCATCGCCCGGCAGTCGGGGATTGCGCAGGCCTATGACCTCCAGCAACAAATCAGGGCGCAGCAATCCATCCTGGTGCGATCGAAACTCTTCCTTACGGCCTACCCCCCGTTCTACGTGCTGCTCTTCGCGCAACTCGCGAGATTTCCCTATGCCTTGGCCTACGTTATATGGGGCCTGATGAATCTCGCCCTGTGGGCCGTGTTTGCAATTCAAATGCGCCCATACGCTCCGGTCCCGCGCGACGCGCTGCACTATTTGATGCTCTGCTTCTTCTTTCTCCCGGCGTGGGCGGCGGTGGTGCTGGGGCAGAGTTCCATGATCCTGCTGGTCCTCTACTTTTTCACGTGGAAATCGCTTCAGCAGGGGCAGGACTTGCGCGCCGGGGCGTTTCTGGGCTTGGGCCTCTTGAAATACCACCTCGTATTGCCCTTTGCGGTCATTCTTATGCTTCGCGGAAAATTCCGGGCCATCGCCGGGTTCAGTCTGGTGGGGATGCTGTTGGCCGCAATATCGTTCGCGGCGGCGGGAGCGGCTGGAATTTCTGCCTATTTGCACCTGCTGGCGGATATTGTTAGGAACCCGGCAAATCCTGCCTTTGAGTCCTTTAGTCCGAGCCACATTATGCCGACGATATGGGGTGGGTACTCTGCTCTCTTGGGGAGCAGGTTGCCGGCGGCCTGGATTGCCTGGCTGGCGGGAATGACGTCGACTGGGCTTCTTGTTTTCGCGGCGTGGCGCTGGAGACAGTTGGAGAAACCCGGCATGGGCAGCCACTCAAACAGCATGTTCGCCGCGGCGCTGGCAACGACCCTCTTGGTTGCGCCCCACGCCTACAGTTACGACCTCTCCTTGCTGCTGCTCGTTATGCTGCTGATGTTCAATTCCGAGCGCTGGGCAGAGGACAGGCCATGGCGTCGTTGGGTCATAGCGGCGGCGGCAATCCTCTATGCCCCGTTGTACCCCGTCTTATTCGCGGAGGGATGGAGCTGCCTCCTCATTCTCCCCATGTTGGTTTTCGCGCTGAGCGGCCCTGGACAACAACCGGCGAGGAATCCAGTCTACTGAAACGTCTGCCCCAACTATCCGGCAATCCCGTGCCTGCTTCAGCCCAGAAGGCCATCGGTACCACTACATTGCCCTTCCGGGCAAAGGGACCCGGCCCCAAATGTCGGCCTCATCCATGAATGGGGAAGGTTGGGAGGGGGGACGGCCACGCGAATTAAGTTTCGATAATGGTTAATAGGCCGCAGGTCATAGTACCCCTAAAATGTCGATTTCTACGGGGATGACCGATAGTACTAGTGGGGGGCAAATCGCCTTGACAAGCTTATGGGAGTTCCTTACGATGCGAATTAAGTGCGTGAAATTCAGC
The DNA here is from genome assembly GCA_963733285.1 of uncultured Acidobacteriota bacterium. GTDB lineage: Bacteria > Acidobacteriota > Terriglobia > UBA7540 > UBA7540 > Bog-366. The sequence goes on from CAVTDA010000074.1 coordinate 6,100, forward strand.
CACTTGCGATGATGTTGCCATGGGACTGACAAAAATTGTTAATCGTCAAAAGTTATGCCGTTCCGCGCGGGGGGCAGTGAATGTCAGGTAAGCTCGGGGAGATTCTCCTCAAAGAAAACCTGATCACCGCCGACCAGCTCAAGCAGGCGCTTGACTATCAAAAAACCAACGGCGGCCGACTGGGAAACTCCCTGGTCAAGTTGGGCTTTTTGAATGACGACGAGGTGACGGCAGTCCTTTCCCGCCAGTACGGCGTTCCTTCCATTAATCTCGGCTACTTCGAAGTTGACCCTAGCGTTACCAAATTAATTCCGATGGACACGGCGATGAAGTATCAGGTGTTGCCGCTGAGCCGCGTGGGATCATCCCTGACCCTCGCCATGGTGGACCCGACCAACGTGTTCGCCATGGACGATATCAAATTCATGACCGGCTTCAACATTGAGCCGGTGGTCGCGTCGGAAGCGGCCATTCTCGATGCCATCAAGAAGCAGTACGGCAGCGTGGAAGACCAGGAACGCAAGAAGGAACTGGAAGAGATCGTCAACTTCATCGACGAGGGTCAGGCGGAAAGCCTGGAACTCGAAGCCGAGGAGGACGGAAGTCTCAACCTTGCGGCCATGGAGAAGGCCGCTGAGGAAGCGCCGGTCATTAAGCTGGTGAACTACATTCTGACCGATGCGGTGAAACGCGGGGCGAGTGACATCCACATGGAGCCCTACGAAAAGGAATACCGCATCCGGTACCGGATTGACGGCGTCCTGCAGGCGATGATGACGCCTCCCTTCAAGTTGCGCGATGCCATCATCAGCCGCGTCAAGATCATGTCGAAATTGGATATTTCGGAAAAGCGGCTGCCACAGGACGGCCGCATCATGATCAAGATGATCTTGAATGGCAGAAGAAAAGCCCTCGACTTCCGCGTGTCAGTGCTGCCCACTCTGCATGGCGAGAAGATCGTCATGCGCCTTCTGGACAAGGAAAATCTCCGCCTGGACATGACCAAGCTGGGCTTTGAACAGGAGTCGCTCGATAAGTTCACCAAGGCGATTTTCAAGCCCTACGGCATGGTTCTCGTGACCGGGCCGACGGGAAGCGGCAAGACGAATACGCTCTACTCCTCCATCGCCCAACTCAACAAGCCGGATACGAATATCATCACGGCGGAAGATCCCGTGGAATTTCAGCTCCCTGGCATCAATCAGGTGCAGATGAAGGAGCAGATCGGGCTCAATTTTGCCGCCGCCTTGCGCTCATTCCTGCGGCAGGACCCCAACATCATTCTGGTTGGAGAAATCCGCGACTTTGAGACGGCGGAAATCGCCATCAAGGCTGCCCTTACCGGCCACTTGGTGCTATCGACGCTGCACACGAATGATGCGCCATCGACGATTTCTCGTTTGATGAATATGGGCATCGAGCCTTTCCTGGTGGCGACCTCGGTACACATGATTGTGGCTCAACGCTTGGTTCGGCGAATTTGCACCGATTGCAAGCAGGAAGAGGAAACCACCCCGCAATTGCTGATGGATGCTGGGTTCTCGCCTGCCGAAGCCCAGACGGTTAAGGCGTACAAGGGGACTGGGTGTTCCACCTGCGGCAACAAGGGTTACAAGGGCCGCTGCGGGTTGTATGAGGTGCTGGAAATCACCGACGAGCTGCGCGAACTGATCTTGGTGGGCGCGTCGGCCCTGGAGTTACGTAAAAAGGCGATCGAGCAGGGAATGATTACCCTGCGCAAGAGCGGTCTCGTCAAAGTCAAGACGGGACAGACGACCTTGGAAGAGGTCTTTCGCGAAACTGTGCTTTAGCCAGGCTCCACGAATGGGGCCGGATAAAAGGAAGGAGAAACAACGGCATGCCACTTCCCACTCTCAGCGAATTGCTGAAGCGGATGGTCGATTCGGGCGGGTCAGACCTTCATCTGACCACCAATTCGCCGCCGCGCGTCCGTGTTCACGGTGAGCTCAAACCGCTGGAGGATATCCCGCCCTTGGGACCCGCCGAAACCAAGCAGCTTGCCTATAGCATCCTGACGGACGCGCAGAAGCACCGTTTTGAGGAGGGGCTCGAACTGGATTTTTCCTTCGGGATCAAGAACATCGCGCGCTTTCGAGGTAATCTCTTCAATCAGCGCGGCGCCGTGGCCGGGGTCTTCCGGGTCATTCCGTTTGAAATTAAGAGCTTTGACCAGCTCAAATTGCCCCAGATTCTGCGCAAGCTCTGTGAACGCCCGCGCGGCCTCATCCTGGTGACAGGCCCGACCGGAAGCGGCAAATCAACGACGCTCGCGACCATGCTCGACCTGATCAATGAAACCCGGTACGAGCACATGCTCACGATCGAGGATCCGATTGAATTCATCCACCCGCACAAGAAATGTCTGGTGAACCAGCGGGAAGTTCATGCCGATACGCACTCCTTCGGCAATGCCCTGCGCGCCGCTTTGCGCGAAGACCCCGACGTGGTGCTGATTGGGGAAATGCGCGACCTCGAGACCATTGAATCGGCTTTGCGCATTGCCGAAACGGGCCACTTGACGTTTGGCACCCTGCACACCAACTCGGCTTCGTCGACGATCAACCGCATCATCGATGTCTTTCCTGCGCACCAGCAGTCGCAAATTCGCGCCCAGCTCTCTCTCGTGCTGGAGGGAATTCTTTGCCAGGCATTGCTGCCGCGCGCCGACGGCAAAGGCCGGGTGATGGCCATGGAGATTCTTGTTCCCAATCCCGCCATCCGGAACTTAATCCGCGAGGACAAGATTCACCAAATTTACTCATCAATGCAGACCGGACAAGATAAATTCGGGATGCAGACTTTTAACCAATCGCTTTTTCAAGCTTACACACAGAAGTCCATTACTTTGGAAACGGCACTGGCTCGTTCCAGCAACGCGGACGAGCTGCAGGACATGATCAACCGTGGTGGGGCACCTAGTGGCGGCGGACCCGCTCAGCGTCCGGCATCACCCTATGCCCCGGCCAAGCGTTGAAAGACCCTTTGGGCAAACGAGCAAGATCGTAATGAAAAACCGACGTGGCCGGAACCGGCCACTGCCGATTGAGGTGAGACGATGCCTGAATATGAATATCGAGCCGTAGGGCGCAACGGTGAAATCATCATGGGGAGACGTTCTGCTTCCAACCGGGAGGCATTGGACGCCATCCTGCGCCGGGAGCAGTTAAGCCCCCAGAGAATTGTGGAAAAGGGCAAGGAAATCGCCATTCCCAAGCCCAAGGTGGTCGGCAAGGTATCGGCGAAGGAGCTGGCGATTTTTACCCGTCAATTCTCCGTCATGATCGACGCCGGCTTGCCCCTGGTTCAGTGCCTGGAGATCCTTGCATCCCAGCAGGAGAATAAGGGGTTCGCCAAGGCGCTGACGGAAGTGCGCGGCTCCGTTGAAGCGGGCTCGACTCTCGCCAACGGCCTGCGCTTGTTCCCAAAGATCTTTGACAACCTCTACTCCAACATGGTGGAAGCGGGGGAAACCGGCGGTATTCTCGACGCGATTTTGCAACGCCTGTCGGCTTACATTGAAAAGGCGGTCAAACTCAAGCGCGCCGTGCAATCCGCCTTGATCTACCCGATTGCCGTGCTGCTCATTGCCGGCGGCGTGATCTTTCTGCTCCTCTGGAAGGTCGTTCCCATCTTTGCCAACCTGTTTGCCGGATTGGAAGTGGCGTTGCCCCTGCCCACGCGAGTGGTGATTGGACTTAGCAATGCCATAGGGACATTTGCAGTGCCCATGATCATTGTGGCCGTCATCGGCGCGTGGGGATTGAAGCGATACTACGCGACGCCGGGCGGCAGGATGCTGATCGACCGGATCGTTTTGAAGCTCCCCCTGCTGGGAAGTTTGATGCGGAGAATCGGCGTCGCACGTTTTACGCGCACCCTTGGAACCCTGATTACGAGCGGCGTGCCGATGTTGGAGGCCATGGATATCACGGCACGAACCTCCGGCAACGCGGTGATTGAAGAGGCCATCCTCAAGGTCCGGTCGGCGGTGGAAACCGGCCGAACTATTGTTGACCCGTTGCGGGAAACGGGGGTGTTCCCCAACATGGTGGTGCAAATGATCGGGGTCGGCGAGCAGACCGGCGCATTGGACTCGATGCTGGGAAAAGTCGCCGATTTTTACGAAGATGAAGTGGACGCCGCGGTGGGCGATTTGCTGACCGCGATGGAGCCCATGATCATCCTGATTCTCGGTGTAGTCGTGGGCGGCGTGGTCATTTCGATGTACCTCCCGCTCTTCACTCTGATTGGCAAACTCGCGGGATAGGCGAATCGAAGAAGGTGGAGGGGTGGCGGGCCAGGAATCACCGGGCGCCCTTACCCCTCCGCCGACAATGCAGCAACACTCGAATTGCGGCTCAATCTCTATCCCTTGCAACATCTGCCTATGACCCTTACTGACGAAATCAAGGAATGGCTGCCCTGGGTCATCAAGATCCGCTTCGTCATCATTGTGTTCGTTTTTGCCATTGGTTATATCCTCCTTCAACTCACCAATCCTGGCGGCGTCGCTTCCATTCGCTATCTCGGGATGGCCGTCATTTTGTGGCTGATCCTGAGCCTGTTTTTCCTGATCTACAATCAAATCAGTCCTGATTACCGGCTCCAGGCCTACCTTCAGATTTTCTGCGACATCGTCATCATCACAGCAATCGTTCATGTCACTGGCGACCTGGAAAGCGACTATTTTTCCCTCTATCTGGTAACCATCATCCTCGCCAGCATCCTGTTTCCCCGGGGAAGAGCTTTTCTGATTGCGGCCGTGAGTTTTGTCATGATGGGCGCGATGATTGAACTTGTCTATCTTCCCGGGATGTATCCGGGCCTGGTTACGCGATTCCCCCCGCTGCAATACCTGGCGGCCAATGTTCAGCTCACTCCTGAGTTGATGACTGCGTTGCAGGTGAAAATTGGCGCCAGCTTTTTTGGCTTTTTTGCCGTGGCTTATTTAACAAGTTATGTGGCGGAAAGTCGGCGCAAGGCCGGCCGTGAGCTGCGCGATAAAAGCGGCCAAGTCGCGAGCCTTCAGGCCAAGAATGAAAATATCATCCAAAGTATGCGGGAAGGTCTCATCAGCACGGATTTGAATGGGAAAATTACCGAGATTAATCCTGCCGGAGCGGAGATTCTGGGCCGGAATATCGAGGAATTGAGGGGAAGCGGAATCGATTCCATATTTCGAGGATTGGGGGACAATGCTCTGGCAATAGCGGGGACTGGCCCGCTCACCGCGCGGCGGGAGATTACCTACCTTCACCCTAGCCGGGAACACCGGATTTTGGGCGTATCGCCTTCCCCATTGGTTGTTCCGGAAGTCGGGGCGGCGGGGTACGTTTACAATTTCCAGGATCTAACCGACGAAAAACGCCGTGACGCGGAATATCGCACCAAAGATCGCATGGCAACCCTGGGGCGCATGGCGGCGGGCATCGCGCACGAAATCCGAAATCCCCTGGCGTCCATCGCCGGCTCCGTCAAGCTTCTAAAATCCATCAGTGAAATGGATGACGACCAGTCGAAGCTGATTGCTATTGTGAGCCGGGAATCCGAACGCTTGAACAAGCTTGTGTCGGACTTTCTCCTCTATTCACGGGATCAGCGGTTCGAGATGAAGCCCCTCAACATTGTCACGGTGCTGGAGGAAACGCTGCTGCTGGTCGAGCATCACCCGCTGTTTGGGCCACGGGTTCAAATTGAGAGGAAATTCCCACGGCGACCAGTGAATTTATCCGGAGACGCCGACAAGCTGCGGCAGGTATTTTGGAATATCTGCGACAACGCGCTGAAGGCCATGCCCAATGGGGGCACGCTCACCGCCCAGGCCGAAGAGGTGGGGAAGCGCATTCGCGTGACGCTGGCGGATACCGGCATTGGTTTCACCGCCCTTCAATTGGAAAAGGTGTTTGAACCGTTCCAGTCCGGGTTCAATGAAGGAACCGGGCTGGGATTGGCGCTGGTCTACCAGATTGTGGAGGGACACCAGGGGACGATACGGGTCGAGTCGCAGGCCGGTAAAGGGGCGCGGTTTTATATTGAGTTGCCACGCGAGATTCCGGCCACGGCCCTCGCCGGCGTGTACACGGGTGAGGTCGCAAGCGAATTGCACTAAGACTTCTCGATAAGGAATGCTGAATGGCAAGACTGTTGATCATTGACGACGAAAGATCGCTCTGCCAGGTTCTGGAAATTGCCTTTCGCAAGAAGGGGCATTTGGTCGAAACCGTGTCCACCGGGGGGACGCGGCCAAGAAGAAGATTGAATCACACGTCTATGACCTGATTATTTCGGACATTCGCATGCCGGATGTTACCGGTATCGACCTCCTCAAGCATGCCCATGATGTCCGGAACCCTGCGCCGTTCATCTTGATTACGGCGGTCCCCACGGCGGCAACGGCAATCAACGCTTTGAACCTGGGAGCGTACCGCTACGTCATCAAGACGGATGCCTTGGTGGAGGAACTCACCCTGACCGTCGACCGGGCGCTCGAGGATTTGGCCCTGCGCGAGGAGAACACGCGTCTGCGCCGTGAACTCCTGCGCGTGTTTGCCGGCCAAAACATCGTCGGCCACAGTCGTCCCATTGAATCCATTCTGGAAATGGTTCGCTCCATCGCGCCCACCAGCAGCACGGTCCTGATTACCGGCGAAAGCGGCACAGGCAAGGAGCTGGTTGCCCGTGCCATCCATGAAGCCAGTCTGCGCCGCGAAAAGCCGTTCGTCTCCATCAACTGTGGCGCGTTTCCGGAAACCCTTCTCGAAAGCGAATTGTTCGGATACATGAAGGGTTCATTTACCGGCGCGGAGACCAATCGCAAGGGAATCATCGAGTCTGCGCACGGCGGGACGCTGTTCCTCGATGAAATCGGCGAGACCAGCCTTGGCATGCAGGTGAAACTCCTGCGAGTTCTTCAGGAACGAAGTGTCCGCCCATTGGGCGGGTCGATGGACGTTTCCGTGGATGTCCGCCTGATCGCCTCGACCAATCGGGATTTGAAAAAAATGGTGGCGGGCGGGCATTTTCGCGAGGATTTCTACTATCGTGTCAGCGTGATCCCGATTCACGTCCCTTCGCTGCGCGAGCGGCCCAGCGACATCGAGCCTCTGGCGCGGCACTTTTTGCGCAAATTCGCTCTGCAAATGGGCAAGTCGCTGAGCTGATTTTGAGCCCGAGGCATTGGCCGCTCTTGTGCAATTGGACGTGGCCGGGCAATGTGCGCGAGCTTGAAAACGCCGTCGAGCACGCCATTGCCGTCAATGATGGCCGCGATGGGCTGGTCAAGTACGCCATTTTCCCACCTCCATCACGGGAATTTCCTCGCTCGCCGATGAAGAAGTCAAGATTCCGCCCGAAGGCGTGGATTTCGAGGCCGAAGTGGCCAAGGTGGAAAAGGAGTACATCCGAGGCCGCTCTCGATATCGCGGACGGCGTTCGCAGTCAGGCCGCGGACCTCCTGAAAATGTCTTACCGTTCATTCCGGCATTACGCCAAGAAGCACGGAATTTGAATTTGGTGCTTTCGGCTCTCCCCAGGCAGAATCCGATGTTTTCCAGGACTCCCTCGCGCTCATGTTGCCTGCCAAATAAATGTCCGCACTGAGGTGGTCGGGTCGTACCTCGGATCTTAAGTAAGGAAATAAATGACCGAACTGAAGACCACGCGGCGTGATTTCGCGAAACTTCTGCTCGGGTCAGCCGCGCTGGGCTGCCCGCATTTGCAGATGAGCCCACTCCGCCGCCTCCGCCCGGCCATCGCGATACTGTGTCGTTGGATGGAGAATGGAACATTGAAGATGGTATCGAGCCCGGAGTGGTTCCCGCCACGTTTCGCCACACGGTTCCGGTCCCCGGCCTCGCACATCTTGCCACCCCCGCTTTTCCTGACGTCGATCAATATGAGACTCGCGAATACATTCTGAACAGGATCGATTTTGGCCTCCTGCCGAAAACTGCGGACACAGGTGCGCTGGGCCGGACGGTTCAAAAGCGGAACTACTTCTGGTATCGGAGGACCTTCACCATCCCGGCTAAAAAATCCGTGGCGATTCTCCAAATTAATAAGGCGCAATTTGGAACTGCCGTTTGGCTGAACGGAAAGAAAATCGGCGAGCACTTGGGATGTTTTACGCGCGGCCATTTCGATTTGACTGACTCGATCCAGTGGGAAGGGGAGAACACTCTTCTCGTCCGCATCGGGGCCCACCCCGGCGCTCTGCCGAATTGGGTCCCCGCCGGTACGGATCAGGAAAAGCCGGTCTGGACGCCGGGAATATACGACAGCGTGACGATCCACCTGAGCGATAACCCGGTCATTGAGTCGGTCCAAGTTGCGCCGCAAGTCCAGGATTCGTCGATTCTCATTCAAGCCACCGTGCGGAATTGTGGTCCACCGGTGGAGGTGGAGATCGTTCATCGGGTCAAGACATGGAAAGGGCAGGAAAGTGTTGGCGGGCCGTTGCTTCGGCATGTCCATCTGGGCGCTGGCGAGACGAGGACTATAAAAGGGATAATATCGATCCCCAATGCTGCGCATTGGAGTCCAGAAGACCCATTCCTTTATTCTCTTGAAACCACGACCCAAGGAGACAGTGCAACGACGCGGTTCGGCATGCGGGAGTTCCGCTTTGATAATGTTGCCCGGCGGTCGATGCTGAACGGAAGGCCGTATTTCCTGCGCGGGACAAACATTACTCTTCATCGATTTTTTGGCGACCCCTTGAGCAAAGGCCATCCCTGGGAGGATGCCTGGGTTCGAAAGCTTTTGGGCGAAATCCCCAAGCGAATGAACTGGAACGCCATGCGAATGTGCATTGGCCCCGTGCCGGAGCTGTGGCTCGATATCGCGGATGAAGTTGGCCTGCTCCTGCAATATGAATACGCCATCTGGACAGGCCGCAACCCCTGGCGGCACGAGCTATGGAGCACGGACGAACTGATCGGTGAGTTCAGGGAGTTCGTTCAGGATAATTGCAATCACCCCAGCATCGCCATCTGGGACGCTTCCAACGAAACCGAGTGCGACGCGCTTCGGGAAAAAGTGATTCCAGCGGTCCGCAGTCTGGACCTTTCGAAACGGCCGTGGGACAACGGGTACAGCATTCCGCAGAGCCCGGACGATGGCTATGAGGATCATCCCTACATCTTCTCCTTTGCCGGCAAGCCGCCTTTTTACGACATGCGCGCCCTTGAAAACATGCAGGGGCCGCCCATTCGCAACGCTCCCGACTCCGGCCACGCCGCCATCCTGAACGAGTACGATACGCTTTTTCTGACGCGCGATGGCACACCGGTATTCTGGACGCGCAAATTCTTTGACGACCTCCTGGGTGCCAATTCGACGGAGGATCAGAGGCTCGTGCTTCGCGCTTATCTGCTGGCCGGGCTGACGGAATTCTGGCGCGCCTTCCGCTTTTACGCGGGAGTGATGTATCTGGCCTATTTGGACGCCGACCTGCCGAACGCGGTCACCTGCGATAACTTTACCGACCCGGAAACTCTCGTTTTCCAACCCCACTTTGAGGAATACGTTCGCGAGGCGTTTAAGCCGCTGGGCGTCTATATCAACTTTTGGAAACCCAAGCTGGGTGTCGGCCAAGTTCAGAGGGTTCATGTGATGATGGTCAATGACGAATATGAGACGGCGCGTGGCGAATTGGTCTTGAGTTTTTCCAGTCCTGGGAACCATGGAGAAGTATCAATGGTCACACAAACGTATGAAGTCCCTGCGCTCGGCCAGATTACCTATCTAGTCCAGGTCCGTGCACCCAGCCAATCTGGCGCCTACGTGCTTTCGGCGGCGGCGACTTGTACTGGCCGCCCCTGGAGCCCCGTCATCAGCCGGAGAAATTTGACCGTGACGGCGAAGGCGTAGTCCGTTCATGGAGAAGTTCGCAACCCGTGATTTAGTGAAGTTTCCTTGGGTTATAATGCCGTGCATTTAAGTGGAAAGAGTACGAGATATGCGAAACCTCGGCATCGTGTTTTTGCTCAGCTTTGCTGTGATCCCGCTTTGGGGGCAGGAAATTGCCCCGGGGCCATCCGACCCAAAAGCGCAAAAGTTGTACAAGGAGGGAATGGAGGACGTCAAGAAAGGCATGTACAATTTTGCGGTTGGGAGCTTCAAAAAGGCGGATAAGTTGGAAGCCGGGCGGTGCTTCGACTGCCAGCAGCAGATCATCAAGTGCGGAATTCAAACGCAAGACTGGAAAGCCGTTGAAGCCGCCGCCAATGAGGAGGTCGGCGAGGCCGGCGATACGAAAAGCGTTGCCAACGCACACTATGCCTATGGACTTGCCCTTATGAGCGAGGGGATCAACAAGAAGAAGCCCGAGATTTATGAGCGCGCTCACGAGGAGATGAGCAAGGCGATTGCGGCAGATCCAAACTTTCCCCAGGCTGTCTTTAACGACGGCCTCTCCCTTGCTCGCGCGAATCACGATGACCTGGCAAAGGCCCAATTCGAGCACTTCATTCGAATGGTTCCGCCAAGTGAGCCGTATTCGAAGCGGGCACAGCGGTTTATCCAGGAGCCGGATCTCGCGCGTGGAAAAATGGCTCCGGCATTCGTGGCAACGTTAATCGACGGCCAACGGGTTTCGCTCGATGATCTCGCCGGCAAAGTCGTGCTGATCGACTTCTGGGCGACCTGGTGCGGGCCCTGCCGGGAAGCGCTTCCCCACATGAAGGAAATCGCGGCGAAGTTTCAGGGACAGCCTTTGGTCATTTTGAGCATCAGTTTGGACAATGATGAAAAGGCATGGAAGACTTTTGTTGCCAAGAACAGGATGACCTGGCTGCAATGCAACGACGGCGGTTTTGAGGGACGGTTGTCGAAAATGTTTGGTGTAGAAGCCATTCCGCACACTTTCACGATCGATGCGGACGGTATGTTGCAAAACGAGGCCGTCGGGGACTCGGCGCTGGAGGGGAAGCTCAAAAAGTTGATTGCCCGCGCCGTGGCCGCGCAAGAAAACGAATCGATAGGCACGGGTTCGAAGCAATAGGGCGATGCCTATTGAGCCATGACCATCCTGGCCATGGAGGGGACACGGGCAGGATGCCCGTGCCACGGTTCGCATGCCTGGGTCGCCCGTCACGATTAACCTCAGCGAGATTCGTTCTCGGCATGCCCGGTCGCGGGCGGCATTACCACTACCCTCACAAAATCGATGCCTTCAATAGTCCGAATGGATACATTGAATATTGCCGCCTCGTGGCATAATACAAATCTTTGAATGACGCGCTTGGTTCGATGAAGGGAAAAGGGTGGATTCTCAAGCCGGCCATATTGAGCGGGAGCCAGGACGCAGCCCGGATTCGTCGGGGCTGAGCAACCGGACCGCGTACATCGGCTTGGCCATCGTTCTCGTCGCGGTGTTTCTCGCCTATTACAACACCCTTTCGTTTGATTTTGTCCACGATGACCGCCCGCAGATACTTGGCAATACCTGGCTGAGGTCGTGGAAGTACCTGCCGCGGTATTTCACCTCTGATGTGTGGGCGTTTCAGCACCCGGTCTTCCGGGGAACGTTTTACCGTCCGATTTTTCTCTTATGGCTCCGGCTGCAATACCTGGCCTTCGGATTGAAGCCCTGGGGGTGGCACTTCTGTACCGTGATCTGCCATGTCGGCGTCACCCTGCTGGTCTATTTCACCGCGGTTCGTCTGCTAGAAGATCGCCTGGCCGCGCTCTTTACCGCGCTCATCTTTGGTTTGCACCCAACCCATGCCGAGGGAGTCGCGTGGGTGTCCGGTGTTACCGAGCCCCTGTTCGCTCTTTCTCTTTGCTTCCTATCTTTGCTATCTCAAGATGCGGGCTGAACCCCATCGGCGGTGGTTCTATCTCAGCGCCTCGATTCTTCTCTACACGCTCGCTTGTCTATCCAAAGAGACGGCGGTGATTCTTCCAGTGATTATCTTTGCCTGTGAGTTTCTCTGGAGCCGCGGCGAGGGGAACTCCGGGATTCGCGCCTTGTGGGATCGCTTATTGATTGCGGCCAGAACGGCGGCGCCCTATCTGGCCATCTTCGCAGTCTATTTGGCGGCGCGCCTCTTTGCCTTGCAGGGATTTCAAAACACCAAGGAGCCGCACTCCTATCTCAGCATGCTGCTGACGTGGCCTTCCGTGCTCTGGTTTTATATCCAACACCTCTTCTGGCCCGTCCGCTTGAGTCCCTTTTACACGCGCGAGTTCTATACGCGGATTGATTGGCGCCACGTGCTTCTGCCTGGAATCCCCGTGATTCTGGCCGCCGCGGGACTCTGGGTGTGGTCCAAGCGGTCGATGAAGGCGGCGGTGGCGACGGTCTGGTTGGTGATTCCCATCCTGCCTGCCTTAGACCTCAGAGCGTTCATTGAGGGGCACCTGGTGCATGACCGCTATCTGTATCTGCCGTCTTTTGGTTTCGCGATGCTGGTGGCAATGGGGTTGCGACGACTGGATTTTGGTTTCCGGTACTGGGAGTGCCGGTGGTCCAGGTGGGGTTGACCGCGGTTGTGGTTTCCTCCTGGCGATGGGGGTCTACAAAGCCACGGCTTGCTACGCCAACGAATTCGCTTTCTTCACTTATGTCACCTCCATGTCGCCAGAAGGGCACAGTTCCCAACTCGATCTTGCCGGATTGCTGGGAAGCCAGGGGCATTTGCAGGAAGCCATCAAGATCTATGGCAAATCCTGCCCGCCGAGCCCGAAAACTGGGACGCCAACTACAATCTAGGCATGCTACGGTCCCTGACTGGTAAGTTTGCCGACGCGGATCACTTCCTCGCGCGTGCCGTGCAAATCGATGCCAGCCGGCCAGATGGGTTCTTTTATCTGGGGCTGACGAAATTGAAGGAAAATGACTTGAGCGGCGCCGAGGCGGAGGAGAATATTCAGCGCGCCGTGACCATTCGGCCCGATGCGGACAACTACCATTTCGCGCTGGGGGTTATTTTTAAGGTGGAAGGCAATCTTCCGGGCGCCCTGTCGGAATTTCGTCAGGAGATGGAAATTTCCCCCAACAACGCTGCCGCCCGAGAGCAGGCCCAAGAGGTTGAGGCCACCATGACCCCCAAAATGAGGCCAGATAATCCGGAGCCACAGACTACTAATCCACCCGCGCGATGAATTTTCTCGCCGGTTGCGCGCTACACCCTCACCACCTCATAAGCCTAACCTGCACATACAGATCGAAGTAATCGACAATAATTGTCCGAGGTTTCGACAATTATTAGCGCTCGGCGGCCGTGAATTGGCTTCGAGGGTGTCCGAGCTCTCTCACTGGCATTATAAATATCTAACAACACAAGACTTATAGGATTCTAAGGCGGGTGGAATAACCGCAGGTTTGGTTACTATCCTGCAGGGAGGTCAGGCAGGAAGTAACGACTGCACGATTCGGAGTTTGATTGCCTTATGGAGGGCTCAGTGAAGCACGATGACATAGGGTCTTCACTGATGGAGTCCTTGGTTGTGGTTGCGATTTTCACGATTATGGCTGCGATAGCAATCCACAAAATGGTGTCTTCTGGGAGCGCTGAAAACCGGAACATACCCGTTCAATCCGCAACGCACTCGAACGGGCCAGAGCCCACTCATCCGGTTTTATTGTCGATTTCGCCAAGACATTGATTCTTGCCGTCACGCCTGAAATCAAAAAGGTGAACCGGCAATTGATAAGTTCAAAGACTCAGTCAGGTTGATGACACAAGTGAAATTTGTTGACTGAAACAATTCACGGTTAGGGGGAAAGGGATGCCCCTCCTCTTATCCTCCGACCGTGAATTGGAAATTCGTCCAAATGAGGGGGGAAAAGCGTGTCAGATTGCGCGCGAACCATCCTTAGCTTAAATCAAAGATCAAATCAAAGGTCCAGTCGGCATGCGGACAGAAAGCCTGCGGAAAAGGTCGCACGCCCATGTCGCGGCTGGGCGAAGCCCCTCATAACGTCTGCCATCAAGTTGACGGGAATTGTCTGGTCGCGTCTGACAGAAACCGTCAATTTGCGTGGCAATTGGACCCGCGGGTGGCCGGGTTTTGCGGATTTCTGCCTAAGGCACTGAATAATAAAGACATAAAATCGTGCTGCTCAGACGATAGCCTTCGGCGGTTGGAACCAGAGTTGCCATACTAGAGTCGAGTACCACATGGACACATCCACGTCGTACCGTCACGATTCTTAGGAGGATTGAATGACGAAGGGTTCGAAAGGTTTTTCGTTGATTGAGTTGTTGATCGTGGTTGCGATCATTCTAATTATCGCGGCCATCGCCATCCCGAACTTGCTCCGTTCGCGGATTGCTGCCAACCAGGCCTCAGCCGTGGGTTCGTTGCGTACGTTGAACACGGCGGAGATCACCTACTCTTCCACCTACAACGTGGGATTCACCGTCACGATGGCTTACCTTGCTCCCCCCACCACGGCGGGCGCCAACCCCACTTCGACGGCTGCGGGCTTGATTGACAGCGTGCTGTCCGCCGGCTCGAAGAGCGGCTACAGCTTCACCTATTCACCGGGCGCGAGCGATTCCACCGGCCGTATCAACACCTATCAGATCAACGCCAACCCCATCACCAGCTCCACGGGAACGAACTACTACTACACCGATCAGTCGGGCGTAATTCGTCAGAACTCGACGACCACGGCTGAATCCACCGATTCGCCGCATCGCTGGCTAATCGTTGCCGATGCAGATGGGACTTATTCCCAGAGGGGAGTCGCATGACTTCCCCCTATTTTTTTGGGGATCACTTTGCAACAGTTGATCGGCTTCAAGGTTATGCCTCAGCCTCTGCATCCCGGACAACTCAACACCTCTAGCGCGTATTGATCAGATTCCTCGATCATCTAAGGAACGGGAATTTTCGGCTGAATTCGGCCTTGGTGGTAAGCTTTTGAACCGACTTGAGAAGGATGTGATATTTCTTGACGCGCGTTGCTAACTCGTCCTCGAATTCGTATTCGATGTCGCCGCGCTGAGTCTTAGGTATAATGTCATTCGCCTTGAGTTGAGGCTTAATCGTTGTTTTAGGGCGTTGCAGCCAACTCACCACCCCCATCATTGATATGGATGCCATCGAAATCAGCGGTTTAACAAAAGAGTACCCAGTCGGTTTCCTGCAAGCGCGGCGGAAGCGGGCACTAAATTCTTTAACTCTTCACGTCAATCAGGGTGAAGTTTTCGGATTGTTGGGGCCCAATGGGGCTGGCAAGACGACGACGCTTAAAATCCTGTTCCGGCTGATTTTCCCAACCACGGGCACAGCCCGCATTATGGGCAGGGGACTTGATGATGTGAAGATGCACCAGGAGGTGGGATACCTTCCCGAAAATCCTTACTTTTATGACCATCTGTCTGCCGAAGAACTCCTCTATTACTCAGGGCGTCTATTCGGGATGGGTGGGGACGATCTCCGCCGCCGCATTGAAAATCTAATCGAGAAAGTCGGCCTGGGGGCAAACAGAAAATTGGCGCTGCGCCGCTTATCGAAGGGATTGGTTCAACGCACTGGCATCGCTCAGGCTTTGATCAATAATCCCGAAGTGATTTTCCTGGACGAGCCCATGTCGGGGCTTGACCCGGTAGGGCGGCGCGAAGTTCGGGATCTAATTCTCCAGTTGCGGGCCGAGGGAAAAACGGTATTCTTTTCAACCCACATCTTGTCCGATGCCGAGGTCCTCTGTGACCGCGTCGCCATATTGAACGGCGGGAATCTGCTGGGGATGGGCGAGCTTCATCAGATTCTGGCCCTTGGGACTTCGTTGACGGAGCTGATCTTGGAAAATCCTCCTGCCGACGCCTTGGGGAAAATCAAGCCGCTGGTCCATTCTGCCGTCCGGACGGGTGATCTGGTGCGGCTTGAGATACACGACGAGACAAGTGTCGATGAAGTCTTGTCCGCTTGTCTTCGTGCGCGTTTGAAGGTTGTTTCGTTGAATCCGGTCACAATGTCGCTTGAGGACTATTTTTTGTCCAAGGTTTCACCGCCCCAGCCACCGTCGGGGGCACAGCCGTCCTGAGCCGGTTGGGGACCCACGATGGGTCTCATCTCAGGTTGTATCCGGAACTTCACACTCTCGATCATGTTTCATCGAATTACGACTATCGCGCTGGGCGCCTTCAAGGAATCAGTGCGCGAGCGCGTCCTCTACAACTTGATCGTTTTTGCCTTCCTGATGATTGCCGCCGCGATTCTGATGGGCAACATTTCGGTGGGCGTCGAGCGGATCATCCTCGTCAATCTGGGACTCAGCGCCATATCCATCTTCGGCTTGCTCATCTCCATTTTCATCGGAATCGGGCTGGTCTCGAAGGAGATCCAGCGGCGGACGCTTTATAACATCCTTTCCAAACCGGTAACGCGGGCGGAATTCATCCTGGGAAAATATGTCGGTTTATTGCTCACGCTGATCGTCAACACGGCGATCATGACGGCCGGCTTCTACCTTGCCCTGGCGATTCAGAACGGAAGTATCGAAACCAGCGATTTCTCCCTGCTTTCCGCTGTTTATCTCATCCTGCTGCAATTGGCCATTGTGGTGGGCGTGGCGATCTTGTTTTCCTGCATTTCCTCGTCCATCCTTTCCGCCGTCTTTACTTTTTGTCTTTTTGTCATCGGGAACTTTACCGAGGACATCCGCTGGTTCGGGCAGGGAAGCGGCAGCCCCTTCGTGCAGAAAGCGACGGCCATTCTTTACTACCTGCTTCCCAATTTTGGAAACTTCAATGTTATCGACAAAGTCGCGCATGGGGCCAGGATGCCCGGGCAGTTCATCATCGCCAATACCTGTTACGCTGCCCTATACATTGCCATTTTGCTATCCGCATCAATCCTGATTTTTGAGGAGAGGGAGTTTCAATGACCGAAGGGTTGAAGCCCCGGTTTGAAACTCCGCAACCATCCGGTACTCACCGTGACATAACGGCTCTTTCACGCGGGGATCAGTCCCACGGAATATTGAAAGCGCGCAGAAGATTGGCGCTCATTCTTTTCATGCTGATCTGCGTGGCAGGTCTCTATCCGCTGCAAACGCGGATTAACCATCAATTTGGACCAGGGCAGCACCAGCACGAAGAGTTGATCTTCATGCCGACAGAGGCACGAATATCGCGTCTGGCGGGAGGATATTCGGGCTTGCTTGCGGCGATTTATTGGACGCGCGCCGTGCAGTATTATGGACGTCACCGGCTGGCTCACTCCAAGGACTTTGCGTTGCTGGGAACGCTGCTGGATACAGCCACGACGCTTGACCCGCACCTGTTGGTGGCATACCGGTTCGGGTCGCTCTTTCTCGCTGGCAAGCGGCCCGAGGGGGCAGGTGACCCGCAACGGGCCATCTATCTGTTGCAGCGGGGCATTGTCGCCAATCCGGATTACTGGCGGCTCTGGGAAGACCTAGGATTCATCTATTATTGGGATATGAAGGATTACGACCGCGCGGCGCGGGCATTCAAGACCGGAAGCGAGCGCCCCGGGGCGTTGCCCTGGATGCGGGTGATGGCGGCGTCGGTTGCGGCCGAGGGCGGGGAACTCCAAACCAGCCGCATCCTGTGGAGTGAGATTGCGCGTTCGGCGGAAAACGACCAGATTCGGCGCACGGCGCAAATGCATCTGGTTGTCCTGGATACGCAGGAAGCCCTCAAGAAGCTCGACGCCTTGATTGCGCTTTATCGCCAGAAGCAAGGCGAACCACCGCATTCTTTTCAGGATTTGGTGACGGTGGGTCTGTTACGGCGAATTCCCTTGGACCCCTCGGGAGAACGGTTCGTTTTCGGTCCAGACGGCAAGGCCACGGTGGGGCCGAAAAGCCGGATTGATCTGGACTTGGGCGAGTGAAATCCTCCGCAGGCCGCGTTCAAAGGGCTTGATTGCAAGACGGTGAGGTTGACTATGGAAACCATCCGCTTCGTATCCTGGGAAATCGCGAAGGTTCTGGCCTTGGTATTTCTGGCCGTCGTTGCTGTCAAATCACTGCGGTCGGCCCAAACGCCGGTTCGTTGGCTCAAGACGCCGCTCTACGTCTTGATTCTTGTTTTCGTGGCGCTCGGTGCATGGTATGCCGGCAACGACGTCGCGGCGGAAGTGTACATGTGGAGCGCGGATAGTAGTCTGGCGCGCGGGGATCTGGTCAAGGCTTACGCCAACGCGATTCAGGCGGTCAATCTGCGCCCGAACAATTTAAGCTATTGGCACACCTTGATGCGGACCAAGATGACGATGCGCCAGCTTGATTCCGTCCTGGACGACCAGCCATCGATTACCACTCTCAGCGGCGGCAGCCTTGATGAAGAAGATGAGTACCAATTCTCATTATGCGATTTCTTCCTGGGGCATTATGACAAGGTGGTCACTACGACATTGCGCTTGATTCGGCAGAATCCTGCCTACGGCGCGCCCTACGTTTTGCAAGGTCTGGCGTACACGGCGGAGAAGAAATTTCCCGAAGCTCAGCAGAGCTTTTTGGCCGTCCTTCAAATTTTTCCAAACAATCAGGCG
Organism: uncultured Acidobacteriota bacterium; assembly: GCA_963733285.1. Classification (GTDB taxonomy): domain Bacteria; phylum Acidobacteriota; class Terriglobia; order UBA7540; family UBA7540; genus Bog-366. The sequence goes on from CAVTDA010000074.1 coordinate 24,598, forward strand.
GCGGTGGAGAGTTTGGCGCGGGCCTACTACCTGGGGGGCGATCACGAACGGTCACGCGCGGTGCTCGATGAAACCTCGAAGTTCCCCTTCGATCCCAGTGCGCGGGCGCGGTTTGAGGCACTAAAGGGGCTCTATGACCAGTAGCCCGCGCCTGGCCTTCAGCCTGCGGTTGGAGGACCTGGTCGCGCTTACCTTCTTCATTCTAAACCTCTTACTGCGCATTATCTTTCGCGGTCTGAAAAGTGGTAATTTCAGCCCTGCTGATGTGTTGATTATCATCCCCGCGGTCACCCTTCTGCTGGCCAAGGAGATGGTCCATTATTTTATGGCCGGGACCCATCCCGCCGCCGGACAGCAGGAAAGTCCGTGGGCCTTCGCGCGTCCATTTTGGGAGATCATCCGTGACTGGTTTCCGTTTCTGGTCATTTTGTTGATGTATTACACCCTGTGGGGCGACGCCACGCTACTTATGGTGACAACCGACCGCGACCAGGCTTTGATCGCCATTGACCAGCGTCTTTTCGGCTTCCAGGCCAGCCTGGTTTTACAGAGGTTCATCACTCCCAAGCTGACCACCTGGATGTCGCTTGCCTATTTCTACCACCTCATCAACATTCCGCTGATCGCCTTATTCATCTATAACTTGCGCCCCCGGCGAAACTTTCGCGAGATGATGAGCGGCGTTATGGTGGTCTCGTTCTTCGGGTTGATGGGATATCTGCTGGTCCCGGCGATTGGCCCGGTCTATACCTTGCGCGCCCAGTACACGGTCCCGCTTCAGCAGTCACTCCCCTTGCTGAACCGGGAAGTGGATTTCATGGATTTCGCCCGCATCCGCCGCGATGTTTTTCCCAGCCTGCACGTGGCGCTCTCGTTTGTGGCCTGGCTCTATGCCTACAGGAATTCAAAACGACTCTTCTGGATTCTTTCCCCCTTGATTCTCAGCCTTTGGATCTCGACCGTCTACCTTCGCTATCACTACCTGATCGATGTGGTCGCGGGATTGATTCTGGCCCCGCTATGCTTTTTGCTCTCCAATTGGCTTTTCAAGTGGTGTGGGGATATCCCGATTTCGCTGCCGATTCCCGCGAGTTGGGCACAACGGTTTCCCTGGCTGCCCAGGATTCCCGTGGCGGATAAAGCGGAGGGCGGGCAATGACGGAGCCGGTGGTGAAATCCTCAAGCGAGCCGGCGCGTCCCGATACGCGTTTGGTGACGTGGATGCTCGCGGTTCTGTTGTTCCTCGCCATTGCGCCGTACGTCAATTCGCTACAAAACGGATTTGTCTTTGACGATCACAACGAAGTTCAAACCAATCCCTATATCCGCAGCTTCGCGCACGTGGGAGAAATCTTCAGCACGCGGATTCTTGCCCATCTTGGCGCGCGTGGAGCCACCAACTACTACCGGCCCATCAGTATTTTCGGATTTCTGATCTGCTACAAGCTGTTCGGCTTATTGCCATACGGGTTCCACCTGGCGAACGTGTTCTTAAACGCGGTCATCGTGTGCCTGTTGTTCGGGCTTACCCGGCGGCTTTTTCAGGATGACTGGCTGGCCTTCATCGCCTCCGCTCTATTTGCCCTGCATCCGATTCATACCGAGTCCGTAGCGTGGGTCTCCGGCATTACCGATCTCGATTTAGCGGTGTTTTACATCCCGGCATTTTGGCTCTTCCTGGCGAGTGCGAGGCCGGGCGGAGGGCGCGCGGAGAAGATGCAGGCCAGCATGGTGGCGTGCTTTATCCTGGCCCTGCTCTCCAAGGAACAAGCCGTGACCCTGCCGGTGCTCGCAGCGATCTACGAGCATTTTTACCGTGACGACCGCGACCAGACCACGTTGAAGCAAAAGGTCGCGCGTTACGGGGCACTTTGGTTGATTGTTCCAGCCTACGTGCTCTTTCGCATTCGCTTCTTCGGCGCGTTTGCGCCCGTCCAATTGACGCGCAACGTCACCTGGTATCAAGCGATTCTTTCGGCCATTCCGCTCACCGGCACCTACGTCTACAAAATGATCTGGCCGGTCAGGCTTATCGCCTATTATCCGTTTCATAAAACCGTTACGGCGCTGGATCCAAAACTTCTGGTCTATGCCCTTGGAATTGGCTTCATTGCGCTGGCCTTCATTGCCCTCTGGAAGCGCCATCGCCTTGTTTCATTCGGATTCATCTGGTTTTTTCTCAATATCGCGCCGGTACTCAATTCCCGCTGGCTCGGGCCGAATGTGTTCACCGAAAGATACCTCTATCTTCCATCGGTGGGATTCTGCTGGGTCGTGGCGTCGTGGATACAGCGATTGTGGCAGAGCAGTTCCGGCCGTGAGCGCGCGTGGCGTGTGGCGTTGTACAGCGTGTTGGGGATTGTCGCGGTGCTGGGCTTCATTCGAATCATCAAGCGCAATCGCGACTGGGTAAGCGATGAAACCTACTATCGCGTAACGCTGGCAGACGTGCCGGAAGCGGGAGGCCTGAGGCTCAATCTGGGCGCGGTATACTGGAATATGATGCGTCCGGCGGATGCCGAGCGCGAGTGAAACTGGCGCTGGCGTATGCCCCGGACAACGCTCTGCTGCTCAATAACCTTGGCCTCGCGTGCGCCGGCAAGAAGCAAAATCAGGAGGCGATGGCTTATTTTGAGCGCTCGATGCGCCTGCGCCCGAATTACACCGACGCGCATTTGAACCTGGGGCGCCTCGATGTCGAAATGGGCCAAATGGCTGAGGCTGAAACCCAGTTGCAAACGGCGGTGGCTCTGGCGCCGCTGAGTACGCAAACGCGGAACGAATTGGGAAAGCTCTACTTTAATTCCGGACGCTATGCCGATGCCGCCGCGCAGTTTCAAGCCTCGGTGGCGAGCATCCCGAATGCCGAGGCGTACGATTATCTGGGAGACATCGCGCTGCACGCGGGGCGCTCCGATTCAGCGGACCAGAGCTACCGCCGAGCCCTGGCCGTCGAACCCTTTGACCCGCGCGCGCATTTCGGCATGGCGCGAATACTGGAATCGCGTGGGCGCGTGAAAGAAGCGCTGGCGGAATATCGCAGCGGCTTGAATGTTGACCCGCTGGACGCAGAGGCGCTGGCGGCGGTGAAGAGGATTACGGCAAATCAATCCCATGATCAAGCGGCGAAACCCTAGGCGGACGATGAGCAAAGATGGTGCGAGACTTTTCGCTCCCGGTCCGGCCACACTCCTTTGCGCCCTCCTGCTCATAACCCTTTCGGCCACCGCAACCGCGCAGTCGCCGGCATCCGCAGCGAGTTCCGATGACTACATCTCCAAATTTGAAGCGAGCTACCACGACGTGCGAAGCCTGCGGGCCGATTTCAATCAGACCTATGTG
>CAVTDA010000075.1:0-27938 GCA_963733285.1 uncultured Acidobacteriota bacterium
AAATCCAGCGGATGTCGCGATCCGGAACCAGGATTCGATATTCGCGATCAAACGGAATACCGGCCTTCCTGGCTTCGAGGGAAGCGAGCACGTTTTCACGGTCCTCAGGGTGAATGGAATCGAGAAAAGATTCGGGCTCTTCGTACAAGCTTGCAGCCGTGCGGCCCCACACCCGTTCATAGGCGGGACTCACGTAGTGAGTCCGGAGGGACGCGGAATCCGCTATCCAAAAAACTTCATCAATGGTTTCGGCAAGTTGCCGGAACCGCTCTTCGCTCACACGCAGGGCCGCTTCCGCCTGCTTGCGCTCGGTGATGTCCTGGACCATGCCCACCGAGCACAAGGGGCGCCCGGACTGATCCTTGACCAGCGAAACCGTCAAGAGGCCCCCCAGAACCTCGCCAGTCTTTTTGAGAAATCGTTTTTCGATTTCATAATGTTCCCTCTTACCGGCGACGAGCTCACTGTAAAGTCCCCAATCCAGGCCGCGGTCTTGCGGATGAGTGAACTCGGTAAAAACCATGCGGCTGAACTCTTCCTCGCTGTAACCCAGCATCGAGGAAAGCGCCGCGTTGGACTTGAACGGCCGCCCGTCGATGCCCACAATGGCAATGCCAATTCCGGCGTTTTCAAAAGTCGCGCGAAACCGTTCCTCGCTGTCCCGCAAGCCGTCTTCCGCCCTTTTATGTTCGGTGATGTCGGTGCTAACCCCCATCGCTCCGATCACTTCGCCCCGGTCATTGCGAATGGGGACAGAATTGCATCGCAGGAAGACGGGCTCTCCTCCCTTGCGTTGAAAAGCATGCTCAAATCCCACCGAGTCTGCGCCTCCCAACACCTTTTCCACTTCCTGTAATTCCTGTTGCAGCCATTCGGGCGAAACCAGGTCGGCAATCGGGCGCCCCAGAAGTTCCTTCGGATCGTATCCGTAAACACGGCGGGCGGCGGGACTCATGAACGTGACCCGGCATTGCTTGTCCACGGACCAGATGACGTCGTGGGATGTCTCCACCAGAGTGCGGTATTTGATTTCACTGCGGCTCAGCTCATCCACCGAGGCTTTCCGCTTGGTGATGTCATTGAATAGAGCCGCCACACGGTGCTGCTGCGGATCTCCAATCCGGAAAGCGTAAACCTCATACCAGCGTTGAAATTGTGCCGCATGGTCCTCGCTACGAACAGGCTCACCGGTTAAAGCCACCCTGCCGTAGATTTCAAACCAATGCTCCTCGAGATCCGGGGCAACTTCCCGCGCCCTTTTTCCCACCGCGTTGCGGATTCCCGTCTGTTTTTCAAACGCCGCATTGACCTCGAGAAAGAGGTAATCCACCGCCTTCCCCGCTGCATTGAACAGCACTTCTATTGTGCAAAAGCCCTCATCGATGGAATCAAACAGAGTTCGATATTTTGCTTCGGATTCGCGCAGGCGATTAAGCGCAAGGTGGCGCCCCGTGGCATCATGAGCGGTAGCGAGGAATACGCCGCCGGGAAGGAGGCTTACCACAATTTCGCATAAATACCCCGTCCCATCCTTCCGCAGGAAGCGCCATTCGCCCCGATCCGACCGGCCCGTTTCCAGGTTTTCTAAAAATTCAACCAGGCGTGAGCTTTCCTCCGGAGCCGCGCAATCACGCAGGTTCATCGTCATCAATACTGCACAGGTGTACCCGGACATCCGGCTGGCTGCGGGATTGGCATCCAAGATTCGACCCTGGCGGTCCAGGACCAGCATGGCGTCGGGGGCGGCTGCGAAGAACGCCCGATAGTTCGCCTCACTGAAGCGTGCCGGCGACTTCGGAATTTTCTTTACGGGTTGGCGCCGCTTGGGAATCTGTCGCGGCATATTACGCCTCCACGGCCTGCACTTTCGTCAGGGGTGCGTTCATTGCGACTCCGTAAGAATTGGATTCATCCGGGGAAGATTGCCTTGAAGTAAAACCCCCTGAACCCTCGAGCACGGCCACCCCGGATGCCCGTTGCGGGATCCTTCGTTTGAATCCGAAAAGTGGGTGTTAAAGCTCGCTCCTGTAAAAGTTCCAGCAGGGAATCCCCTTTCTATAATACAGCATGAGTCAGTATACAGTTGACTGTTAAACCAATGGGGGAGGTTATCGGCGAATCTCTCTTGGTTCTTCCGCCTACCAGCAGGGCTCGCGGGCGGAGGAAATCCGGGCTTATGTCCGAAGTGGAGAATCGGCGCCGCATTCCCCAGTGTCACTGACAACCAGCATGACGTGGGAACCGGGAACGACGCTGGGATGGCTGCGGGCGAACACATCGTCGAGTTGCCCGGGAGCAGTTTCAATCGAAAGAGTCCCTCCCAGAGGCATGGCGTCACGCGCAATCACCGCCAGATTTATGAAGACCGGCTCCATCTGCCCGGGACCGGCTTTTACCCGCCCCAAATGGAGGCGGAGCTCGGTGCGCAAATTGAACAAGGAGTATTTGCTTGTTGTCTGGTTAACTCAGGGGGCTAGACCCGGGCGTTTCCCTTGCCCGCCAGGACTTCGCGAATCTTCCGGCGGAGGGCGGGAGGCGAGAAGGGTTTCTGGATGAAGGGCATTTCCTGGCTGAGGACGCCGTGGTGGACGATGGCGTCATCGGTATAGCCGGACATGTAGAGAACTTTGATGTCAGGCCTGAGGGCAACGATCTTTTCCGCCACCATGGGACCCGACATTTGCGGCATTACCACATCGGTCAGAAGCAGATCGATGGGCCCGTCGTGACTCGCGCAGACGGATAACGCATGCTCGGGGTCTTCTGTCTCCAACACCCGATATCCCATCGCGGACAAAGCCATACGCACAAGCGAGCGGACGCCTTCCTCGTCTTCGACCACGAGAATCGTCTCGGTTCCCGACTCTAAATCCGATTCCACCGCAGAGTGATCTCGAACCGGCTGGTCGTCATTCACAACCGGGAGATAGACCTTGAAGACCGTTCCTTTTCCCAGTTCGCTGTAAACCCAAATGCTGCCCTCCGACTGCTTGACAATGCCATAAACCGTGGCCAGACCCAGGCCCGTCCCCTTGCCTTTTTCCTTGGTGGTAAAGAAAGGCTCAAAGATGTGCTCGCGGGTTTCCGGAGTCATGCCGGCCCCGGTATCCGAAACCGCCAGCATGACGTGATTGCAAGGCTTAACCGTCGGGTGATTGTGGGCGTAATTCTCATCCAAATCGACGTTGCGGGTTTCGATGGTCAGCTTTCCACCAAGGGGCATGGCGTCGCGGGCGTTGACGGCCAGATTCATGATGACCTGCTCGATTTGCCCCGGGTCCGCTTTGATCAAACCCAGTGAAGGGGAGAGAATGGCAAGCAACTCAATGTCCTCGCCAATCAGCCGCCGCAACATATTTTCCAAGTCGGAAACCACCTGATTGAGATCGAGCACCTGCGGCGCGAGCACCTGCCTGCGGCTGAAGGCCAGCAATTGCCGGGTCAGAGCCGCGGCACGGTCGCCGGAGCCGTGAATTTCCTTGACGTAGCCGCTCAGGGTTTCGTTAGATGAAAGCTCGTCCATCAGGAGCTCTGCGTAACCATTAATGATGGTGAGGAGATTGTTGAAGTCATGCGCCACGCCACCCGCCAATCGCCCCACGGCTTCGATTTTCGCCGCCTGCTGAAGTTGCGCCTCCAGAATCTTCCGCTCGGTCACGTCTTGCTTTGTCGCGATGAAATGCGTGACTTCTCCCTTGGCGCCGCGCACGGGAGCGATACTCATCTGTTCGGTGTAGAAACTCCCATCTTTGCGCTGGTTGATGACCTCACCCTGCCACAATTGGCCTTTTAGAATCGTCGACCATAGTTGCTGGTAAAAAGCCTCGTCGTGTTTCCCCGATTTCAGGAGGCGCGGATTCTTGCCCAAAACCTCTTCGCGGCTGTACCCCGTGGTGCGCGAAAATGCCGGATTGACGTACTCAATTTCTCCCTTGGTGTTGGTGATGACAACCGCTTCGGCAGACTGTTCAATGGCGGTTACAAGGCGGGCGTTCTCAGCCTCCGCACGCTTGCGCTCGGTGATGTCTTCCGCCGTTCCTTCGTAATAAAGGGTCTTCCCCGACTCATCGCGAATGCACCGGGCGTTTTCCCGGATCAACAAGGATCCGCCGTCACGCCGGTGCCAGAGGCACTCCAAGCCCGCCACGCTTCCCTGTTTCTCGATCATGTCGATGAACTGGCTCCGATCGTATTCCGGTTCAAAGGGCTTGGTATTCAAATTGGCGGTCGCCATTTCTTCAAAAGATGAATAACCGAGCATCTTCACCAGGGCAGGATTGGCCGCCAATATTCGCCCATCCGGAGTCGTCCGGTAGATTCCCACCGGCGCATTCTCAAACAGGGTCCGATAGCGTTCTTCGCTCCGCCGCAGGGCCTCCTCCGCCAGCTTGCGCTGAGTGATGTCGCGGATGGCAACGCCCACGACGGTGCCTTGCAGAGTCTCAATGGGATTGGAGTTGACCTCGGCGGGAAATTCGCTGCCATCCTTGCGCAAACATGAAATCTCCCGTTGCAGCATGCCCTCTTGCAACCCGGACTTGGCACAAAAGCTCTGGTAGAATCCGGCCGCTTGCGCCTTGTGCCTTTGCGGAATGAGCATCAGAAACGGTTTTCCCAACATCTCCTCCAACCGGTATCCGAACATTTCCTCCGTCGCGGTATTGACGAACACAATATCGCCGCTGTGGTTCAGGATGATCATGACATCGGGCGGAGACTCCAGCAGCGCTTTGAATTTCCTTTCATCCTGCTGTTGGACCCGCAGCATCAGATCGCGGCGATGGAAGAACATCAGCGTGCCCAAGAGGATAATTAGGAAGATTCCAGCAAGAATTTCAGCAAAGGACGCGCGGCGAAAATCCTCCAAGGCTTCACTGAGGTCGATCTTACGAACCAGTCCCCAATCGGCGCCGGAGATGGGATGAGTCGCAGCCAGCACCTGGGTCCCGCGGTAATCGGGGAAGGTCCCAAAGGTCGCCTGGCCATCAAGGGCAAGCTTCGCCGGCACCGGCGCGGAAGGGTAAGGGAAGCTCAACTCATGCGAGAGGTTGGGAGTCAATCGCGAGGGGGAAAAGAAAACAACCTCATTTCCCTCCCGGCGCACCAAGAGGGTTTCGCCGGTCCGGGTCGGAATTACGTCCCGCGCGACGAGGGGGAACAGGCTTTTTGAAGCGTCGGAGACCACCGACACGGTTCCCAGGATTCTGCCGTTCTCCTGACTTTTAGAAGCATCGCCGGGACCGGCAGATACGGGAGCAATGAAGCCAATCAAACTTCGAATTGCAACATTTCCCACGACGGCCAACGCGGGCTTTCCCGAGCGCGCGACCTCAAAACACGAATAGACAAATTGGGAATCAAATGGAATCGAATCCCCATACTGCATGACCACCTTGCTATCCCGGTCCAGGATGTAGACCCCGACATAGGAATACGATTTGGCCATGTCGGTTAACACCGCCTCAGGCGGGGATGGGCGGTCAGAGTGGAGGTGACTTTTCGATTTATATGACAGAGCACGCTGCGAATCGCCGGGGCGCCGGCAAGAACTTGCGCATCACCCTGGCGCTCCTTCAACCAGTCTTCAATTCGCTGCGCCTGATCATCGGCAAGGGTGGATTGCCTCGCCCGCCAGGACGCCATCTCTTTTTGGTAATGGATTGATATTTGCCAATGGAGGAAAACAGCTACCGCGGCGGAGAAAAACGCAAAAATCAGAACGTAAGCAACGACCTCGCGCGTTTTGATGCGCGGATTACGGGTCGCTTTCTGGGTTAGCGGCCGGGTGGCATAGACCAGGGAAAGCAACTTCTCGCGGCGGGAATTCATTCCGTCACCCCCTGCCGGTGGGGATCTTCGGTGAATTTATTATTGCAGACCTCTCTGGAATTACGCGGGCCGGCCCCGGTGCGAACATCCGCTGAGACCCATGCGATGATGGCCGAACGGGCGATGCGGATTCTTCCCTTCATGGTCCGGCCACCAATGCTTGATGCATCCCATCGAATAAATCCAGCGCCGGTCACACTTGGGCGTGAAATGTGGAGTGATGCAAGGCAAGAGCAACCGCAAATTTTTGCTGGTTTAGGAAGATTCAAATCGTGCAAGGATTTCGACCGGCAATCCTGATCAGAAACCAAAGCGCACGTCGGCTAGGTCTCTCTATGAAACGCAAGTAAGTTTTATGCCATTGCCATTGGGTTGTCAAGTTCTTCGCATGGGGCGGGTTTTCCAAAGGTCTTGAAAGGACAAGGTCTTGCCGAAGAGGGTAAATCCCGCGGGGTCATAAGACGGCTACGGTGTCACATCGGCATGGGTTGATTCACCAGTGCGAAATGGTCAGTCATGCCCACCTCCCAGGACTTCCCGGATCTTCTTTCGCAGAGCCAGGGGTGTAAATGGCTTTTGGATGAAAGGCATGTCGTGACTCATGACGCCGTGATGGATGATGGAATCGTCGGTGTAGCCGGACATGAAGAGAATTTTGATGCCGGGCCGCAAGGCCGCTATCTTCTCCGCGGCGGCGGGGCCGGACATCTGGGGCATCACCACATCGGTGAGAAGCAGGTGAATCTTCCCCTGATGTTTCACGCACATTGCGAGCGCGGATTCGGGATCCCGCGCTTCCAAAACGGTGTACCCGCCGGTGGCGAGCGCCACGCGCACCAACGATCGCACCCCTTCTTCATCTTCAATCAAAAGAATCGTTTCAGTTCCGGAAGATGAAGGCGCCGATTTGTCTGGAGATTCCACGACAGATGCACTTTCGCTGACGGCCGGAAAGTATACCTTGAAGGCCGTGCCCTTCCCCAACTCGCTGTAGACCCAGATGTTTCCCCCGATTGTTTGATAATTCCATAAACGGTTGCGAGGCCGAGCCCGGTGCCTTTACCCAGTTCCTTGGTCGTGAAGAACGGTTCGAAAATATGCGCCCTCGTCTCCGCCGTCATTCCCTTCCCCGTGTCCGAAACCGCCAGCATCACATGAGGACCGGGGATTGCCGTGGTGTGTTGGCGGGCGTAGTCCTCATCCAGCTCCACGTTGCCGGTTTCGATGATAAGGTCGCCCCCCGATTCCATGGCGTCACGCGCATTCACGGCCAGGTTGATAATGACTTGCTCGATCTGGCCGGGGTCCGCCCTGATTCGCCCAAGTCCGGGAGCAAGGTCGGTTCGGAGCTTGATGTCCTCGCCAATAAGCCTCCGCAGCATCTTTTCCAGCCCTGCCACCGAAGCATTCAAGTCAAGAATCTGTGGAGCCAACACCTGGCGGCGGCTGAAGGCTAATAATTGCCGCGTAAGGGATGCGGCGTGCTCCCCCGCGTGGTGAATCTCGCGGAGGTATTCCCTAGATGTGGGATCGGAACCAGTCCGGCCGAGGAGAATCTCCGAATAGCCGTTGATGACCGTCAACAGGTTGTTGAAATCGTGAGCGACTCCACCCGCCAGCCTTCCAATCGCCTCCATCTTCGCCGCTTGTTGAACCTGAGCTTCAAGGGCCCTGCGCTCCGTCACATCCTCTTTGGTCGCGATAAAGTGGGTCACTTCTCCGTGCGCATTTTTGACGGGTGCGATGGTCATCTGTTCATAGTAGAAGCTGCCATCCTTACGCCGATTGATCAGTTCTCCTTGCCATGGCTTGCCGGCCAAGATGGTCCTCCAGAGGTCATGGTAGTAGGACGGGTCCTGCTCGTCTGATTTCAATATTCGCGGGTTTTGCCCCAACACTTCCTCGCGCGTGTAACCCGTGATGTGGGTAAAGGCGGGATTGATGTATTCAATTTCCCCCTTCAAGTCAGTAATGACCACGGCTTCCGCCGATTGCTCAATCGCGGTGACCAGACGCACTCTCTCCGCTTCGGCCTGTTTGCGTTCGGTGATGTCAACCGCCACACCGACAAATCGGATTACCTTTCCCTCTTTGTCCCGGATGGGAAATCCTCGATCCCAAATCCAACGAATCGATTCGTCTCCGACCATGACGCGATACTCATGGTCAAAAGGAATGCCACGAACCTGGCCTTCCAACGCCGCGTTCACGCGGGGGCGGTCGTCGGGGTGAATGGAATCAAGAAATGACCGGGGATTCTGATACAGGCTTTGCCGCGAACGTCCCCATACCCGTTCGTAGGCAGGGCTGATGTAGACCATTCTGGAGGTGGCGGGGTCCGCCGTCCAAAAGACTTCATCAATGGTCTCGGCAATCTGCCGGAAGCGTTCCTCACTTTCGCGAAGAGCCTCCATGGCCCGTTTGCGTTCGGTGATGTCACGGAAATACCAGATCCGGCCATAGAGCTTTCCCGCCGTGCCCTGGAGCGGGGAAGAGTACCGGTCAAAAACCCTTCCGTCCTTCAGCTCGAGTTCGTCCCGCGATTTTTCCGAAGGGTGGGTATTCAGATAGCGCACTCTCGCCAGAAATCCCTCCGGGTCCTTCACCTGGGGGATGATGTTTTGGATCATCTTCTGGTCGTCAGGATCGGTCAGGGCCTCGGCTGGCAGGTTCCACATTTTGCCAAATTGTTGGTTGACCAGGAGGATTCGATCCGCTTCGTCAACCACAAGAATCCCATCAACAGTAGTTTCGGACTGCGCCTCCAACAGTGCCGTTTTGAAAAGTATCTCCTCTTCCGCCCGCTTGCGCTCAGTGATATCGGAAAGCAACCCATCGGCATATCGCATGCCATTCTTTTCATAGGTGTCAACGGCTCGGTCGCGCACCCAGATCCACTCCTCATTTTTGTGCCGGACGCGAATTTCAACGTCATAGGGCCGCCCCTCGTCAAAAAGAGCGCGGAGTCCGTCCCGAACCTTCCCGACATCGTCAGGGTGTAGCGAAGCCAGATAGATTTCCGCACCGTGACGATCAATCTCCTCAACGGAATAACCGCTCATCCTCTCGATGTTCCCGCTGATAAAGGCAAAGCGGAAGTTGCCGTCCAAAGTCCAAACCACGTCCGGAATATTGGAGACAATCGAGCGGTATTTCTCCTCACTCTGTCGCAATGCGTCTTCCGCCCGCTTGCGCTCGGTGACATCCCGAGCAATCACCGAAACTCCAGTCACCAAGCCCTTCTCACCCTTGACAGGGGACAATGTCAATGTGACGGGAAACCGCACTCGGTCTTTACGGACATGGTCGATCTCATATTGACGGATGACTTCACCACGCAGCAATCTTGTGGCGAAATTGGCCAATCCTCGATGCCGGTCCCCGGGAATCAAGACAGAGAAGTGTTTCCCTGTGATCTCTGCCGCGTCGTAGCCAAACATGCGCTCGGCGCCCGGATTCCATGTGTCAATCAACCCTTCTGGTGTCGTGCTGAAAACCGCGTCATCGGACGAATTCACAATCTGCGCCAAACGCTTGTTATCCGCTTCGGCGAGTTTACGGTCGGTAATATCGATCAACGTGCCTTCAATGATTCGGAGACCGGATGAGGTTTGAGGGAGAAGGCTGATATTTCCAATCAGCCAAACAGGCTTGCCATCCTGGCGCCGGAGATGCATCTCATAGTTCGTGAGCCTGCCTTCCGCCGCCAGTCTGGTGAGAAATTTGGCTCGATCCTCCTCAAAAACATAAAGCTCGGACACGCGATGGTTCAACGCCGCCTGGGGGACTCAAATCCCAGGATTCCGGCCATCGCTTGATTGCAGTCGAGGATTCGCCCATCCCAAGTCGTAATGAAGACCCCAGCCAGGTTGCGTTCGAAGAGCGAGCGGTACCGTTGCTCCGACTCGCGTAGCGCACTCTCGGCGTTCTTCCTTTCTGTGACGTCTTGAGTCATCCGCATGGCACACAAAGGATGGCCGTTACGATCCTTGACCAACGATACCGTCAGTAGCCCTGTCAGAATTTCCCCACTTTTCATGATCAGGCGCTTTTCGATCTCGTACCTTTCCCGTTTCCCGGCTGTCAGCTCGAGTAGAGATTCCAATCCAAATCCCGATCGTCGGGGTGCGTATATTCAGTGAAGAGCATGGCGCAAACTTCTTCTTCCGAATATCCAAGCATCTTGCGGAACGCGGAATTCGTTTTGAATGCTCGTCCGTGCGTATCCACCAAAGCCATCCCAATCCCTGCATCCTCAAACGTGGCGCGAAAGCGTTCCTCACTTTCGCGCAGGGAGTCGGCCGAACGTTCACGCTCGGTGATGTCGCGCGAGACACCAAAGGTCCCAATAATATTTCCACTGGTGTCATGCAGTGGCATTTTGGTGGTGGAGGCCCAGGTGACCCGGCCGTCGGGCCACAGTTCCTTCTCCTCCTTGCCCACGATGGGCTTCCCCGTCCGCATAATCTCCCGTTCATCCTCAAAGGCATTCCTGGCATGCTCCGGAAGGAAGAAGTCAAAATCGGTCTTGCCGATAGCCTCTGCGGGGGAAGCCAATCCGAATTGGCTGGCAAGTGACTTATTGACGTGGATGAAATGGCACTCCCGGTCTTTGAAGTACACGACGTCGGGGAGATTGTCCATCAAGGTGAGGAACAGGTGTCTTTCCTCTTGAAAAGCGTCCTCGGCACGCTTCTTTTCGGTATGCAGCCGCTTTTGTTCCAACGCCTTCTGCACCGCGGAGGGAAGCCGGACCAGGCGGTCCTTGAGGACAAAATCGGAGGCTCCCCGTTTGATGCATTCGGCGGCCGCTTCTTCCCCAATGACCCGGTAATAACAATCAGCGGAATATTCCTCGCCAGGTCCTTGAGCATGTCGAGTGCTTCGCACGCCGTCCACCCGCGGAGGTTGTAATCGGAAAGGATCAGGTCGTAATCAGACGCCTCCAGGGAGCTCCTAAAGTGCTCGACGGAGTCGATAACTTCGACGCGAACCTTGCCAAAGCTTTTCTCAAGCTCTCGGGCAATGAGCTCGGCGTCGCCCGGGTTGTCTTCCAAGATGAGCAGTCGCAATGGAGACGAGGAAATATTCGGGTCTCTTAATTCACCGTCAGTCATTTAATGCCTCATTTTCGAGCCCGTGCACGTACCCCCGAAACTTATAAAGGATGCTCCACTCGACCCAATTCGCGGACGACGATTGGTCATAGAACCTTCGAACTTCCCATGCAATTCATACCTTCGATTTAGTTCGTAGCCTATTCGCTTCGAAATCAGGCCCCCACAGAAAGCACCATAGAGCCACTCGCCGCGATAACTTCCCGGAAATTGCCGCTTTCTGTTCCCGCAATAGCAAACGTTATATGTCTGGCTGAAGGATTTATAGTCAAGGCAATTCTTACCATAAAGTAACCGATTTTCGCCCAAAAACGACTTCAGCATGACCTATCGGCCCGTGGTCCAAGCACGTTACGGCGATGATCTGGGGCACAGGGCAGCCCTAATGCTGCGATGCAACAAGCTATTCCCAAACATCAATATTATTATTAAGGCCGGAACATAGCCCCTGCGGGACCGGCTGTGTGAGGAGATGAATGGTAGAATCGAGGGATGGAGCTGCAAGCCCTTGGTTTTCATAAAAAAAGAATTGAACGCTTAAAACTCTGTCAAGCGGTCAATCTTCCCGGATCGATTGGAGAGCTGGAGAGACCATCAGTGAAAGTGCCTCCAATCGATCCAATGATCTCATGGTTCAAAAGAGGGGCCTGCAGTTGGCAATATGACCAACTCTTGGTCAATGAATTGAGCCCCACTGGAAAGCTGCTCTCAAAGCCCCTGATAGGACAAAAGTTACACCTGCTCCACTGTCATGTCAAGACGAAGACAATTCGATTTACCATAAAATCAATTACTTATAAATTATCACCACTGAACGGCAAACTGAGTTTACTATCGGGCCTAATTGGCCCTAGCGACCTCATCTCCACCCGCTGCTTACTGTTGAAAATTTCAACAGCACATTAGCGGGAGCCTATTTGGAAAACTTATCCTTGCCATAAGAAATTTCATTTAGCACTTCCGCGCCCTGTCGAGGATAATACAAGGTGGCTATTTTCTTGGGGGAAGTTGTCTCTTCTGGTTGAAGGAGATGGCAATACTGCTCTCGATTCCTTCACTGGGTTGGCTCCTGACTCAACTCCACGAAGTGAGCGGATACCTTACGAGTCACGGCAATCTGGCTGATCCCCATGCTGGTTTTTTGGCGCGAACGCTCTGCAAGCCTTTCAAAAGGCGAAGTTTAAACAAAATGCAGGTCGTTTTGTGGCCATATGCCCGGGACGATGAAGGGTTCCGTGTCCCGAAAGGAATTATAGGAAACCTCACATCGTGGGGACGAAGTTAAGTTAGAATAGAATGTCAGACTTAAACATACAGAGTTAACTTGCAGATTTCTTTTGTCCCTTAAGCCGGGAATCTGTTGGGGCGAAGAATCTAGAGAAGCCAAAAGACGGAAAGCTCGCGTCCGATTTAGGAATTCACATGAGCGACGAATTTTCAGTTAGAGGATTGCCAAAGGCGCAAGGTCTCTACGATCCTCGCCACGAACATGATGCGTGCGGCATCGGTTTTGTCGCCAACATTTCGGGCGAAAAATCGCATGACATCGTCACCAAGGGGATCGAAATTCTGATCAACCTTGCGCATCGTGGCGCCTGCGGGTGCGACCCTCAAACCGGCGATGGCGCCGGCGTGTTGATCCAGATTCCGCACGCCTTCTTCGAGGGAGAATGCTCCCGCCTGGGCTTTCCTCTGCCCTCACCCGGTGAATACGGCGTGGGGATGGTTTTCCTTCCCGTGGAACCCCATGAACGCCTGGCCTGCGAAGGCATCGTGGAAAAGATTGCCCGCGAAGAGGGCTTAACCGTTCTCGGCTGGCGTGACACCCCAATCAATTCCGACACCATCGGGCGTCTGGCGCGGAGCACGCAACCTTACATCGAGCAGATTTTCGTGAAGCGCGGCCCGGATGGACGAGGATGCGCTGGAACGCAAGCTCTACGTCATCCGCAAGCGCGCGGAGAGAGAAATTGCGGCAACGAATCTTCGCGAGAAGAGCTTTTTCTACATTCCCTCGCTCTCCTGTCGTACCATCGTCTACAAGGGTTTGCTGCTCGCGCCGCAGATTGCCAGCTTTTATCTGGAACTCTCGAACCCGGAAGTCCGCAGCGGCCTGTGCCTTGTGCACCAGCGCTTTTCCACAAATACCTTCCCCACGTGGCACCTCGCGCACCCGTATCGCTACATCTGCCACAACGGTGAAATCAACACGCTGCGCGGCAACGTGAACTGGATGCAGGCCCGAACCTCAACCCTGGCCTCGCACCTGTTTGGCGACGACATCAAGAAGCTCGAACCCATCATCGCGCCGGGTGGAAGCGATTCCGCCAATCTCGATAATGCCGTCGAGTTGTTGACTCTTTCCGGCCGCAGCCTTCCGCACGTCCTGGAGATGCTGATTCCGCAAGCGTGGGTGAACGATCCCACCATGCCCGAGGACGTCAAGGCGTTCTACGAATATCACGCCTCATTGATGGAACCTTGGGACGGCCCCGCGGCGGTCGCCTTTACCGACGGCCGCGTCATTGGCGCCAAGCTCGATCGCAATGGGTTGCGTCCGGGCCGCTTTACCGTGACCAATCAGGGTCTTGTGATTCTGGCTTCGGAAGCCGGCGTCCTGCCGGTCGATCCGGAAGACGTCCACTTTAAGGGGCGTCTCGAACCCGGGCGCATGTTCCTTGTCGATACCGTGCAGGGCCGCATCATTCCTGACGATGAAATCAAGAGGCAATTGGCGGCGCGCCAACCCTACGCCCAGTGGTTGAAAGAGAATCAGATTACGCTTAAGCATCTGGCGGACCCGATTCGCGTTCATTCAGGGTGACACCTCCACGATCCTGATGCGGCAGCGGGCGTTTGGCTACTCGGATGAAGACCTGAAGACCATCATGATCCCCATGGCCACCAACGGCGAAGAGCCGATGGGTTCCATGGGGGTCGATACGCCGCTGGCCTGCCTTTCCGACAAGCCGCAACTGCTGTTCAATTATTTCAAACAGCTCTTTGCCCAGGTGACGAACCCCGCGATCGACCCGATTCGTGAAGACCTGGTGATGTCGCTCTATGACTACATCGGGAGCGAAGGCAATATCCTCGAAGAAACGCCCAGGCTCTGCCATACGCTGCGAAGCGGCACCCCATCGTCACCAACTGGAACCTGGAAAAATTGCGCCGGGTGAGCCAGGGAGATTTTCTCGCCACCACACTGCCCATGCTTTTCCGCGTGGAAGGCGGCGAAAAGCGCCTCAAGGAGGCAATCGACAGCCTTTGCCGGCGCGCCTCACTGGCAATCAAGTCCGGCTACACCTTGCTGATTCTCTCCGACCGCGGCGTGGATGAAGAGTACGCGCCCATCCCCACTCTGCTGGCGCTTTCCGCCGTGCACAATCATCTGGTCCGCGAAGAGACCCGCAACCAGGTCGCCCTGATTGTGGAAACCGGAGAAGCTCGCGAAGTCATGCATTTCGCGCTGCTCGTCGGCTACGGCGCCAGCGCAATCAATCCCTATCTCGCCCTCGAAACCCTGGAGGACCTCCACGCCAAGGGGTATTTCCCCAAGGAATACACCTTTGATAAGGTTCTGAAGAATTACATCAAGGCCGTCGACAAGGGATTGCTCAAGGTTCTCTCCAAGATGGGAATCTCGACTTTGCAAAGCTATTGCGGTGCGCAGATTTTTGAGGCCGTCGGCTTGAACAAGTCCCTGGTGGACAAATATTTCACCGGCACATCCTCGCGCATCGAAGGCGTGGGACTGGATATCCTCGCGCGCGAGGCTCTGATGCGCCATCAATTTGCCCTTCGGCCTCCGGATGATTCCGGAACCGAACTGGAAGTCGGCGGAAGTTATCAATACCGTGTTCGCGGCGAAAATCACATCCTGAACCCGACGACCATCAGCAAACTTCAGCATGCCGTGCGGCAATCCAGCTACTCGACGTATGAGGATTACGCCCGCATCGCCAACGAGCAGAGCCGCAACCTTTACACCTTGCGCGGAATGTTTGACCTGAACCCCGCCGGTCCGGCTGTCCCTCTGGAAGAT
Organism: uncultured Acidobacteriota bacterium; assembly: GCA_963733285.1. Classification (GTDB taxonomy): domain Bacteria; phylum Acidobacteriota; class Terriglobia; order UBA7540; family UBA7540; genus Bog-366. The sequence goes on from CAVTDA010000075.1 coordinate 14,992, forward strand.
GTGGAACCGGCAGCGGAGATCGTCAAACGCTTCGCCACCGGCGCCATGTCCTACGGCTCCATCAGCAAGGAAGCGCACGAAACCCTGGCAATTGCGATGAACCGCATCGGCGGGCGCTCCAACACCGGCGAGGGTGGCGAGGACGAAGAACGGTTCAAGCCTGACGCCAACGGCAACTGGCGGCGGAGTGCGATCAAGCAAGTGGCCTCGGCGCGCTTTGGGGTTACTACGAACTACCTGGTCAATTCCGACGACCTGCAAATCAAGATTGCCCAGGGCGCAAAGCCCGGCGAAGGCGGGCAGCTTCCCGGCCACAAGGTGGATGAAGTCATCGCCCGTGTGCGCCATTCTATTGCAGGGGTTGGACTTATCTCTCCCCCGCCGCATCACGACATTTATTCGATTGAAGACCTGGCGCAGCTCATCTACGACCTCAAGAACGTAAACCCGCAGGGGAGAGTCTCCGTCAAGCTGGTTGCGGAAGCAGGCGTGGGAACCGTCGCCGCGGGTGTCTCCAAGGCTCACGCCGATGTGATTCTCATCAGCGGGTACGACGGTGGCACCGGCGCCTCACCCATCTCCTCGATTCGCCATGCGGGAGTTCCCTGGGAGCTCGGACTCGCCGAGACGCAGCAGACCCTTGTTATGAACGACTTACGCAGCCGCGTGCGGCTCCAGGTGGACGGAAAACTTCAGACCGGCCGCGACGTTGCCATCGCTGCCCTGCTGGGCGCGGAAGAGTTCGGTTTCGCGACTCTCCCCTTGATCGCGATGGGCTGCATCATGATGCGCAAGTGCCATCTGAATACCTGCCCGGTGGGGGTTGCGACGCAGGACCCGCATCTGCGCAAGAAATTTCAGGGCCAGCCGGAGCACGTCATCAACTTCTGCTTCTATGTCGCGGAGGATTTGCGGCGGATCATGGCGCAGCTCGGTTTCCGCAAACTCGAGGACATGGTGGGCCGCGTCGATTGCCTCTCACAGCGCACCGACGTCACGCACTGGAAGGCCGGCGGTTTGGATCTCTCCTCGGTGCTGTTCAATCCCCAGGTGCCGACCCGGATTGGACGCCGCTGCACGATCAAGCAGGATCACGGGCTGGAGAAATCCCTCGACTACCAGTTGATTGGCCATCGAAGGAAGCGCTCGAGCGCGGCAAGAAGGTTTCCATCAGCCTTCCCATTCGCAACACTCACCGCACGGTGGGCGCCATGCTGAGCGGCGACATCGCCCGGCGCTACGCCGAAGCGGGGCTGCCCGAAGACACCATTCGCGCCCAGTTCACCGGCTCCGCCGGACAGAGCTTTGGCGCATTTCTCGCCCATGGCGTGACGCTGACGCTGGAAGGCGAGGCCAACGATTATGTGGGCAAGGGACTTTCCGGCGGCAGGCTGATCATTTACCCACCGCGGAATTCCTCCTTCCAGCCGGAGGAAAACATTCTGGTGGGCAACGTGGTTCTTTACGGAGCGACCAGCGGCGAGGCCTTCTTTAACGGCATGGCGGGTGAGCGCTTTGCCGTGCGCAATTCCGGCGCCACCGCGGTGGTGGAATCGGTTGGCGATCACGGCTGCGAGTACATGACCAAGGGAATCGTCGTGGTGCTGGGCAAGACCGGACGCAACTTTGCCGCGGGCATGACCGGCGGCATCGCCTACGTGCTGGACGAGACCGGCGAGTTTGCGCGCACCCGCTGCAATCGCGCCAGCGTCGATCTCGATCCGGTGACCGATCAGAAGGATATCGAGCTGATTCATAGCCTGATTTCACGCCATGCCGAGCTGACTGACAGCCCGCGCGCCAAGTGGATTCTGGACAATTGGGAGACCATGCTGCCGAAGTTCATCAAAGTCTTCCCGCATGAATTCAAGCGCGTGCTGGGCGTCAAGCGTTCGCCGGCCCCGGACGTGGCTCACACCGTCCGGCGGCTTCCGTGCGGGAAGTGCTGCGGGGCTGAGAATGGTAGTCAGAGGTGCGGATTGGGTAAAGTAACCGGATTCATGGAAGCAACACGCGAGACGCCGACGCGCCGCCCGGTCGATGAGCGCGTCAACGACTATCGCGAAGTCTATCAGGAGTTCCCCGAAGCAAAGTTGAAGACGCAGGCGGCGCGCTGCATGGATTGCGGCGTTCCCTTCTGCCATACCGGGTGCCCCGTCAACAACATCATTCCCGATTGGAACGACCTGGTTTACCGCGACCGTTGGAAGGAAGCCATCCGCACGCTTCACGCCACCAACAATTTTCCCGAATTCACCGGACGCATTTGCCCCGCTCCCTGCGAAGCTGCCTGCGTCCTGGGCATCAATGAGCCGCCGGTCACGATTAAGAATATCGAAAAGACCATCGTCGAGCACGCCTTCGCTGAAGGCTGGATTCATCCCGAGCCGCCGTCCTTCCGCACCGGAAAGCGCGTGGCGGTGATTGGCTCCGGACCTGCCGGGCTCGCCGCCGCGCAGCAATTGAACCGCGCCGGGCACTCGGTGACGCTGTTTGAGAAAAACGATCGCATCGGCGGATTGCTGCGCTACGGCATCCCCGATTTCAAGCTGGAGAAAACCGTCCTCGACCGCCGGCTCGACCAGATGCTTCAGAAGGCGTGGTGTTCCAGACCGGGGCGCACGTCGGCAAGAATGTTCCGGTGGAAGACCTGCGCCGCGATTTTGACGCTTTGCTGCTGACAGGCGGCGCGGAGCAGCCTCGCAACCTGAACGTTCCCGGGCGCGAACTAAAGGGCATCTACTTCGCCATGGAGTATCTGCCGCAACAGAATCGCACCATCGCCGGGGATGAGGTCGATGGCCAGATTCTCGCCACCGGCAAGCACGTCATCATCATCGGTGGCGGCGATACGGGAGCGGATTGCCTGGGCACCGCGCACCGGCAGAAAGCGAAGTCGATTCACCAGTTTGAAATCATGCCCCAGCCGCCGGCCGACCGCTCGCCGCTGCACGCCCTGGCCGCTGTGGCCGCTTCAATTGCGCACCGAAAGCGCGCACGAGGAAGGCGGAATCCGCGATTGGGCCGTGGCCACCGCGCGTTTCACCGGCGACGAAAACGGCAACGTGAAGCAGTTGCACGCCTCCGCGTAGGCCCGCCGCCCAAGTTCGAGGCCATGCCCGGAACCGAATTCGCCATGGACGCCGACCTTGTGCTCATCGCCATGGGATTCCTCGGCCCCGTCAAAAGCGGCATGCTTGAAGCCCTCGGCGTGAAGCTCGATGCCCGCAGCAACGTTGAAACCGACGCCAATTACATGACCTCCGTCCCCGGCGTTTTCGCTGCCGGCGACTTGCGCCGCGGCCAATCGCTCGTCGTCTGGGCCATCGCCGAAGGCCGCAAAGCCGCTCGCCGGGGTTGATAAGTTCCTGATGGGCGAAACGCATCTGCATGTAGTCCATCTTCATACCGCTCGAACTCGCTGCAAAAAAACCTCTGGAGTGCGGCCGCGAAGCTGCCACTAAATTGCGGACGGAGTCCGCATGGAACGATTTCGCACTCCGGCCAATGAAACGTTTCTTGCATTTGCCCATAGGTCCAATTAAGAGAAAAGGCGGCAGCTTCGCGGCCGCACTCCAAAGGGATTTCCGTTACACCACGCCACCGCAGCCAATTCCGGAACATATCGCCCGGCACACAAAATGGTTCCGCCAATCTAATACATCACCGATCTTCCCCCGTTGACAGAGCGCCGCGAGCGCGGATATCCTCAAATCGCGCGGCTCGGAGACAGATACAGCCCGCAACGAAAAGGTCAGAAGGGCCAATAGGCGCCCGCTCCGGGCAGCGGAGGGATGGGACATGATGCTTACTCCCCAACAGATTGCCCAGTACCACGACGAAGGGCTTTCACGGTACTGCATGAGTTCCTCAACCGCGCCCAAGTCGACGCGATCCTTGCCGAAATCAAGGAGCTGACCGCCTCGGCCACCGTCGCGCATCACGATTCCACGCCGTCTGGAGATGGAGCCGAACCAGGGGCCCGACGGCAAAAAGGTCCGGCGGGTCTACGAACCCTGCACTCACTACCCGGATTTCGCGCCCTCTCCGAATCGCAAAGACCTGCTGGACGTCATCGAGCAACTGCTGGGGCCGAACCTGTACTTCCATCTCAGCAAGGTCAACATGAAGCCCGCCAAGTTGGGTCCGTGGTGGATTGGCACCAGGACCTCACTTACTATCCCCTGACCAACACCGATTCGGTCACCGTGCTCTTCTATCTGGACGATGCCGACGCCTCCAACGGCTGTTTGCAGGTTATTCCCGCGCTCCCAGCACGGGTGATGGACCACACGTTGAAGGATTGTTCCAGGGGTGCGTCACCGAAACGGTGGATGCGTCGAAAGCCGTATATCTGGAAGCCAAGGCCGGAAGCATGATTCTGATGCATTGCCTGACGCCGCACGCCTCCGCCCCCAACCTGTCGCCCCACCCGCGGACGACTTTGATTCTGTCTTATCGCGCCGCCGACGCGTTTCCGATTCATCTGAATGTGCGAACCGAAGCGCAGGAAGCTCACACGCGGCTGGTGCGCGGGCAGGAACAGCACGGAGGCGCGCTTCGGATTAAAGTCGTTTCCGATTCCGCGCTTTCCTCGCGACACGAAATCGCTCTATGAGCTGCAGGAAATGGCGCGAAAGGAAATGGCGGCGCGGAAATAGATGCCGCTGCGTGCTGAACGCGCTCGACGAGCGAGCGGAGCCATTGACCGCCCGCGGATGTTTTGATCGCGCCGAAATGACAGAGAATGCTATTGTTCCATCCCATCCTTTTCGATTCCGGCCACAAGAGGAACCCCATGCTTCATCGCCCAGTTTTTGCCTTCATGTATGTGCCTGACCTTGATTCAAGCTTTCCCCGGGTCTGGAATCGCATCCTCTACACCGGGAGCCACCCATGTTTAAGAAAGAAGCTTTTGGCACCATGCCCGACGGCAAAGCCGTCGACCTTTATACCCTCACCAACTCGCACGGCATCGAAGTCCGCGTGATGACGTACGGCGGGATTATCGTTTCCGTAAAAACCCCGGATAAGAACGGCAAGCTTGGCGACATCACGCTGGGATTCGATACGCTCGCCGGCTACCTTGACAAAAATCCCTTTTTCGGCGCCCTCGTGGGACGCTATGGAAATCGCATCGCCAAGCGAAAGTTCACGCTCGATGGCAAGGAATACACACTGGCGAAGAATAACGGCCCCAACGCGCTACATGGCGGACTTGAAGGGGTTTGACAAAGTCGTGTGGCAGGCGCAGTCCTTCCAGAAGAGCGCCGAGGCCGGGCTGATCCTGAAGTACACCAGCGCTGACGGCGAAGAAGGCTATCCCGGGAACGCTTCACGTGACCGTCACCTACACGCTGAACGACAAGAACGAATTCAGCATCGATTATCACGCCACCACGGACAAGGCCACTCCCATCAACCTCACCAACCACACCTATTTCAATCTGGCCGGCGAGGGAAGCGGAAGCATTCTCGGTGAAGAACTGATGCTCAACGCCGACCACTTCACTCCGGTTGATGCCACCCTGATCCCCACCGGGAAAATCGCCAGCGTAAAGGGAACGCCATTCGATTTCACCAAGCCCACCGCCATCGGCGCCCGGATCAACGACAAGATGAGCAATTGGTCTTCGGCGGCGGCTACGACCACAATTTCGTGATCAATCGCCAGGGCCCAGGGCTGGTGCTGGCGGCCCGCGCTTATGATCCCACCAGCGGGCGAGTGCTGGAGGTTGACACCACCGAGCCGGGCGTGCAGTTCTATACCGGCAATTTCCTTGACGGCGTTCACGGCAAGCACGGCCACATCTACAATAAGCGCGATGCCTTCTGCCTGGAGACCCAGCACTATCCCGATTCGCCCAATCAGCCGAATTTCCCGTCGACGATTTTGAGACCCGGCCAGACTATACCACGAAATCACGGTTTGGAAATTCTCCGCGCGATAGGCTGGGAACCGAAGTGCCGGGCGCAACAAATCGCACGTGGAATTCGGCGGTCAATGCTGCATCTAGATTTATGCCCGGCTGCGGATTTGGTCGTCGTTGAAAACTGCGAGTTCGCCATGGCTTAGTTCCGTGCTTCAGCCGCAGGGGGCGGCCGCCGCGACATGATCCCGATGAGCGGACTTTCACTTGCCGGGGCCTTTTGCTTGATCTTTGGAAGGGGCTTGGCCAGCGGGGTTGACAACATATGCACCAGGATGGAAATTCGCCGGTTGGAGGGTCCTCGGAGCATCGGGCTTACGCAGCTTCTGGTCAGCGTAACCTCTCACCTGTGTAACTTGGTCCGGAGCGCAAACCATCTTCCTGCATCAGCCGGCGAGCGTTGTTGGCGCGGTCCACGGAAAGCTCCCAGTTACCGTATTCGCCACCACTCGAGTCAAAGGCCTGGAATCGGTGTGGCCCTCAATCGAAATTTTGTTGGGAACGCCACCTAACTCCTTGGCAAGCGCAATCGAGCTTTCTTTGCCACTGTCGTTCGGCTCCGGACTGCCACGGTCGAAAAAGGTTCCCTTGGCCGATTCGAGAAGTTCAATCCGCAATCCTTCCGGAGTAACCGTCATTTCGATCTGGTTTTTCAGCTTTATTGAGATCCTGGATTTTTTGAATGGCGTTCTGCAGGTCTTCTTTGAATTTCGCCATATTCTGTTTGGTGACTTTTAGCTCCCTGGAGTTCACCGGGAGTCTGTTCGGGGCCCTTGCCGTTTCCACCTTTGAGTTTGGTGGTACCGGAGGGATCTTTGAAGTAACCGGACACTGCCTCCTTGATCGGCTTGCTGGTGTTCATGAGCCAGAGAACGATAAACAGCGACATCATCGCCGTAACAAAATCGGCGTAGGCAACCTTCCAGGCGCCGCCGTGATGGCCGCCGTGGCCGCCTTTCTTCTTGATGACGATGATGGGCTTTCCTGCCATCGTGTGGGTTCCTCCGAGACCGGGTTGTCAGTCGGAAAAATCGGGAAGACGAAACTGCCCGTTTGATTACGCCGCTGCGCCTCTTTGGGTGCGGCTGCCTCTCCCTTGGCCCGGCAGAACGTTTCAAGTTCCTGGAAGGTCGGCCGAACGTGTCCGGGAATCGCCCGCCGCGCCACTTCCACCGCCATGATGGGCGCAGTTCCTTTGATAAACGAGGCCATGGCGACACGAAGGACGTACAGGTCGGCATGTTCTTCGTCGGCGGATTTGGCCATATTGCTGGCGAGCGGCCCCACCAACCCATAGCAGAGCAGGATGCCCAGAAATGTCCCCACCAGCGCGGCGGCCACCTTGTGCCCAATCTCCTCCGGCGGGCCTCCGAGCGCCCCCATGGTGATGACGACGCCCAGCACGGCGGCGACGATGCCGAGTCCGGGAAGGGAGTCTGCCACCGTACTCAGCGCGGCCACCGGCACTTGCGCCTCCTGATGATGGACGTCCATGTCGAGTTCCACCATCTGGTCAAGTTCAAAGGCCTCGATGGCGTTGCTGGCCACCAGGCGCATCGTGTCGCAGACGAAATTGAGCAGGTGGTGGTCCTTGAGAAATGCCGGATACTTCGAGAAGACGGTGCTCTTCTCCGGATCGTCGGTGTCGCTCTCGAGCGCCACCAGGCCGTCGCGGCGAGCCCGGCCGAAGAGTTCATACATCATCTTCAGCGAATCCATATACCAGGCCTTGGAAAATTTCGATCCCCTGAGAACCGCAGGCAGTCCAGCGGCAATGCTTTTCAGGATATAGAGAGGGTTGGCAATCAGCAGCGTTCCCAAGCCGGCACCGGCAATGATAATCAGTTCGGCCGGCTGAACCAGGACTTTCAGGTTGCCGTGCTCCATCAGGTAGCCGGCAACCACCGACCCGAACACCACGACAATGCCGATGATCGCGAACACAATCTCTCCTTCGCTAATGAGTTTCCGGAACGTCGTGGATGACGGCGGCATTGCCTCCCTGGGCAATCGCCTCCTTGAGGGCGTTTCCGACGCGTTCCAATAGCACTTCCAGGGACTCGATGGGAACCACCAAGGTTCCGCCAATCGAAGCCGTCACGGAAAGCTCATCCCCCCACCAGACGATCTCGGAAGACTCCGCGAGCTTCCTCAGCCGCTCGGAGGTGGTGGTGAGTTCCGCCAAACTGCTGACGTTGATGATGGCCAGAAACTGATCGTCCGACCATCGGCCGACAACGTCCTGGGGATCGATGCCGTTGCGCAGCGTATGCGCGACAACGTTCAGGATCGAATCCGCCGCTTGCAATCCATGCGAGGCCCGGAGCGCATCCAGATTATCCAATTGAAGGCATAACAGGCCGAAGGGAATGTTGTGTTCGTAGGCGTATTTGTGGCGATCGACAAGAAAAGATTCCGTGAAGGGATAGTCCGGCAACTGCGTGAGGGCGTCCAAACCGTGGCCAACGGCCAGATTGGAGTCCGGACGCCGCTGTCTCGACACCCACGGCCTTTCGATAAAACTTTCCGTCGCCCCAATCACCCGCCCGTCGGCGTCGCGGATGGGAACGGCGCGCAAGCTGACCGGCACCGCATATCCCGACTTGTGATGCAGATAGACGCGCGCCTCGCGCGGCCGGCCGTCGCGCATGGCGGCCACCAGCGGGCAAAACTGCTCGCACAAAACCGTCCGCTTCTGCCCGGAGCGAATCAGCAGAATGTCCCCACAAAACCGCCCCACAACATCCTGCCGCAAATATCCGGTTATGCTCTCCGCGCCGTCGTTCCAATAGTTGATCTTCCGATCGCGATCGACGATGCACACACCGGTCTGCAAGCCCTCCAGCGCGCCGCGAAAAGTCTCCGGATTTTGCAGGTCCAGCATGAAAATCCCCTGAGGAACTTATCGGCGGAAAATGTCCGGACCTTGAGCCGGTTACGAGGCATTTTGGGCGCTTATGACGGAATGCGGGAATTAAGGAGCGTTTCTACACGTGGAACGTAAGGTTGATGGTACGGATTATCGTTGAATTTTAAACTTGGCGGGGATTTGAAAAAGTGAGGGGTCGGGTTCTTTTCCGAGCTCGATGTGGTTCAGCGTGATGGTGGTATCGTTTCCATCGAAGACAAAGTGCTGTTTGAGGCGGGCGAAGTTGAGGGCTGGCGCAAACCAGACCTCCGCATTAACTTTTTCGGTGTGCGGCTTACCCTCCAATATAACGGCTTGGACCAGATAACCTTCGCAATCGATCCTGGAGATGACCTTACGACCAAGCGGCTTGTCTGCCGAATGCCCTTGAGAGAATGCCTCTGGTGTTATGGACTGTCCGGAAGCTGTCGATTGCCCACCGGCGTCGAGATCGTAGCTCTCGCCTCATTGTGCGCGAGGTCAAGCTCCCAACGGATGTGCTTTTGCCGATTGATAATCGTCGCGGTTTTAGGGCAGTCCAAGCTTGAATACGTGTCTCCAGTTGAGCTCTGCGCGTATATCCCTTTGCATCGAAGTGGCACCACCTCCTCTCTAAAAGGTGTCTTCATCAATGTGACCTCGATCTGTTTGGCACGAAAAGGAACCCACCGAACTGGGGCCGGCGGCGAATCCGGGGTTTGCGGCGCGGGTAACTTGGCGGGGAATGCGAGCACAAACACAAATAGGAAAATCCATCCGTGCTTCATCATGGTTCCCCCCTCCATTTTGGCGGCCCGATTGTAACACGGCGGCGGCCAAAAACCCCTAGCGCCCTACCCATTTCGCGCTAGAATGTGCGCGGCTGTGGTTCATCTTCAGTGGGAAGGACGATTAAACAAAGTGACTCATAAGAATATTTGGAATAACCTGCACTTCGCTCTCCTTACAATTGGACTAACATTCTGCGCGCTCTTGCTCGCAGCAATCCCCGCCGCAGCGCAAACCAACCTCACCGGCGTCTGGGAATCGGATTTGTCCATGGGCGATGGCAACATTCTTCGCGCCTATCTCGATCTTCAGCAGAGCGGCGACCGGATTACCGGCGCGTTCTGGTATGACATTCTGAGGCGGCCCATCCTCAAAGGGTCCATCGCCAACGGCAAGCTCCACCTCGAATTCCTTCTCTGGCAGGGCACCCCACCTCCCATGGGGTTCTGCAATGCCGTGGTCGATGGCGACAAACTCCGCCTGAAGGTGGACCTGCTTGAGGACGTTCACCTCACCGGCGTCGCCACGCGGACGACACCGCAGGCTCTGGAGCTTCCCGCCCCCCTTCCTCTGCCCGAATTGCACGATGTTCCCGACAACGGCCTCGCCCGCACGCCTCCCATGGGTTGGAGCAGTTGGAATCACTTCAAGTACAAGATCGACGAGGTCACGGTCCGCGCCACCGCCGACGCCATGGTTTCCAGCGGCATGAAGGACGCCGGATACACCTACATCAATATTGACGACACCTGGCAGGGCCTGCGCGACGCCCAGGGCAACATCACCAGCAACCTGAAGTTTCCCAACATGAAGGGCCTGGCCGATTACATCCACTCCAAGGGCTTGAAGCTCGGCCTCTACTCCTCCCCCGGCCCCAACACCTGTGAAGGCTACCTCGGCAGCTTCGGGCATGAGGAGCAGGGAGCGGCCAAGACCTACGCCGCCTGGGCGCCGATTACTTCAAATACGATCGGTGCAGCGCCGGCCGCATCTACAAGGACTCGGACATGCGTGCCGTCTACCAGAAGTGGGTGACGCCCTGCTCGCTACCGGCCGTCCGATCATCTACCCGGCCTCTTCCCGGTCGGCCAGGACGACTCCGTGGAAATGGGCTCCCCAGGTGGGCGGCAATCTCTGGCGCACTACAGGTGACATCACCGATAATGGAAGCGCATGGAGGCCAACGGCTTCCGCCGATCGCCATCGCCAGCTACGCGCGCCCGGCCATTGGACGGCCCGACATGCTGGAAATCGGCGATGGCGGCATGACCACGGATGAATACCCGTGTCCATTGAGCCTGTGGTCCCTGCTGGCCGCTCCACTGCTGGCCGGAAATGATCTCCGCTCGATGGACGACGTCACCAAACTCGATTCGCTCAATACCGAAGTGATCGCCATCGATTCAAGACCCGGGGGAACCGGCAAGAATCGTTTCCGACCGACAAGCTCAGGTAGCGGTGAGTCCACTCAAGGCCAAAACCTGGGCGGGGTGGGATTTTCAATCGTAGCGACTGGCCGGCAAAAATGAGCATCACGTGAAGCAGCTGGGCCTCCGCCGCAAGCTGCCGAGTCGCGACCTCTGGGCGCACAAGGATTTGGGCAGGAGTTGCCGATCAGTTCTCGGCGGAAGTGCCGCCGCCACGGGGTGGTGTCGATCACCGTGGAAGAGGATGGCGCAGCAGGTCGAGTGTTTACGTGGATATGGTTCGTGACCCGAGTGACAAGCGACCATTTCCCTGGGATGCTAGGGAAAAGGAGAGGAGTCGGGCATCGGCACACGGGAAAATCGCCGTGGCTAAGCTGGCGATGCGCCGACTCACCGTACGGTGAACTTCGAGTGGTATTTATAAATCGGTACCTGGGGTGGTCGATGGAGATATAGGAATGAATCCGGCAACTTGATGACGGTTCCAGCAAAAGCTATCCGCCTTGATTCTTCGGAATGTCTAAGGTGCGTTTCCCAGCATGAGTTCTTACTCGAGCCCATTGCTCAAACTGAATTCATACTCACTTGGAGATTCCAAGCTTCGGGAGCGCCTAGTGAGAAAGATCTTCGAGTCTATACATGGCAATGAACTGGCCAAGCATAGACCTTAAGCTCTGGAACTGGGGCGTGCATGTCCAGGGTGAGAAGGGCGGAAGACCCGGCAAGCAGGTAGGGTCTACTGTCAGAAGATCCGGAGAAACAGACAAGTTCACGAAAGACCTGTTTAGTTTGTGGCAGTGAGTCTCGACGAACCGCAAGGACATGCGCCCAATGTGGCCGCGTTGTTCCCAGAGTGCAATGATGTCCAAGCTGAGATCCTGAGGGAGAGAAGTATTCCAGCGGAGTCCGACGGCACGCCTATTGGCGCTCACCGCAACTGTCCGTAAGGCTCCAGATTCCTTCCCATTGCTTTGAAGGAGCTTTACTCTGCTATCACTGGTGTGGAGGGCGAGCACCAAGCGAGGAAGCTCTTTGATGACTTAGTGGCTCGACTTCCTCCACAACTAGACCTGCAGACCCATAATTCACCGACCCAAATGTGCTCGAGTTTCTATCTTTGTGTTCTAAGGCAGGGATGACGTCCAAATGCAATTCCATTTGGAACAAAGTCATCGCCGACGTGCAACTTGAAACAACCTTGCGCAAGCTGCCCACTTCCTTTCCTGCACGCCTAAGAGAACTATATTCCATTGCCAGGAAGATTCCCGATGCACAAGAAGCTAGGAACTTTCTTCGCGACTAGTCCGAAACCCTCCACCAGAACTATTAAATCAGTGGCCAGGCTTTACGACCGAAAAAGCGGTACGCACACTGATTGGCACGTCCGGTTCACGGCAGGGTTGCCTTCGATCGGGGTCCACTGATGTACGAAACAACGTGGACTGATTCGGGAAAATGACCATTCATTGCGGCCAAGAGGCGCACCGAGCCAGCCGGAATGGATGCGCCTTCGAAATCAAGGTTGCGCTCTACCTCGGCAACACTACGCTCGGGCCGCCGCGTTGTTCACCGCGTACGTCAACATCTGCGCCAGCCGGTAGCCACGGACAGTGCTTTCCTGCCCTGGGCTTTTCTCGCCGATTCCCGGCGATCATAGCGACGATCGACCGTCGCTTCCCATCGAGGGAAGAGCGGCCCTTTCTCGTCCGACTAAGTACTCTCTGGGACTGTGCCGGCCGATGCAGCAGTCCGCCAAAGACCTTTTCGAACGGTTGTCGTCGCAGTGCCCCAAGCCGGTGGAGAGCTTTAACTTCGGAGACGTTGTGACGCCCTGCACCAGGAAAGCGCAGGGCTTAAGGAAGGGAACGGGTACTGCAATTTTCTTCGGAGATCCGCGCAAGGTTGAGCAATTGG
>CAVTDA010000076.1:0-18993 GCA_963733285.1 uncultured Acidobacteriota bacterium
ATAATTCACGTTTCCACCGACGCGGTTTTCGATGGCAAGAAAACGACACCCTACACCGAGTTGGACCCGACGGGACCCATCTCCGTCTACGGCCGGAGTAAGCTGCAAGCCGAAGAGGCGGCAAAGACGCTGGAACGCTGCTGGATATTTCGTGTCCCGGTGCTGTTCGGGCCGGGCAAGATCAATTTCGTGGAGAAAGGTCTGCGCAAACTCGCGGCGGGCGAAAATTATAAGGTCGCATCGGACCGATGGGCTGCGCGTGTCATACCGTCGATGCCGGATTGAAGATGATGGAAGTTGCGAGTCCGGCCGCTACGGCTTGTACCACCTGGCAAATCAGGGAGCCTGCACGCGCTATGAATTGGCGCGAAGGGCGGCTGAGCTGGCAGGCCTCGATCCCGCCAAAGTCGTCGGAGTTCCCGACGTGTTGATGAAGCGCCGCGTGCCGCGCTTGAAGTACTCGGTGCTGGCGATGGAAGCACTGGGGCGCAAAGGATTTCCTTCCGCGACCTTGGCAGGAGACACTTGCGGAGTATATCCATTCGCTAAGCTCTAGCGAATGGGGTCTTTGGTAGGGTGAATGAGAGAGCGAAACCTCTCAGGACTGCGACCGAGTACGAGAATCGGAATGTGACGAGTTCGCCACCGTTCTGATTGCAGAATTCGCCCTCGTGGCCGGGCACGATTCTCCCCACGCGGGTCAGAATTTTGGCGCGTCTTGTTGAAATTGCTCGCGGTTATGGGGAATCATGGTGAAGACGTTTTCGTCGTGCTCGCGCGTCAGGAGGGCGTCGCCGGCGATGATGATGGGCTCGTCGCCGTTGTGGATAATGACCGAGGCGTGGCCGGGAACATGTCCATTGGTCACCATGAATTCCAAGTCATCGGGCAGGGCATGGGATTCAATCCACCGGAACCGCGAAGGGTCGCCCAGACGCTTGCGGTCCCACCAGCGTAGGGCAAATCGTCGCAGCGCCCCCATGAGCTCCTTAGCCCTCTCATAGTCGCCGGCTTCGGGATAATACCTCACGCTCAGCTTTTCCCAATTCTCTTCATCTAGCAGATCCGCATAGGCTTGGCAGCACCATTCGTAGGACTGCTGCGAGCCGTAGATGTCACTGTCCGGAAACAGGGAATTATTCATGACATGGTCGACGTGGAAGTGAGTATTGATGACCATGCGGATGTCGCTGGGGTGTAACCCGCGCTTTTCCAGCTCGTTAAGCAGTCGGTGAGCTTCGTGCGGCATGCCGGTATCGACGAGGATATGGTGGTTGCCTTGGGAGAGCAGCGTACAGGTTGCCCCTCGCCAACTTCCGGGAGCAGCACGTCCGTTTTCCAGGAGGATCTGGTCATCGTGGGGTCGCTAAGGCCCGCTTACGCAGGGATTATTGCTCAAGCGCTTACGTGGCATGCCCAACGCGGTGGGGGAGGGCGAAACCTCCCGCATGGAGGGCCACGGGGCTTCCTAACTCATTCTAGCAGTTGCATGGGGTTATGGCACAGGAATGTGGATTGCAATGCATTTTTCTGTCTGTGGCGGCAGTTTCCGTCCGCCGAACCGTCGATTGAAGGCCCGCGGTCCGGCAAAATGCGCCACGGCCGGAATCTGCGGCCGAAGGGGGCGAAGACCTAAGTCGTTCGTGGGCAATTTGACCCTATGAATGGGTTTTTCAATCCAGACTTGCCGCCCGCCGCCGCCATCTCCTTGCATCGACATGACATAATGCCCGCAAAATTTGGCTTTGCAATTGCACAACCCATAGTGCCCGCGATAGAGACGGAAGGTGTCGGCCATGGCGGCCTGCACACTTCCGGCGGGCAACGGTAGCGAGCGAAGTGTAAAGAACTTAACATCAGAGAGGATTACAGATATGTCATTCATCATCGTAGAAGGCTGTACAAAGGATGAAAAATGCATCGAGGTTTGCCCCGTGGACTGCATTCATCCTCGGAACGATGAAGGCCAATTCGCCGATGCCGCGCAGCTCTATATCGATCCGGTCAATTGCATTGACTGCGGCGCGTGCATCCCGGTGTGCCCGACCAATTCGATCTACGCCGAGGCGGATGTGCCCGAGGAAATGGCGGCCTTCACGGAAAAGAACGCGCAGTACTACCAATAGTCGATCGTACCCTCCTCCTTCTTTGGGGGACGCGTCAGCACATTTCCCCGGCGGGGCCCCGCTTGATCGATTTCGCCTTCGCCTTCGCCTCGCTGCCGCGTCCCCATTTTTTTCTTCCCCTTAAAACGATATCGGCCGATTCGCCGGGGCGCATGAGATTCACTTTCGCGTCGGGGCGAATACTTTTGCGCTCATGCTTGTTTCCTAAACCGTCGATAAGCGTTGCGGGGTGGTGTGGCCCCCGGGACCCCGTTCCGCGCCCCACAATACTATCGGTCGATTTCTCCCGCTGGGTGAATCCCGATTTCTCTTCTGTCCTCGAGCACTTAACCTTTTGTATAGCCGCGTGCTGCTCCGCTGCGTGCTCTCACCGTTTTTTCGTCTGGCCGAATACTTTTGCGCTCATGCTTGTTTTCCAAACTGTCGATAAGCGATGCGAGGTAGTGTGGCCCCCCGGACCGCGTCCCGCGCCCCGCAATACTATCGGCCAATTCGCCAATTCGGATGAGATTCACTTCTTCGTCGGGCCGAATACTTTTGCGCTCATCCTCGTTTTCGAAACTGTCGATAAGCGATGTGAGGCAATGTGGCCCCCGGGACCCCGTTCCGCTCCCCGTCAATACTATCGGCCAATTTCTCCCGCTGGGTGAATCCTGATTTCCAATCTGCTCACGATCGCTTAACCTTTTGCACCGCCACGTGCTCTCACCGCTTTCTCGTCTGGCCAAATGCTTTTGCGCTCATGCTTTTATTCTAAACTGTCGATAAGCGTTGCGGGGTGGTGTGGCCCCCGGGGCCCCGTCCCGTCCCCCACAATGCTATCGGCCGATTCGCCGGGGCGCATGAGATTCACTTTCGCGTCGGGCCAAATGCTTTTGCGCTCATGCTTTTATTCTAAACTGTCGATAAGCGTTGCGGGGTGGTGTGGCCCCCGGGGCCCCGCCCCGTCCCCCACAATGCTATCGGCCGATTCGCCGGGGCGCATGAGATTCACTTTCGCGTCGGGCCGAATGCTTTTGCGCTCATGCTTTTATTCTAAACTGTCGATAAGCGTTGCGGGGTGGTGTGGCCCCCGGGACCCCGTTCCGCGCCCCACAATACTATCGGTCGATTTCTCCCGCTGGGTGAATCCCGATTTCTCTTCTGTCCTCGAGCACTTAACCTTTTGCACCGCCACGTGCTCTCACCGCTTTCTCGTCTGGCCGAATACTTTTGCGCTCATGCTTGTTTTCCAAACCGTCGATAGGCGATGTGGGGCAGTGTGGCCCCCGGGGCCCCGTCCCGTCCCCCACAATGCTATCGGCCGATTCGCGAGTGGGCATGAGATTCACTTTCGTGTCGGGCCTACTATTTTTACGCTCATCCTCGTTTTCTAAACTGTCGATAAGCGATGTGAGGCAATGTGGCCCCCGGGGCCCCGTCCCGTCCCCCACAATGCTATCGGCCGATTCGCCGGGGCGCATGAGATTCACTTTCGCGTCGTGCCGAATACTTTTGCGCTCATGCTCGTTTTCTAATCTGTCGATAGGCGATGCGGGGCAGTGTGGCCCTCCGGACCGCGTCCCGCGCCCCGTTAATACTATCGGCCGATTTGCCAAGCCGGGTGAATCCCGATTTCTCTTCTGTCCTCGAGCACTTAACCTTTTGCCTTCGCCTCGCTGCCGCGTCCCCATTTTCTTCGCCCGCCTTTGCCCACCCACGAGCATTGATCGTCCCGGACCCCAACCCCACTACTCCAGCGGATTACGTGGCCGATTACACACCAGTCTAGCGATATCGCGGCCTGTTGGCGTTAAGTGTCATCGCCTTGATGATTGGGCCAACCGGTGAATTCTTTTTCATCTCCGTTTCGAATTCCGCCGAAAGATTGAATGTAAGCGCGTGCGTTGTAATCGATGGATCTAAATATCGCAGGTGCCGTGCGGTGGCGGGGTAAACCCACCAGTATGTTGTTCGAAACGTAGAGGCGGCTTTACGCCGCCATATCCTGGCGGGATAAACCCGCCGCTACGTTGTTCGGAATGTAGAGGCGGCTTTACGCCGCCATATCCTGGCGGGATAAACCCGCCGCTACGTTGTTCGGAATGTAGAGGCGGCTTCACGCCGCCACATCCTGGCGGGATAAACCCGCCGTTACAGTGCTGTCTGACGGCGTCAACTTCTTGTACTGGCGATCGCACGGGAATCTGAACCATGCCCGACTTTCATCGCAAACCGAACCGGCTGCCACGAGACAGCTATATCGGGCAGCAGTGGTACTTCATCACTGTAAGTGCCGAGTACCGTCATCCAGTTCTGGCCGATGGGAATGTTGTGAGTTGTCTTGTGGGCGCATTGCGGGCCGCGTGCATGAAGCATAGGTTCGATATTTATGCTTATTGCATCATGCCGGATCATCTTCACCTCGAAACCTGTCGGGCTCGCGCCCGAATCCGATTTGATCGAATTTATGCGGACTTGGAAGGGAACAAACACTGTGCCTCTGCAAACAGCGGGTCTCAACGATTCCCTCCAAAAGGGCTTCTACGATCATATTCTTCGGACGGACGATAACGAGGACTCCGTGGCGTGGTATATCTTCAACAATCCGGTGCGGAAAGGATTGGTCCAAGATCCCCGAGAATGGCCCTTCAGCGGGTCGTGGATGTTCGATTGGAAAAGGGCGGTGGCTCCGGCGAAACAGTTCGTGCCACCCATGTGGCGGGGTAAAGGGGCATAAATTGTCGCGATCAATTCGGGACGCTGACGACGCGGTGGCGGGATAAACCCTCCAGTATGTTGTTCGAAACGTAGAGGCGGCTTTACGCCGCCATGCGGTGGCGGGATAAACCCGCCGCTACGTTGTTCGGAATGCAGAGGCGGCTTAATGCCGCCACCCTTCGATTTCCGCTGGGCAATTCAAATCTTTCCATGGCGCGCCGGCGGATGTGGTCCTAAAAGGGGAACGAAGTGCCGCGGACATTGCAACGCATGAGCGCGCCGCTTGCTCTTATATGTCCAGAGCGATTCTTAATGCGTGCGAGAGGCGCGAGAGCTTCTCGGGCGAGAGGCTGCCGACGAAGTCGGTAAGCCGGCTCTTGGGGATGCTGACCAGGCCGTCCGAGGCAATCCAGCTCGGATGTTTCAATCCATCTTCCGGCCCTACGGAGACTTCCGTTTCGAGTCCATGACCCCGTGTGAACACCGGAGCGCAGACGACCGTGGGGAAACGGGAATCAACCAGGGTCTGGCGGCTGACCACGGTCATCACCCGTTGTTTCTTGGGGTCTCCGCCTCCGGGATGGCGCAGCAGATACAGGTCTCCGCGCTTCATCGCTCCTCCCAGAGGTGGTCGAGCGACTGGTAGGCGAGCACATCTTGCATCTCGGCGTTCAGTTCGTCGGCAAAGCGGTTGATTTTCTCCGCGTCGCGAGCGTTGGCGGCGGCGCGTTCGCGGTGGGAGAGATACCCGCGCAGCACATCGTCAACCACCGCCGACCGGGAACGCTTTTTTCCCGCCACGCGGTCGATGCCTCGAACGACTTCGCGGGAGAGGGTGAGTGAGGTTTTCATTTTCGTTTTCATACTACCATTATACTACCTTTGGAAAGCCGCGGTGATTTCGCGGTTGAATTCGAGGTAAGGGGGATTGGGTTTGGACGCGGGTGGGGTCCGATTTGCGGATTCCGATGGAGCCTTCCGGACTCCTGAAATCGGAGACACCCTCTTCAATATGCAAGTAGCGAATCTCGATCAGCGGCGCGCCCCACTCATTTATAGGCGGAATGTCCTGCCGGCATGAGTTCGTAGCGCGGTCATGTCTTGCAATGTCCGCGGGTTTGTAGTTCATCGAGGCGCCGCGCCATCCTTCGATTTCCGGTAGGCAAGTCAAATCTTTCCATGGCGCGCCGGCGGATGTGGTCCTAAAAGGGGAACGAAGTGCCGCGGACATTGCAAAGCATGGTCGCGCTACTTGCTCCGCGGGAGGCTTTTGTAAGCTTTGAAAGTGACCTAAACCAACAGGCCCCTGACCGTCTAAATTAGCGGGGAGCAATACAGGGAGTGTGCCCGCCGGGCGGCGCCGCGCGAGGCCCCCGTTCCTAATATCGGCGCAGGGGTCGCAAGAATGAGCAAGCTTTTCGTTGTCGCAGACGGAAGAACCGCGCACCTCAAGAACAGGTCGGGGCTACTATGGTTTCAACGGGTTTTGGTCCCGGAGTTTCCCGATTTTCTGTAGACAGGTCGCGGAATGATTCTCAAGAACCGAACTCCCCGCGCTACCCGCTGATAAACGTTTCGGGATTACTGCTTTACTCGTACTGAAGAATTGTAAACATCCAAACATAGTTTTATGATGCGGTACAGTCCAAGCGCTGCCCAAAAAGACCAATATCCCCTGAGCCGAGCCCAAAGGGCTTGGACTTTCCGACCTGATGCCAGCGCGTCGAAATATTCGGTCTGGAGATCTGCGAGGCTAGGATTTACTACCTGTTCGATTGTTTTTCGGGAGCAAAAAAAACCAGCTATTTTGGAAAGGACGACGCCCGGAGGCCGGGAAATCCTTTGAATCTTCCGTCGGCCTGACTTTGCTTCTGCTTCGAGGTATAGGGCGTATGAGTTTTCGAATGACTTTTTCCAGAACACCAACCGTTGATTTCCAAAAAGCCCCTGATGCCACACTCCACCCATTATGAACAGTGCCGCTTCCATAAGTTTGAGAAAGGCACGCGTCACTGGAAATTCGATCTGCTCCCCGCGCCGTATGTGCTCATCGGCGATTCGAATGATTTTTTCGACTTCTTCGCTTCGCAAGTCAAATACATCCGCAAATCTTAGAATGTATTTTACGCATTCGATATAACCTATTTTCTTGCGCTTGGATGTCTTTTTCATGCCAGTACCTCTCCGGAATCGAAGAGAAGCTTCCTGGCTTCTCTCGCCATTCGCCACGCTGCATATGCTCTCTGCCCGTAGCCCGTAACTCGATAGAGGCGTCTAGGCAATCCCACGGACCCTAGGGGGCGGTCCTCTAAGTGGGATTCGATGTAGTGCTTGTCCTCCATCCTACCAAGTGTCACATACACCGTTCCCCTCTTAAGTTGGCCGTCCGAGCAGCCAACAAGTTCAAGCCCAAACATCTCATTTAAAGGTTTCTGGAGAAGTAATTCGAGTATCAACGCCTCTTTACCGGAAACTCCTGGAACTCTGTCTTGACTCATCCGTTCTGCCTCCATGCCTACAGGCTGTAAGACCAATGCTTACACATTGTAAGTATGCTTGTCAAGTGCTTTTTGCCCAGATCAACGGGGGGCGACCCGAAGAGAGCACCGCCCCTTGGATGGTGCTTAGTTTGTCTTGTCCATCCCATTTTCCAGGAGGTAAAGCTGAATCTTGTCATAGCACTGTACGTAGTTTGATTCGCGCTTGCCAATTTTGTCGGGTGCCTGGTTATTATCCCGATGTTCGGTGACGCAAGTCCCCACGAGGTCATCTATGACGGCCGGGACTAGCTTCGCCAACGGAACCTTCCACTCGAACCTCTCTTGCTGGAGATCCCAATCGACGTTAGCCCTGAATGCTGCCAGCATCGGGAACAGCCACCCATTTGGTACACGGTGACTCATCTTTTGGTTTAGAAAAAGCAATCGGACGTTCTTCTTGTTCGGCGCTGAACCGGCGCGGGACTTTTCTTCTTATCATCCTTGATCCGACAACGAATTCAAACCCGACCCGCTTTGCCGCGTCAGGTGTTGCCTGACGGATCATGTCGGAAAGTTCCAGTATCTGGGGGAGTTGCTGTATGAGTAAGTTAACTGGTGATGGTACAGCTGGTAGCGCAGAGTTTTTCCGCTCTCTGGAAATACTCCGCGGCACTTTTTCGGTAATTCCTCCATGGTTGCTGCGAGAGTGTTGCGTATAGATCGGCACCGCCCTCCATCAACGCGGATAATACGCCCGTTGAAAAGCCGCCGAGTAGTGCTGGAAAGCGCACTACTCGTCGCTACCCAATTCCCGCCGCAAACTCTGCGGTACCTGCTGCAAGGTTTAAGCCTCGCGATCTCTCAGGATGGCGGCCATGATGCGGGGATTACGCCGCGCATGGAGGACCGCGACAACCCACAACGGATTTTCGTTGGGTGCGTAGGCAACCAGGTATTCACGCACAAGAATGAAGCGCAGTGGTCGTGAAGTTAGGTCCGGGCGGCGATGGCCCCGATGGGGGAAGGGGATCAGCTCGCGAAGATTGTCAAAAATCTCTGTAATGACGCGGTCGGCAGCGTCCGGACTTTTCTCCGCAATGTACTGGCGGATTTCGTCGAGGTCGGCAAAGGCTTGCGGGTGGAGAGCGAAACCGCTGCTCATGCCTGGCGGCTGCGCTGAGTTTCGGTTCTGGCTTTCAGGCGCGCAAGAGCTTCCTCGCCGTCGATGGTTTTCACCTTGCCGCTCTTTTAGATCGTCGTAGCGGCTGTTCAGCGTGTTTTGAGTCTGCGCCAGCTCGTCCAGATATCCAGCCAATGCATCCTGCAAGAGCTGTTCAGGCCCACGTCCGCTCTGCGCGGCGAGGTCATTGAGCTTCTTTTCGATATCCGGGGTGAGGTTGATTTCCATGACCCTCAGGATACGGGAAAGCCGGACTCGTTGCAAGCACCTGTGAAAAACCCGGGACAGACACCTCAAATTCCAATTTCTCAAAACCAGTATTTCACCTCAGATGGTGGCCACGACACGCGTGGGTGTCGTGGGTTGTGCCGTCAATCGGTGACAACATCCGTTCGCGACGCGCATGCGTGGGTGCGGAAAGTCCCGCGGAAAACCGGTTTGGAGCCCGGTGAACTGGAATAATCCGTCTTCACCGGGGGTCCGCCGGCGGGCAGAGTGCGACCCAAACGCTGTGATACCCCCCTCACCCCTCCCCTCTTTCGCCGCGGCGAATCTTCGACCCCCAAATGGGCGAGGGGTGGATAAAAGCGGTTTCAGGCGAAGACGCAAAGGACGCGGAGGAAGAGACCCCTCACCCGTCGTCGTCCCTCGGCCACCCTCTCCCCTCGGAGAGGGAAAATCAATCCTGCTATCGCCAGGGCCAATCTCCGTCCCCCCGGGCGGCGAAGGACTTTGTAGCGTCGATCTCTAATCGACGTTTGGCAGTCGGAGACAGCCGCTACAGACGCGGCCGCCCCGCACCCTTTCCCTGTGCTTGCCACGCTGTAATTTATAAGTTACAATCAAAACCGTGATCGAGATTCGCCACTACGTCAGCCGTGCTGGCAAGGATATCTTCGATGACTGGCTGTCGGAACTGGCGGATGCGCGCGCACAAGCGAAGATAGCAACCCGAATCGACCGGCTCGCCGCGGGAAACTTTGGTGATTGCAACCCGTTGCGGCAGGGTGTGTGTGAGCTGCGAATCGATTGGGGGCCGGGCTATCGCGTCTACTATTCGATGATTGGGAAGGTATGCGTCCTGCTTCTCTGCGGCGGGGACAAACGAAAGCAGGCGTCCGACATCGACCGGGCGGCGAAGTATCTCAGCGATTATAAAGAGAGGGGCGAAATCCTATGAAACGTAAAGCCAGCGTCTCCCACGACGACGCCATCGTTCGGAGGCTCCGCAAGGACCCGGATTTTACCGCCGAGTACCTGAAAGCTGCGCTCGAGGATGAAGACGAACCCCGCGTTCTGCTGATTGCCTTGCGCCATCTCGCTCAGGCTCAGGGCATCGCCAAAGTTGCCAAGGCGGCCGGCATCGAGCGAGAGAGTCTTTACCGGGCGTTGTCGGTGCAAGGAAACCCGCGCCTTTCCACCTTGGTCGCCGTCACCAGAGCCATCGGGCTCAGGCTCACGGTTGAAGCTGCTCCATAATTGGCGAGCAGCGCCGATCGGCGTTCCGGGCGAAAAACTGCTCCACTTTGCGGGGACCATCACTCCGGCCGACCTGGAATCCATCTCCCAAGCCATCCTCGAAGGCTGTGAACATGTTGAACTGAATGTCTGGTAGAATCCTCTCGACACCAACATTGTAATTGCGCTCTTCGGCGGCGATAACCGACAATTAGCGATTCCGTCTACACAGGATATTGTGTAAGATGATGTGTGGAGGCAGGCCATGCCCACGAACCTGGCGATTGACGATCGTCTGATTGCGGAGGCCCAAAAACTGGGGCGTCACCGCACGAAGAAGGAAACTGTGACTGCGGCGCTGGATGAATACGTCCAGCGGCGGAAGCAGCAGCGGATCCTCTCCCTTTTCGGAACCATCGATTACCACGTGAACTATGACTACAAGCGGGAGCGCCGCAAGCGATGAACACGCTGGTTGACACCTCGGTATGGTCGCTCGCGCTGCGCCGGCGCCCCAGGGACCTGACCGCGGCGGAACAGGCGGTGGTGCGCGAGCTCGCGGACCTTACGCGCGAGGGCCGCACGCGCATCATCGGCTTGATCCGGCAGGAATTGCTATCGGGAATTCGAACCGCCGCGCAATATGAAAAGCTTCGCGCTGCCCTTCGTCCTTTCCCCGATGAGCCGATTGGTACTTCTGACTACGAAGCGGCGGCCGGGGTAAGCAATGCCTGCCGGGCAAGGGGAATTGCCGCCTCCGTCGTGGACGCCTTGATTTGCCAGATTGCTCTCAGCCGGCAATGGAACATTTTCACGACGGACCCCGATTTCCGAAGTTATGCAAAAGCCCTCCCCATTAAGTTGCACACGCCCCGGGCGACATGAAGGATGGGCGATTCTCGCGGATGGTGCCCCCACGAATCGGCGTTCGGCCCGGAGCAGGAACGGTTCTGACTGCTGAACGGGGCACGGGAATCGTTCGCGCAAAGCTTATCGGCAAATCCGCGAGGGACGCGTAGAGTGGCCTGCATGGATGCGACTCGAGGCGTTGCCTTGCGACCCCGACGAAGGCCTTACATTTCCTGCCAAATGGTGGTAGCTTAGGTTTTCCGATTAGGGTGTCCGATAACGGTTGAGTGACGTGCTGGCTCAATGAGGCTCCCGTGGGGGGACATTTTCGATGGCTGACGCCATATGAGGTGCGCGATGAAGAGCAACAAAGCAGCGAGCAAGATTTTGCGAATGCTGGCGCTGGGGAGTGTCACGCTGGCGTTTGCGGTGTGCGGCTGGGGCCAGACGACTCCCAGCACGACCAAGACGACCACCACGAAGCCCGTCACTCACACCACGGCGGCCAAGACCACGACGAATAAGACGGCCACCACGACCACGGCTAAATCCACCACCCCAACGAACAAGCCGCCGGTGCATACCACGACCACCGCCACGCACCACAAGACGACGGCGCATCCGGGAACCACGCAGCATGTTGCCAGTAAGACGACGACCACGCATCCCGTCCATCATACGACCACGGCAGCAACGCCTGGAGCGCAAATCTCCAAGGGTGGGACGCAGGTGGGCAAGGGACTCGTGGATGGCGGCAAGGATTTCGCCGTGGGCACGGGCCAGGCAGTGGGGAATCTGGCGCACGGGAAGGGGCAGGCGGCGGGAAAATCCTTCAACAAAGGCACGGCGGGGGCGGGGAAGGATCTTACCAATAGCGGCAAGGGAACGCAGTCCGTGGGCAAGGGCGTGACCGGCGAGTTTAAGAAGATTTAGTCCTCAGAAGTTTTCGCAACCCCATCCCGCTAAGCTCGGTTGGAAGCGGCGGCATGCGGAGGGGAACCCTTGATGCGCACCGGCGGTTTGCCCACGCCCTCTTCCTCAATCACCCAGCGCCGCAGGCGAAGGATATCGGAAGCGCGCGCCACGCCGACCGGCTTGCCACTGCCATCCACCACCACAATATTTTCAATGTTCTGAACCACCATGTCGCGCGTAAGCTGGTCCACGGTTTCAGTGGGGGTCGCGACGAGGTATTCCTGGTGCATGATCTCGCGCACCTTGGGGTTGCGATCGACGCCCTTCAAAAGGTCGTGGGGCTCGATGATGCCCGCCAGCCGCCCGTCCGCATCCACCACCGGAATGATGCCGACAATTTCCGGTGAAACCTCGCGCACTGCCGACCGAACATCCTGATCCGCACTGACCGTGGTAAAAGTCTGACTCATGGCGGATTCCACCCGCCCGCGCATCAGCATGGGAACCGTGTAGTCCTGCCGCACGATCAGTCCGCGCTTGATCAACTTGCCGGTCATGATGGATTCCGCGCTGAACAGGCGCACCAAGCCGTCCGACACCACAACGCACACCACCAGGGGCAACAGCGCGTTGGGATTGCGGCTGAGCTCAAACAAAAAAATGATGGAGGTGAACGGCGCGCGCGCGATGCCGCCGAACATCGCCGCCATGGCCACCAGCGAGTAGAGCGCCGGATCGCTCACCAGATGAGGAAGGAAGTGATGGCAAACCTGCGCGTAGACCGCTCCCACGCCGCCCCCCACAATCAGAGAGGGAGCAAACACGCCGCCCGTGGTGCCGGATCCCAACGAGAGCACCAGCGCGGCGAATTTGGCGGCGGATATCCCCAGCAGGGTGTGAGTTGTCAGGTGATCGTTCAACATGTCGCGGATGGTGTCATAGCCCGTGCCGAAGACCTGAGGATAGAAGTAGCCAATCACCCCCAGCAACAACGCTCCGGTGACCGGCGCCCAGACGAGTGCGGGTTTCAGCGGAAAGCGGTCAAAGGCGTCTTCCAAAAAGAAAAGCACGCGGATCATGAGAATGCCCAACACACCCATGATCAGCCCCATGAGCGCGAAGAGCCACAGTTCCTGCATACTGACGAGGGAGAAGGCGGGCGTTGGGAATAGCGGCGCCCATCCGCGGAAATGAACGGCGACGGCGGTGGCCATGACGGAAGAGAGCGCGACGGGAATAAACGAGCGGGCGCGAAACTCGAAGAGAAGGAGTTCGATGGCGACCAGAATTCCTGCGAAGGGAGCGATGAACGTGGCGGCCATGCCGGCGGCTGCTCCCGCCGCGAGCAATACTCTCCGCTGATAGGGCGTAAGGTTGGTGACTTGCGCGAAAATCGATCCAAAGGCGGCGCCGGTTTGAATGATGGGCCCCTCGGCGCCAAACGGACCGCCCGTGCCAATGGCAAATGCCGTGGCCAGAGGCTTCAATATCGCCACGCGGGTGCGAATCTTGCTTTTCCCCACCAGCACGGCCTCCATGGCCTCGGGAATGCCGTGGCCCTTCAGCGTGGGTTCCCAAAGGTGGATCATCACGCCGACCAGTAATCCGCCGATGGCGGGAATGAGAATCACCCATGGCCCCAAAGTGTTGTGGGCCGGGGAAGTGATCGTAAACGAGAGCTTTCCGTAAAAGAAGATATTGGTGAAGAGATAGATGAGTTCGAGCAGCCCCTGCGCCACCAGTCCGCCGATGAACCCGACAATCAGCGCATAGCCTGATGTGGTGAGAATGCTGGGGTCAAGCGCCTGGCCGAATTCTCGAAACCAGCGGGATTCCGGTTGGGGGTTCGGAGTCATGCAAGGTTCCTCTTGATCGTTGGGATTGGTGATGGTTCGCCGCGTGAAGATCCCCGGCGCCTGCGTGCTGCCGTCATTCCGTACCCTGCGCGGCAGGAATATTGCGCGGGCGGGGCTGCGGAGTTTTCATGATTTCAAACTGGAGCTCGCGGAGTTCGGCCAAATTCTGCCGCGATATCTTATCCAAAATCGCATAGCCTTGGCGCGTAAGATGCACTTTGACGAATCGGCGGTCCTGTTCGCCCTGAACCTTGCGCACCAGACCACGCTCCTCGGCGCGCTGAACGAGCCCCACCACGGCGTTGTGACGCGCTTGCAAAAATTCCGCCAGTTCGGAAATCGTGGCCCAGCCGCGGCCCGTATAACCCGCCACTCCCAGCATCAGTTGGTGCTGCTGCGGGGTAACTCCGCAGGAACGCGATACACGCTCACTGAAACGCAAAAAGCGCCGTATCCGGTAGCGAAACCAGCCGAGCTGCCGCAGAGCTTCAGCTCGCAGCGGGGGAATTGTGGGCGGGGCAACGTGACGAGCCATAAAAACAGATTATATCACAATGTGATTTAAATGGCGAGAGTCGGAGTGTGGACGAAGGCGGGGTCCCTGCGCAGGCCGGTATCTTGTGGTCAGGGTGCCTGCTGCGAACTATTTCTTGGGCGCTGCAAGCCCGAGGCTCGCCCAGAGTTTATCAACCTTGTCGGTTACCTTGGGGTCCATGACGATCTCGTCTGGCCAGTCGCGAGCGAATCCCTCCGTGGCCCACTTGCGCGTGGCGTCGATTCCCATCTTCGAACCGAAATTCGGCAGGCGCGAAGCGTGTTCAAGTTGGTCGACGGGACCGAGCGTGAATTGAATATCGCGTTCCGGGTCGATGTGATTCAGAGCCTTCCAGACGACCTCGGCGGTGTCGTGAACATTCACGTCATGGTCCACCACCACGATGCACTTGGTAAACATGGCGCCGGGCATTCCCCAGATGGCGTTCATGACCTTGCGGGCGTGGCCGGGATAGCTCTTGCGAATTGAGATCATCATCAAGTTGTGGAAGACACCTTCCGCCGGCATGTGCATATCGACAACTTCCGGCAGTTGTTTCCGCATCAGAGGCATGAAGAGGCGCTCGACCGCGTAACCCATCCAGTAGTCTTCCATGGGCGGCCTGCCGACGATGGTGGAAACATAAATCGGATTCTTCCGCCGCGTGATGCAGGTGATATGGAATGCGGGAAACTTATCCGCCAGCGAGTAGTATCCGGTGTGATCGCCAAATGGGCCTTCAGTGCGAATGTCATCCAGGTCCACATAGCCTTCGAGAACGATTTCCGCCTGGGCTGGAACTTCGAGGTCGACGGTTTCGCATTTCACCATCTCCACCGGCTGTTGGCGCAGGAATCCAGCAAAAAGGAACTCGTCCAGATCCTCCGGCAGGGGGAGAATGCCGGAGAGCATCGTGGCGGGATCGGCTCCCAGGGCAACCGCCACATCCATGCGGCGGCCCTTGCCCTGGCGCTCGAGCCAGCGGAAGTGCTCCGCGCCGCCCTTATGAACCTGCCAGTGCATCCCCGTCGTGCGATCATCAAAAACCTGCATGCGGTAGCAGCCCACATTGCGGCGGCCATTCTTCGGGCTGCGTGTAACCACCATGGGAAAGGTAATGAAGCGCCCGCCATCCAGCGGCCAGCACTGCATCACCGGCAGGCGGCCGAGCGATGGGTCATCTTTCTCGATCACGTCTTTGACCGGCCCGGAGCGCACGGTTTTGGGAAAGAACGAGCCCAGCTCGGAGAGTTTGGGGAGCATCTTGACTTTATCGAAGAATCCCTCGGGCGGCTTCATGTCCAGCAAGTCTTCCATGCGCCGCGTGATTTCATCGAGCGACCCGACTCCCAGAGCCATTTCCAGCCGCCGACGAGTGCCCAGCGTGTTAATAAGGAGCGGCATGGAGTATTCCACGCCGTCGCGAGCCGAGCGCGGCTTCTCAAACAGCAACGCCGGGCCGCCGGACTTGGAAACGCGGTCGGTGATTTCCGTTATCTCCAGGTCGACGTCAACTGGCGCCGAAATGCGCTTCAGTTCACCTGCACGCTCCAGCCGGTCGATAAATTCCCGCAAGTCTTGGTAGGGCACGGTCAAACCTCATTTCAGATCGACTTCACCGGAATCTTAACGATGTCGCGTACCTCCGCCATTTCACGCATGAGAAAGGGCTCGCCGTAGCGGACGCCGATCATATGGCCAAAGTGGCCGGCATCGGTGCTCATGCGGGCGTTGATTTCGCCGCGCGCAGGGAAGAGGTTTTGCAATTCCTTCGGGGGCGAGAATTGCGAGGCAAAGCAAAAGATGGCCTTCAATTTCTTCGCGAATTGCCGCGTGATGTCCACGACGAAGGTGGGGCGCAGGCCCGGAACATATTGCGTCGCGTAGATAATCTTGAAGGGGCGATGAGGCTTTCCCGCCAGAGGCGCCTTGGCCAGACCCGCCAGGAAACACGCTTCGTAACCAAGCAGACCGGTGGTGTAGTGATCGGGATGCCGGCCCTCCCAGTAGGGCAGAATGACCGTGTCCGGCCTGAGGTCCCGGATTTTCTGCGCCACCTTTAGCTTGTTCTCGCGATTGTTTTCGACGGCGGCGTCGGGGATTCCCAAAACTTCGCGGTGAATTACGCCCAGAACTTTGGCGGCCTTCTTGGCTTCCTTTTCCCGCAAGGCCGCGCTGCCGCGAGTACCGGTTTCGCCCGCGGTCAAATCGAGCATGGCGACGCGGTAGCCCGCTTCCGTCATTTTGATTACAGTGCCCCCGCAAGTGATCTCGACATCGTCAGGGTGCGCCGCAATCGTCAGAATATCAACTTTCATGATCCGTAAATTCTCCCTCTGTTGGCCGCGGTTGCAGCCGCCGCAAGAATTCCCTCTCGTTCAGATGATACTTGAAGGCTTTTCGCCCGTCGATGAAGACTACGGGAATCTGTTCACAAAATTCCGCATAGGCGGCGCGGTCTTCGAGGATATTAACTTCCCGAAGCTCAAACCAGTGCATGGCGCGCAAGGCGTTGAGCTGAGCCTTAACCTTGTCGCACAGACTGCATCCGGGTTTCGTATATAGCACCACCTGGGTCATCGCGGCAAAGTGCGATTCTAAGAGTTAGTGGCGAGAAGCGTCAAGGCACGCGCCAGGTGGCACGGCGGTTGGGTCAGAGGGGATAGGTGCCCGCGACTTTGGCGACGAACCGGTGAACTTTATGGATAAGGGCTGGATGGGGAAGAAACATGAATGGACAATAGCCTTTAATCACCTCGGCGCCCTGCGTTCGGCAGTCCTCTTCCGCGGGGTTGAGTTCCGCACCACCTTTGAAGTCCTTGTAAATCCAAATTTGCCGGATGCCAGCGGCGGTGCATTCCCCCAAGGCTTCTTCCGTTGACGCGGCCGATCCAGTGAGCAACATTGCCGCTTCTGGGAGGGGTGTCACAGCGGAGACTTTTGGAAAACACCGATGACCTGCGATTTCACCGGCGTGGGGGTTTACGAGAATTACATCGTACCCCTTTGCCAGGAAATCGGCCATAATGGCGCGGGAAAAATGCCGGGGATTACGGGAAACACCGACGAGGGCGACTCGGTGGCAGGCCAGGAATTTGGTAATATCTTCCATAGATCCATATCGCATGGGGCTACCTCCGGCCCGAATCTAGGCCGATTCTCCCGGGGATGCAAGAGACAAAAAGCCCCACACGACGAAGGATTCGACTATTTGGGTGGATCCCTAAAATGAGCAATCGACCTCTTCAAAATCAGGTGGCGCTGGTAACCGGCGGCGGCAAGCGCATCGGGCGGGCAATTGCCCTGACTCTTGGCCGCGCCGGCGCGGACGTCATCGTCAACTACAACCAGTCAAAGGCTGAGGCCCAGGAGGTCGCAAGGGAAATCTCCGCCATGGGCGTGCATTCGGTGGCATTGCGCGCCGATGTCTCGCGCCCGAAGCAGGTGGCGTCGATGTTTCGCGCCGTCGAAAAACGCTTTGGGAGGATTGATTTGCTCGTGAACAATGCCGGCATCTTTTTCCCAAGATCCTGGGACGAGTTGGAGGAGAAGGACTTTGACCGCGTGCTGGGAGCAAATCTCAAGGGGCCATTCTTTTGCGCTCAGGCCGCGGCACGCATGATGATGCGCCAGGGAGGCGGAAACATCATCAATCTCTCATCACTCGGCGGCATCCAGTCGTGGCCGAACTACATGCACTATTGCGCCTCAAAGGCCGCCTTGATTTCACTGACACGCACGCTGGCCAAGGCTCTTGCCCCCACGATTCGCGTCAACAGTGTTGCTCCCGGGACGATTATGTTTCCGGATGAGAAGCGCGATGCCAGAATCCGCAAGGGTATCAAAGCCACGCCGCTCGCCAAAACGGGAACGGCGGACGACATCGCGCAGACGGTTCTTTTCCTCGCGACTCAAAGCGATTTCATCACAGGGCAGGTGTTGGTGGTCGATGGCGGAAAGTCTATACCTTAAGTTTGTTGGCAATTGGGCTGGATTGTTTCGCTGAAGACCTCCGACGCCAATCCCCGCAAGTCGTATCGAACGAGTCCGCCTAATAGCTCCTCGATGCGAAAAAGCCAAACTTCTCCTACTTTCTCTGCCCAAGCTCCTCAAGAATCGCGCGCAGGCGGCTGATGGAAACCGAGGCATTCCCGTAGCGAAGGATGTTGTAGAGCTTGGTGAATTCCATGACTCCCGGACCCCAGGGCGTGCCCAGGAAGGAAAACGCAAATTCGCGCGGGGTTTGCGAGGTTTTTTTCCGAAAGCCTTTCTTTTGCAGGGCGCTGAGCAGTCGTTGGTAGGTGAGAGAGGCTTCCCGAGGTTTCACCGCTGCGTCCCTTCGGGCGAACCTCCAAATGATGCGGAATCGCCATTCGGAAAGGGTTCCGGATTTGTCGGTCAGAATCAGTCCGGCAAGAATGGCGACCATGAGTGCCAGGACGAGCAACTTGTGGGTCATCAGCCAGCGTTCAATTCGGAAGGCCGCGCGGACAGCCCGAGCCTTCAGGCGTTCGGTCTTTTGGCGGAAGACTTTTTGAAAGCTGTGCGAATCCTGCTCGACTATGAGCAATACTGCGCGTACCCTTGCTTCGCCACTTCCCAAATACCATAGAATAAGTTTGCGAATTTTTTCAGCGCCTTTTGCGCCCATGCGCGCAAATCCGTATCCTGCAAATTCAACAAAATAATACTTCTGGTCAATGAGAAAAAAGTTTATTTGCCTTGTTTTCCCTGCTGTTGCGCTCGATTTAACTAAATCCTTTCGCATAACGGAGCGAATTGATAACACTTGATTTGCCCACATTTGAACGCCCCACAAAAGCAATTTGAGGGGTCTTTTCCTTAAGAATTGAGTCAGTTCCAATAATCCCTTTTATGAATGTTGCACTATTGA
>CAVTDA010000077.1:0-137958 GCA_963733285.1 uncultured Acidobacteriota bacterium
GGTAGTGTGCCGAGATTTCTGTAATTTGGAGTTGCTCTGTATCCCAACATACTCAATCAGCATCCATAGATAAATACTTTTTAGCGGTCAGCCATTCTTCGTTGATATCGATGAGGATCGAAACCCCTAACCTCATGAACGAGCTCTCACTTGGGAAGGCACCGACTACCCTGGATCTTCTTTTCAGCTCCTTATTGATCCTCTCCAGCCCGTTTGTAGTCCGAACCCTTCTCCAGTGACCTCTGGGAAATGCCCTGTAATTCCACAGACTGAATCTGAAGCGGTCGATAGTGTCAGCAGATTTGGCATAACCTCTTTCCCTCAATTCTTTCGCTAAGTCCTGCATCTTGATTTCGTCTTCCAGAGCTATCTTGATCTTATCGGCGATCTCCTTATGATACTTCTTGGCAACGTTTCTCAAGACCGCTCTTGAAAAGTGAACGTGACACATTTGCCATGAAGCACCAAGAAATGATTTCTCAACCGCTTTCTGGATTCCCTTATGACCATCTGATTCACGAGCTTTACTCCGGACAACCCACGATCCGCCAGATATTTTAAATAATCCCGACCAGAAGAGTTCATCTTCACTGTCGGCTATTCTTGCGCCAAGTATCTCGCGATAACCGTCATCTCTAACACCTGTGACGATCATGAAAGCTTTAGTAACATATCTTGATTCTGTTCTTACTTTGAAGTAGCTTGCATCTACATAAAGATAAGGAATAGGACGTTCGATAGGTTTCTTCAGGAATTCTTCTACCTTCTCGTCAAGCTCTTTGGATATCCTGGAAACGCTGGAGGCAGATAAATTCTCGATGCCAAATCGAAAGACAATATCTTGGATTCTCCTGGTTGAAACCCCCTGGAGATACGATTCGAGAACAGCGTTGACCAAAGCCTTCTCTACGCGCGAAAATCTGTCGAACACCTTGGTCTCGAAGGAAATTTCACGGAATTGAGGTTTTTTGAGTCGGAGCTCTCCAACTCGCGAAGAAAGTGTCAGGTGCCAGGTATCAGGCAAATTAGACCACAGCCTCGGTATGTGGCGTTGCCGTCTGATGCCAGAACTGTGCGACCTGGAATCGTAATAAGCCTGGCGCAGAAGCCGCTCTTCCCCTGACACCCGACACCTGGCACCTGAAGCCTTTTTTCTTTCCTGGAGGAACTCATGCGTAAAAAAGTAACCGTCATTGGGGCAGGAAACGTGGGCGACACTCGCGCACCGGATTGTCGACAAGCAGCTCGCCGATGTGGCATTGATCGATATTTTGGAGGGCGTGCCGCAGGGCAAGGGTCTGGACTTGCTTGAAGCGGGCCCGATTGAAGGCTACGACGTCAAAATCAAAGGGACGAACGATTACAAAGATACAGCCGATTCCGATGTGATCGTGATGACGGCGGGATTCCCCCGCAAGCCCGGGATGAGCCGCGACGACTTACTGAAGGCGAATTATGAAGTCGTGAAGGCCGCGATTGAGCAGGCAGCGAAATACTCCCCCAAGGCGATTCTCATCGTGGTGACGAATCCGCTTGATGCGATGGTGCAGACGGCGTTTCGCGTCAGCGGCTTCCCCAAAAACCGCGTGATTGGAATGGCCGGCGTGCTGGATTCAGCGCGCTATCGAACGTTCATCGCCGAGGCTCTGAAAGTCTCCGTGCTCGATGTCGAAGGATTGGTGCTGGGCGGCCACGGCGACACAATGGTTCCCGTGCCAAGTTACACGACGATTGCCGGCGTGCCCGTTTCGCAGCTCATGGCGAAGGACAAGCTCGACCAGATTATCGACCGCACCCGCAAGGGGGGAGCGGAAATCGTCAACCTCCTGAAAACCGGCAGCGCGTTCTATGCGCCCTCGGCCGCAGTAGTGGCCATGATCGATGCCATCTTCAACGACCGCAAGAAGATTCTCCCTTGCGCGGCGTATCTCGAAGGCGAGTATGGAATCAAGGGGCTGTTTGTGGGTGTGCCGGTAAAGCTGGGCGCGGGCGGAATCGAGGAGATCGTGCAGATCAAGCTGACTCCGGAAGAAGAAGCGGGGCTTGAGAAATCGGCCGCGGCGGTGAAGGAATTGGTGGAAATTATCGGGGTCTAAGTGGCCCCACTTCTCCGGATAACGGGCAGAGTGTTGCCAACCTGATCAGTTGCGATATTGCCCGTTTTCGAGACGGTCACACCCCAAACTGGCGCAAATGATGGTCGAGATGTTTGTACATCAAAATCGCCCACTCCTCCGGCGTCATATTCCCAAAAAAACTATGCGGATTCCTCGTGCACCCTGCCGGCCCTCCCGCCGCAAATTTGTCAATGAGTCCCGATAACCGGTCCCGTTCCTTGGCCAAATCTCGTTCGTCGGCCACAATGAGGCTCTTAGCCGTCGGCGAATTTTTCCGCATCGGGTCATCGTTCCGAAACACCATCGGCTTCACCAGCCGCCCCATCCAACGTGCGGGCAGCGCTCCTTTTTCGGGCACCAGTTCTCCCACCGCCCACTGCATACTCACCGAGCAATGTGCCAGCATCTGCGCCGCCGTCATCCTGCCCCAGAGCCTCTCACTTTGCGGCTCCAATTTTCCCAGCCGGGTCTTTACCTGATTCGCCACTGTCGCATCGAACAGGTTTTTCAGATCACAGGCCTCCTTTGAATGAGAGTAACTGAGAGCCCGTGTCGGAGAAAGATCATTTTTCTGAGGTTGACGATTGAATATCCAAATAGGCGCAGTTTCAAAACATACCCGGTTCGCAGACCAGCGGATCCCATTCCTTAAAATAACAGTGGACTCAATTCCTCACGAGTAACTGGCCCTTTTCACGCTTACCCAACTGTAATCTAGAATCTCTCTCATCCACCTAAAGTTTCACGGCCAGCTCCCGATTAATTGATCTGTGGAGTGATTTGTTTGTTTATTTACAGGAAATATTTTTTCATAGAATGGAGCCCCTCATGAAAGTTCGTCTCGCTATTATCATCTTCATTACCCTTGGATTACTCGCTTGCGGATCCGTTGCACCTGCCCCAATTCAGCAGGCCCCGGCCTTGCGGACGTATACAGGAAGCGCATCGGTAGGTGATTTCTTCACGGTCTCGCTTGATCCCAACGCCCAAACCATTACCTATTCGGATATTTCCAATAATATGAGCGGAACGGTTGCCTACACCACGAACCAGGATGGAACGTACACTTTGACCGATCCCACCGGCAACCTGGTGGCGGCATTTGAGATTCCCAATTATGCCATGCTCATTGAAGCCACCATGGCCGGACCGGACAAAAATACCCTGGCTCTGGTTACCGCGGTCCAAACCGCCAAGGTCAACGCAGCCACTTTCGCCAGTCACAAATATAACTACATGCAGTTTCGCACTACACAAGGCGGTGCTTCGATCGGCACGGTCGACATGGATGCCGAGACCAATGCCAGCACTTCGAGTTATTGGCCCTTCGGGGAGCAAAACCAGCAGGAGGCTTTTAATAACTCCTCGTTTGCCTCCTCCACCTTCCAGGAGGATGCCTCGGGAACTTTCATCGAGATCCCCTCGGTGAACGGACCTCCTTCGTACATTTTCGGCACGGCCAACGGGATATTCGCGGTTGATAATCCTAACGGCACGATCTTCGGATTGCAGCAGGCAGCATCGAAGGCATTTGACCCGGCCGCCGCCGCGACTTATACCGCCATGTACTACCACAAGGTGAATGCCACATTGCCCTCGGGCAGCAACACCGAAACCGGAACGCCCAGCATGGGGATGGCGAGCCTGGTGGTCGACGCCGCCGGGGATGTCACGATAACAAGTAGCAGTGGCAGCATCATGGCCCAGGGCACGCTCGCCGCCGTGGCGGATACTCCTTACCTCTACAACGGCAACGCGAACGAACTGGCAGATCCCTGTTTCGGCTTGTTCACTTTCCGCGTGTCGATGCCCACGACTCAGCAGGACGTATTTGTAACTTTCCTCAATAATGCAGTCCTCTTCTCGTCCTACAAGGCTCTTCCGCAGTGTGTCGGGCCAGAATTACTACAATTATTTTTACGGGGTGGCTTTGAAATAGACTTGGTGTGCGCTTGGGCACGCCGGCGCGGAGCTGGTATCAACGGGCAGTGTGACCACTAAAAGGTAGTGCGGACCTCTGAGTGAGGTCCGCACTACTCCAAATCCCGTTCACTTCACTTCCACAATCTTTACAGAATTCATCACCACCGGCGTCTTGGGGCGATCGTTCGCGCCCTTCGGCGTGGTCACGATTTTCTCAACCACGTCCATGCCTTTCACCACCTGGCCGAAAATGGTGTGGTGATTGTCCAGCCATTCGGTGGGGGCAACGGTGATGAAAAACTGTGAGCCATTCGTCCCCGGGCCGGCATTGGCCATGGCGAGCCGCCCGGGGCGGTCGAAGGAAAGCTCTTTGGTAAATTCATCCTGAAACTTGTAGCCGGGACCGCCGGTGCCGGACCCGAGTGGGCATCCGCCCTGAATCATGAATTGGGGTATCACGCGGTGAAAAGTCAAACCGTGGTAAAAAGGCCTCTTGGTGCGTTCACGCGTTTGAGGATCAACGAACTCCTTGGTTCCACTGGCAAGGCCGGCAAAGTTTTGCACCGTTACCGGTGCCTTGCTGGGAAAGAGCTCGCAGGTAATTTCACCGAGTGTCGTGTCAAAAATTGCATATTGGCCCGGTTTCAAATCGCTCATGAATTCTCCTGTCGGTCGGGAATGAGTTTCGCGTCCGAGGCAAGTGATGGGACCGCATGTTTCGGCGGCCGTACTCGCCTCATTCGTCTGTCGCTTATTTCTTTGTCGCAGTTGGCGTCTTACTCTGCGGAGTTGCTGGCGCCGGTGGCACAATGATTGCGGCCTTGATGGTGTCGAGCAGCGGGAACGATTTCGCGAGGTATGCTTTGCCCTCATGTTGCATCCGCTCCTGGTCCGGGCCGTTCCCATTCGGAGCGCCTTCGCCGTAGCCGCTATAGAACTGGTCCACGACTTCCATGCCGCTCACCACTTTGCCAAAAGGAGAAAATCCCATGGCATCGAGGTTGGCATTATCCGCCAGATTGATGAACAACTGCGTGGTGCGGGTATTGGGGCCAGCCGTGGCAAATGTCAACGAGCCGCGAAAATTGCTTTGCGTCACGTGATCGTCCTGAATCTTGGCGTCCTCCCAAACCTTGGCAATATCCGGATTCGGGCTGATGCCGAATTGGGCCACGAATCCAGGGAGCACGCGGAAAAAGGCCACGCCATCGAAGTAATGGTACTTCACCAGATTGTAAAAGCGATCAGCTCCACGCGGCGACCAGGCGCGCGTCACCCCCACCACGAAATCCCCCTTGGTCGTCGTAAACTTCACGCTGAAGACCGCGGGCGCTTGCAGATTTAAGGTTGCAGGTTTCAGCAATGAACCACTGGTCGAGTGCGCGCCCGAAGCGGTGTGCGCTGTCGAGCTCGTGGGCTTCTTTGTTGTCGAACTGGCCTGGGGAAGAGCCAGTGCCACGGGCACCATCAAGGCCCCTGCCAGCAGAGCCCCCAGCGAAATCCTGCGTAATTGCATCGTCATACATCCTCCGGAAATTCCATGTTATTTATTTTGGGCGGCCTGCATCTGACGCGCAACCTGCTCGACCTGGCGCATGACGCGAAGCACATTGCCCCCGAGAATCTTTTCCAAATCCTGCTCGCTATAACCGCGCCGGACGAGTTCAGCAACCAGTGCGGGAAATTTCGAAGCATCTTCCATTCCGCGCGGCGGTGTATCGATCCCGTCGAAATCGGAGCCCAGACCCACATGATCGATTCCGCCCACCTTGACGGCGTGGTCGATGTGGTCGGCAATCGCCGTATAAGACGGGGCCGGCAAACCCTTGGTGAAGCCGCGTTCAATGAGAACCTCGTCCGCATACGGAAGCTGCTTTCCCATTTTGGCGTAACGCGCGCGCTCGGCTGAGACCGCCGCGTCAACTTGCTTTTCAACTTTCGCAAAGGCTTCGCGATAAGCTGGGCTCAGGAATCCGGCGTAGAAATTGATGTCGATCACCCCGCCGTTCTTCGCCAGGGCGCGAATCATATCGTCCGACATATTGCGTGGCGCATTGCAGAGCGCTCGACAGGAGGAATGGGAAGCCAGCAGCGGAGCTTTGGTCGCAGCCAGCGCGGCATAGAAAGTGTTGTCGGAAACATGCGAGATATCGACCATCATTCCGAGTTGATTCATACGCGCAACCGCCTGCCGTCCCAGAGGTGAGAGGCCGTTCCAATGCGGCTTGTCGCCGGAGGAGTCACCCAACTCGTCGTTCTTAGTATGGGTCAGGGTCATGTAACGGACGCCCAGTCGATAGAAGATGTCGAGAGCGCGCAAATCACCTTGAATTTCGTGTCCGCCTTCGACGCCCAGAAGCACGGCAATCTTCCCTTCGTGGTGCAGACGCTCAACATCGTCTGCGGTGGTGGCAAGACCCAGGACATCGGGATGCCTCGCCACCTGCTGGTTCGTCGCATCAATCAAATCCAGGGCGCGATGGATGAGGTCCTGACGCGGCCAATCGGGATCAACCCAGATGGAAAAGAACTCGGCGCCAAGATGTCCCGCTCGCATCTTGGGAATGCTGATCATGTACGGGCTTGACGGGTCGGCAAGATCATAGCCTTCATCCAACAGAACTTGCGGCGTGTCAGCGTGAGTATCGATAATGATGGCGTGGTCGAGGACGCGATCGACTGAGGTGGATGGAGAAGTGGGATTCTGGGCGAACGTTCGGGACGGGATGGCCAAGCCTGCGCCCAACACGAGCGCGCAGGTCACGCCACGTATTTTCAACCCTTCATAGAACATATCGAAATGCGCCCTTGATTATTGGAATGGGCGTCAATTTTTGTCAAACGCAATCTGGCTCGGGCGCGCCTCAATTCACCGGCCCGCTTGACTCCCCCGGCGCGAGACGATATCTTCCTCGGTAACCCAAAGCGGCGAGCATGCTCTACAGATGAAGTAGTAAGGTCGGCCAAGGCGTTTCCCAATGTCCAAACCCCTATCCGCAATCGATTGCATCACCCCGGCGATCGAGCGAACGAAAAAACAGCTCTTCGCGCCATTTCGCCTAAAGCGGTGGCTTCGCCTCGCCCTCGTTTGTCTCACGACCGGTGAATTTGCCGGGGGTGGCGGCGGTGGCGGCGGGAATTTCAGCTCACTCATTCCGAGGCACAAACACGATAGCGACTCCTCAGCATTCCTGCCCGATTTTGATTGGGGAACGCTACTTCACTGGCTCCCCTGGATCATCGCGGGGATTTTCCTTCTCTTCGTTTTGTTCTTGCTTTTCCTCTACGTCGCATCCGTGTTCCGCTTTGTTCTTTTTGATTCGGTTCTGCGCGACCGGTGCGAATTGAAAGGAAGCTGGGGGCGATGGGAGCGTCACGGCAGAAGCTATTTCTTTTGGTCCATCGGATTCATGTTCGTTTCGTCGCTGGCGTTGGGGATTCTCATCGGCCTCCCGATCCTGGTCGCCTGGCAACTTGGACTTTTTCATCATCCCGATGAACACATTGCCGCACTCGTCATGGGAGGAATCGGTCTTTTCCTTCTCTTCATCGCTTATTGCATCGTGAGCGCCGTCATCGGGCTTTTCGCCAAGGATTTCTGCGTTCCCATCATGGCGCTGGATGAGGTCGGAGTCATCGACGCGTGGCAGCGGCTTTTGCCGATCGTCGCGGCGGAAAAGTGGAAGTTCACCGTCTACGTGCTCATGAAAATCGTTCTCGCGATCGCCACAGCGATCCTTGCGGGAATCATCACCCTGGTCGTGATCCTCGTTTCGCTGATTCCACTCGGCATCGGTGGCGTCGCTCTGTATTTTGTTGGGAAGGCCCTGGGGCTGATTTGGGATTGGAAGACCATGTGCCTTCTGGCTGCTCTCGGCGGAATTCTATTGATGATATTTCTCTACATCCTCGCCATCATCAGCACGCCCTTCATGGTGTTCTTCCAGTCCTACGTGATTCACTTTATTGGCGCGCGCTATCGCCCGCTCGGCGACATCGTCTACCCACCGCCTCCTGAACCCCCGCCGGTGCCGCCCGAAGCGCCTCCGACACTTCTTTCTCCTCCGCTGCCAAATCCTGCCGGTTAGGCGGATGGAAACGTGGAGTGCTCAGGCCGATAATTAAGGAGGAGTATGCGTGACGGGTTGTTAGGCGTGCCAATTATCGGCGCAGAGGGACTTACTTCTTCACGCGGCTTCCCGGCTTGACGGCAGGAATTCCGGCCTGGCAAAGCGGGCATTCGGCGGGATTGTAATTTTGAATCTTCAGATTGATCAGTGATGCCTTCACCAGCCCAACGTCGGCCGTGCCGCCACTGCGGTCGATCAATGACCCTGCTCCAACCACCTTGCCGCCCGATTGCTCAATGCATTGAATCGTCTCGCGCGTCGAGAGCCCCGTCGTGATCACATCCTCGACCACCAGCACCTTTTCGTTGGGTTCGAGAGAGAAACCGCGACGCAGCGTCATGGCGCCGTCCTGCCGCTCGGTGAAGATCGACCTTACTGCCAGGGCGCGGGCAACTTCATGCGCCACCAATACTCCTCCCAGCGCAGGAGCCGCCACAACCGAGGGTCCCAAATGGCGGAGCTGGTCGGCCAACTGCGAGCACAGTTGCTCCGCCACGCGCGGATGTTGAAGCACCAGCGCGCATTGAACGTAGCGATCGCTGTGCAAGCCGGACGAAAGTACGAAATGCCCTTCCAGCAAGGCATGATATTTGCGAAAGATGTCGAGAAGTTGGTTTTCAGTCATGTTTTTGCTTTCGATCTATTTTGTAAGCGCTTTTTCCATCTCCGCCGCAATGACATCGGCGGCGGCGGCGGGATTCGGAGCCCCGGTAATGGGCCGCCCGATGACCAGATAATCCGCACCCGCGCGAATGGCGCTCTCCGGTGTTGCCGTGCGCGCCTGGTCGTCAACTGAACCCGTGGCGGGCCGAATGCCGGGCGTGACAATCAAGAAGTCGGGACCACAGGCTTTTCGAATTGCTTCGATTTCGCGCGGTGACGCGACAACTCCATCCGCCCCTGCGGATTGCGCGAGCTTTGCCAGCCGCAGGACAACTTCTTCCGGCGAACCTTGGAATCCGATTTCCGCGAGGTCTTCCGGGCCGAGACTTGTCAGCGCCGTGACCGCGAGCACTCTTGTCACATGCGCCGTTCCGCGCGAACCGGCCGCAGCTCCAACGCCCTCCGCCGCTGCCGCAATCATTTTGCGTCCGCCGGAAGCGTGGATGGTGGTCAAGCTCACACCCAACATCGCGGCTTGCTGCGCCGCGGCGCGAACTGTGTTGGGGATGTCGTGAAACTTAAGATCCAAAAAAACTTTGTGGCCTTCGGCCAGGAGCTTCCGGGCTACAGCCGGACCCTCGGCGGTAAAGATTTCTTTCCCGACTTTGAACATACCCACATGGCCGCGCAGGGTTTGGGCAATCCGCAGGGCGGCGTCGGCGCTCGGCACATCCAGCGCGACAATGATCTTTTCTTGGGCAGGCACGAAATTCATTTTAGTGGAACGCCGAATAAAGTTGAAAGGGAAAGTTTGATTGGATCGTCGTCTGCCTGATTAATTCGCATGGCGGAGGATGCATCACTCCGCCTCTTCTCTTTCCTCAAAAAGCTGTCGGAACTCTTCCGAGGATTTTCGTAGCTCCAGCCAGTCGGGAAAGATTTCCGGCGTCTCCAGCCACACCCGAAACCAATTCGCGATCTCGAGCTTTTCTTGCCGCTTTTGCGATTGAACGCGTGGATTCCGGGCGATCGTCTGGGCGCGCAGCTTCCCTTTCCTGACCAGGGCTTCAACGAAGCGAATTCCCGCCCGATCCGGCA
The DNA here is from genome assembly GCA_963733285.1 of uncultured Acidobacteriota bacterium. Lineage (GTDB taxonomy): Bacteria > Acidobacteriota > Terriglobia > UBA7540 > UBA7540 > Bog-366. Next base: position 9,872 of record CAVTDA010000077.1, read on the forward strand.
AGCCCACATATTCCCGGTGAATTTCGCCCAGCCTCTGGAGCGAATGCTCCGCGCTCGCGAGGTCGTGAAACTGGAGCATTCCATTCAGACGGGTGGCATAAGGCTCGGGCATGACGGGATCGGAGTAACGATCCTCATAATCCACCGTGTAACCCGCCTCGCGCAAAACCGCAGCGATATACCCGGGCGATGTTTTATCTTCCGGACCAAGTTGGCGGCGAAGTTCATCACGCGCCGCGCGCAGATCGACGGCGGCAACGTGCTTGCCTGTATGTGCCCGGAAGAAATCAATCAGGATTCTTTTTTTACTGGGCCGGGTTGGACTCATTGTGACTCGAATCTTGGAGTGCGGCCGGAAGCTGCCGCCATAAATCATCGACGCACTCCGAGTGGAATGTTGTCACCCCCAGCCTCATTGAAGGGGGTTTTTCTCCGCTCCCCGCATCTTGAGAGGCATTTCTGGACGGCTTTCAGCTCGAGGTCGGGGCGTGATCGATTCTGGAAGCGGTGGGCCGCACGTCGCCTTCGCGCGAAGCGCTATTCGGGGGTTGCCGTTTCGCCGCAGCCGGCTTTGCGTCCTGGCCCCAAATTCTCTCCGGTAACGAGCGACGTTGCGCTGATGTTCCTCAAGCGTCCTGGCAAAAAGATGCCCTCCGTGATTGTTACTGACAAAATACAGCTCGTCGCCAGGGGCCGGATGGAAAGCCGCTCGCAGGGCGTCTTCACCCGGATTCGCAATCGGCCCCGGCGGCAATCCAGCGGTCATATAGGTATTAAACGGCGAGTTGAATTTCAAATCGCTGGCATGAATAACCGGAATGGGCCGGCCGGCGAGGCGCGCGGCATAAATCACCGTGGGGTCGCACTGGAGAAGCATGTGCTTTTCCAAGCGGCGCGCAAAGACTCCGGCGACCATCGGCTTTTCCGCGGAATCCGGCGTTTCCTTCTCCACCAGCGAGGCCAGCGTGACGACGGTGTGAAGGTTTGACGACTCCGCGCTGAAATCGTCATGCAGCTTGGTCTGCATCACGTGGCGGAATCGCGCAACCATGGTGGCAATAATCGTATCGGAAGTTACATGGCTGGGAAATCGATAGGTATCAGGAAAGAGGTATCCCTCCAGCGTTGGAGCTGTGGGATCCAGGTCCCGAATCAGCGAAGTATTCTCCGTGCGGCGAAGGAAATCGGCGGGATCAATCGACATGCGCTCAGCGAGGATCCGCGCAATGTCAAAACGGTCAGAGCCTTCCGGAATCACCACGGAGTGAAGCAACACGTCGCCGACCATCAATTTCCGGTAAACATCGGCGGGGCTCAAGGGCCGATCGAAGAGGTACTCGCCTGCTTTCAGATGGCGGTGGCGCGCACGCCCAATCCAGCAACGGACGAGAAATGGCCATTCGTGCGCAATGACGCCACGCGATGCGAGCAGGTCAGCAATCGGCAGAGTCCCGGTTCTCGGAACGATTTCCACGATCTCCCGTTCCGTATATCCGGAGTACGGCTGGTAGAGCTGCCACGCGGTCCAGCCCGCGCCTGCAAGGCAAATCGCCACGACGATCATTGCCAGTGCGCGCTTCATTTCGCCGTCCCACTCCCCCGGTTGCGCTCGTTTTCAAGGAAATCCAGATAGCTTTGCAGCAAAAGCACCGCGGCGACGCGGTCCACAGCACGCTGCCGCTTGCCCACGCTCAGACCGGCTTCCCGCAACATGTGATTCGCCACAACGCTGGTGAGGCGCTCATCATGCATTTCCACCGGGCAGGTCAGATGCTTCTGAAGCTTTTGCGCAAATTCCGATGCGAGCTGCGACATGGAAGTTTCGCTGCCGCTTTTGCTGATGGGATTTCCAACCAGCACCTTCCCAACCGAATACTCTTCCACAAGGTCGCGAAGTGTCTGCAAATCGTCGGCAATCCGCGTGCGTTGAAGGGTGGGCAGGCCCTGCGCAGTTATTCCGAGCGCGTCGGACACCGCAAGCCCTATGCGCTTGGTGCCGAAATCGATTGCCAGGATGCGTTGAATCACGCCGGATTTTACTCCTTCGAAATAGTATCGCGCCAGTTCAGGATCAATCCGTCCAGCGATTGGATTCCCTGCGTAAATTCAATGATACACCCTGGAGTGCGGCCGCGAAGCTGCCGCCTTGAATTGCGGGCTCTGCCCGCATTTGACGTTTCCACTCCCAACCCCACGAGGCGTGGTTTGCCGTTGCTGGTCAGTCCACAGGAAGGAAAAGGCGGCAGCTTCGCGGCCGCACTCCAAGAGATTCGTGTTGGAAATAATTGGTTTGGAAGCTAGGCGATGAGGGCTACTTCGAGATTTCCGCGGCTTCGGCGGCGGACTTTTCCGCCCTGGGGGGACGGTCAACAATCTCCATGCTGACAGCCTTCTCGTCGCAGCAGGTATAGCGCTCGCAGCGCAGGCAATCGCGCCAGACCTTGGTGGGAAATCTCTCGCGCGGAACCTGGTGGAAGCCGAGCTTTTCGAAGAAAGTGGGCACGACGGTGAGAGCAAACACGGTCTTCAAGCCGAACCCCTCGGCTTCATCGAGAAGTTCTTCCATGACCTTGCGCCCCACGCCTTTGGACTTCAGCGATTCATCGACGCAGAGGGAACGAATCTCCGCCACTTCCGGGTTGTAGAGCTTGAGCGCCCCACAGCCCAACAGACGGCCTTCGTCATCCGCCGCCACGGTAAACTCCCAGACATTTTCATAAATGTCCGTCAGGGTGCGGGCCAGCATGATGCGCTCGCCAGCGTAGTGGTTGATGAGCTGGTGAATGCTGGGGACATCCGTCAGTTTTGCTTTCCTGACTCTCAACGAGACTTCCTCTTCCTCAAAATCTCACAGCCTAAAGTTTTGCTTGCCCCTAAGAGCATGGTATCCGCCCTTAGCGTTGCGAATCCCGCATCAGCAGAAGCATCAAAGCCTTTTGCGCATGCAGCCGGTTCTCAGCCTGATCATACACGATGGCCTGGGGCGAATCGAGGACCTCGTCGGTGACTTCCTGGCCGCGGTGGGCCGGAAGACAGTGCATGAACACGGCCCCGGAATCGGCCAGGGCCATGAGGTGCTTCGTCACTCGATAGGGCACAAACACCTGATTGCGCAGATGCGCAGCGAATTCCTGCCCCATGCTGGTCCAAACATCAGTATAGACTGCATTTGCGCCCGCGAGCGCTTCCGCCGGCTCGTGGAATGCTTCAATGCTGGCGCCGGTTTCCGCCGCCAACGCGCGCGCCGTCTCCAGCACCTCGGGCTTCGGCTCGTAACCCGGAGGCGTCGCAACATGAACCGAGGCTCCGAGTTTTGCTCCCTGGATCATCAGCGAGTGGCAGACGTTGTTGCCGTCACCGACAAAAGCCAGCTTAAGGCCTTTCAGATTGCCAAACTTCTCGCGCAGTGTAAAGAAATCCCCCAACGCCTGGCACGGGTGGTAGAGATCGGTCAGAGCATTGATCACAGGAATGGAGGTGTGGGCCGCCAGCTCCAAAATCGATTCATGAATAAAAGTCCGCGCCACGATGCCTTGAACCCAGCGCTCGAGATTCCGGGCAATATCCTTGATCGCTTCCCGCTCACCGAGCCGGGGCTTGGTGTGCTCGAGGTAAACGGCAAAGCCTCCCAGGCTGGTGATGCCAACTTCAAACGTAGTGCGGGTGCGGAGCGAGGGCTTTTCAAAAATCATCGCCAGTTGCTTGCCGCGCAATGCCTGAGCGTACTCGCCGGGCGCCGCCTTGACTCTTTCCGAGAGGTCGAAGAGAACCTTCAAATCGTCCAGCGTTAAATCCGGGTCAGCCAGGAGGCTGCGAACGCTTAAAGATTCCATTTTCTTGATTGAAGTCGCCATCGTCATCACCGCCACTATGCGTTGACTCCCTTCTTCATCGCTGTGGGCGCGAGCGCCGCGAGAACGGGCTTGAGAATGCCGATCGCTTCGTCCACATGCTGTTTTTCAATGATCAAAGGTGGAAGGAACCGCAGAACTTTATCCTGCGTGCAATTCAACAACAGGCCCGCCTGAAGCGCGTCCTGCACCACGGATTTTCCCGGGGCCGCGAGTTCCGCGGCGACAATAAGCCCATCGCCCCGCACTTGTTGGATTACCGGAAGGTCGGCACGGAGCTTTTCCAATTCCTGCCGGAAGTACGCGCCCACTTCGATGACGTGGGCAAGGAATCCGGGGCGCTCGAGGATCTCCAGGAACTTCAGCGCCAATCGGCATTGCAACGGTCCGCCGCCGAAGGTGGTGCCGTGCATTCCCGGAGAAAATGCCTGCGCGACTTCCTCCCGCGCCAGGAGGGCAGCCAGGGGAAGGCCGGCTGCAAGCGGCTTGCTGACCACCACAATGTCAGGCCGCAGGACGAACTTCGAATAGGCAAACATGCGTCCTGTGCGGCCCAGGCCGCATTGAATCTCATCACAAATCAGCAGCGCGCCCTGTGCGTGGCACAAGTCGGCCACCGCCTTCAGAAAATCTCCCTGAATCTCATTCACGCCGCCTTCACCCTGGATCACTTCCAAGATGACTGCGGCGACGCGGGGCGTGAGGTTTTCGCGCAGAAGGGCCACATCATTCGGGGGGATGAAGCGAACTCCCGGAGGCAGCGGCTCAAATGGCTCGCGATATTTCTTCGGCCATGTTGCGGAGAGCGCGCCAAACGTCCGGCCGTGAAAGGAATTTTCCAGCGCCAGAATTTCAAAGCGCTCGAAAGGCCCGGGAGCCGCATGCTTGCGCGCGTAGGCACGGGCGATCTTCATGGCCCCCTCGATGCCCTCGGTTCCGGAATTCGCGAAGAAAGCGCGATCCAAGCCGGAAAGACGGGTTAGCTTCTCCGCCAGTGGCGCCTGATAAGGGTGATAAAGAAGGTTCGAGACGTGCAGAAGATTCTCCGATGCGTCGCGAACCGTCGCCATGATCTCCGGGTGGTTGTAGCCAAGGGAATTCACGGCCAGCCCACCGAGGAAATCCAGATACTTCTTGCCCGTGTCATCCTCGAGGTAACACCCGTCGCCACGCACGGCGAGGATCGGCATCCGGTCGTAGGTGGGAATCAATACGCGCTTTTCGAGTTCGGCAATTTGTTCGCGATTCATGCGCCCTTCACGATGCGGGTTCCCGCCATCTTGCCTTTGTTAATCGCGCTGACCAGCGCGTTGGGAACAGTCGTGGAAAGAATATCCACCTCGCCGACGTCTTTTTGCAGGGTTCGCGCACAGGAAAGGAGCTTCGGAATCATCCCGTCGCGAACCACGCCGGTTTTGATCATGCCGCGAATATCCCCCAGCCGGACGATGGGTAGGAGCTTTTTGTCTGCGTCCCAAACCCCTCCCGCTTCGGTGAGATAGATCAGCCGGTCAGCCTTAAGCGCCGTAGAGAGCGCCGCAGCCACATCGTCGGCGTTGATGTTCAGAAATTCTCCCCTCGCGCTGAGGCCGAGACTGGCGACAATGGGGATCATGCCGCCGCGCAGTGCGACTTCCAGAATTTTGGTATTGACCTTGTCCGGACGGCCGACATATCCCAGGTCGCGCTGGTTGCCATTTTCACTCAAGGTCAATTTGCGCGCGCGCACCATGCCGCCGTCTCCGCCGCAAAGGCCGATTGCGGGCTGCTTCAAGCTTTCGAGGTCAGCCACCCATTGCTTATTCACCAGGCCGGCCAAAACCATCATGGCCACATCGCGCGTCGCGGCATCGGTCACCCGTAATCCCTGATAAAACTCCGTGGCAATCCCCATGCGCTCAAGCGTGCGGGTAAGAATTTCCCCGCCGCCGTGTACAACCACAACAGAATGGCCGGCTTTGCAGATCGCCGCAATCTGCCGCGCGAGATCCTTGCGCCCCTTCGGATCCTCCGCGCCCTGCCCGCCGATCTTGACGACCACCTTCAGTCTTTTCAAATTCCCAAATCCCCCGAATTTTCAGAGCAGGCCGGTCTGCTGCGGAAACCCGAACATCACGTTCATATTTTGGACGGCTTGGCCGGCAGCGCCTTTGCCAAGGTTGTCGATCGTCGAAACCAGGATGAGCCGCCCCGTGGATTCGTCCAACGAAAAACCGATGTCGGCATACTGGGTATTGGCGACACCCAAAATCTCCGGCACGGTTCCGGCGGGATACACTCGAACCATCGGCGTCCCCGCGTAAAACCCCCGGAAAAGAGTTTCCACCTCGTCGATTTTGCGCGGTGGCAATAGATGCGCGTAAATCGTCGTCAGGATGCCCCGCGTGATGGGAAGAAGGTGGGGCGTAAAAATGAAATCCTTCTGCCCCAGACTCAAGCTCCTGAAGCATTTCGGGCAAATGGCGATGATGAAACAGTCCATAGGCCCGGAGGTTTTCGTTGACCTCGGGAAAATGCAGCTTATCGCTGGCCTTGCGGCCGGCTCCGGTTACGCCCGATTTGGAGTCGGCGATGATGCCCGCGCTCACGTTCACCCACCCAGCTTTCAGCAGCGGTGCCAATGCAAGGATGACAGAGGTCGGATAGCAGCCGGGATTGGAAATCAGCCGCGCCTTGGCGATTTGCGGGGCGTAAAGTTCCGGAATTCCATACACGGCTTCGGCAAGCGCGCCTTTTGCAGTGTGGTCAAAGCCGTACCAGTGCGGATAGGCTGCGGTGTCCCTGAGCCGGAACGCCCCGCTGAGATCCACGACGCGAACACCACCCTCCAACAGACGTGGAACGATGTCGTGCGAGGTTTCGTGTGGAGTCGCGAGAAAAACGACGTCCGACCCTGAGCTCAGAATCTGGTCAAGGTTTAACGGTTCACAAAGGACCGTGAAAAGCCCGCGTAGCCGCGGATGAGATTCCTCAATGGCGAAGGCTTTTTTGCCGTCCCGGCCGGACGACATCAGGCAGGTAACTTTGGCGGCGGGATGACGGGCGAGGAGGGTTAGAAGTTCACAGCCGGCATAACCTGTGGCGCCGACGACCGCGGCATGAACCACTGCCTGCGATGGCGAATGAGCCCCGGCCCCCGACGAAGCTTTTATATCGACCGACGTATTCAATGGTTCCGGCTACCCACATCTCCTTTGAGTATATTTATACACGCACTGTATAAATATACTTTTATTTATACCGGACGGGCGTCTTCGTGTCAAGAAATTTCTTGCGAAACCCTTGTGGCTGAGTGGGTTAGCGCCGGCGTTTTTCGCGCGTTTGAGCACCCTTGCAGCATAGCCTGTATGCATTTCGATGGATACCCCAAAATGTTGGGCTCGCGGCCGGATCCTCTTTGGCCCGATGGGAAGTCATTCCAGTGTTATCGGAGCCCGGATTTTGCCCAACGTCATTTTTCGTCAAAGCGCGACTCAAATAGATTCAGGCTCACCCCATTCCGCCGGCCCTCTATCGCGTAAAGTATAATGATGCCCGGTGACCCGATACTTTAAGAGGTGATCCCACGGAGGAAGGTGGATGTATCGTTACTCATTACTGGCAACATTGATTCTCTTTGCCATCGCCAGCCCCGGCCTGGCAGAGTCTGTCAAAACTCAAACCGTTACATTCACCAGCGGCACGCAAACGCTCGCCGGATACCTCGCCACGCCGCAATCTCCTGGCAAGCACCCAGGCGTCATCGTACTGCATTCGGATGCGGGCCTGACAGATTGGGTGAAAGAGCAAACGCAAAAATTGGCGGAACATGGATATGTCGCTCTGGCCATTGATTTCTATCGCGGCCGCGTGGCCTTCGACCCGCAGCTTGCGTACAACCTCGCCACAGGCACGCCGCCGGCCAAAGCATTTCAGGATATGGAGGCGGCGATTCACTACCTCATCGCGCGGCCCGACGTCGAGAAGGACAAAATTGGTTCCATCGGCTGGTCGGTGGGAGGAAAGTGGTCACTCATGTTGGCCGTAAACGATCCGTTCCTCGCGGCCTGCGTAAGCTATTACGGATCGATGCCCGCAAATCCTGCAGACATTCAAAAAATTCGCGCCCCGATTTTGGGAATTTACGGGACCGAGGATCTCGTCATTTCCCGGGACGACATTGATAATTTCGATGACGCGATGGCCAATGCGCACAAATCATTCGAATTGAAGCTTTGCCATGGCGCCGGCCACGACTTTGCCGACCCTACCAACCAATTGGGTTTTCGCGAGAATCGTGCGCAAGAGGCGTGGGATCTCTCCCTCGCTTTCCTGGACAAGCACCTCAAGTGACTCGAAGCGAAGAATGCGGAGTTATTGGAGAGAACCCGATGATGTGATGATGATGGATAGCCGGCTCGATGGGAAAAATCCAGTCGGAAAAATCCTGACAATTGTCAGTAATCTTGATTCCGCTTTCCCGAATCCCTAAATCTTCCGATACAACAATGCCTTCTTAACCTCACCAATGGCGCGGGTTACGTTGATTTCACGCGGGCAGGCTTCAACGCAGTTGAAGATTGTGCGGCAGCGCCACACGCCTTCGATGGAATTCAGCACTTCCACGCGTTCCTCGCTTCCCTCATCACGGGAATCGAAGAGAAACCGATGGGCATTGACGATGGCTGCGGGGCCGATGTATTCGCTGTCCCCCCAGAAGGACGGGCAGCCGGACGTGCAGGCACCGCAGAGAATGCACTTCGTCGTATCATCGAATTTTTCCCGCTGTTCGGGCGACTGGAGGCGTTCCTTTTCCGGATCGGGACTCTTGGTAATCAGATAGGGCTTCACGCTGCGAAACTTTTCCAGGAAGGCGTCCATATCCACCAGAAGGTCTTTGATCACCTTGTATCCGCGCAGCGGTTCAATCGTAATCGTGCTGCCCAGGCTGCGCAGGAGGACTTTGCACGCCAGCTTGTTTGATCCATTGATCTGCATCGCATCCGAGCCGCAAACTCCGTGCGCGCACGACCGTCGATAGGTCAGGGTGCCATCCATGTACCACTTCACGTGGTTCAGCGCGTCGAGCAGACGGTCGGTGGGCTCAGCCTCAAATTTGTATTCGCCCCACCACGCTTCCTTGTCTTTCTCGGGATTGAAGCGCTTGATCTTCAAAGTTACTTGCATAGTGAGCTCCTACATGCCGAACCGGTGATTCCGCGTAAGCGAGTACGATGACGTCCCCAGTCGGACATCAATCCCTGACCACCGACTTCAGTATTTCCTCTCCATCGGTTGGAACTTGGTAATGACGACGGGCTTGAATTTCAGTTCAACGCCTTTGGGCGTCTGATAAGCCAGCGTGTGCTTCAGCCAGTTGGCGTCATCGCGCTTGGGAAAATCCTCGCGACTGTGTCCGCCACGGCTCTCCTGGCGGGCCAGGGCGCCCTCCACCAAAACTTCGGCAAGATCGAGCATGCCGCCTAGCTCGATGACTTCCAGCAGCTCGGTGTTGTAGCGCAGGCCGCGATCCTCCGACTTCACCTGGCGGTAGCGATCGCGGAGTTCGCGAATTTTCGTCTTCATGGCGGTAAGGCCGGTAGCGTCGCGAAATACCGAAGCCTTGTCCATCATCTCGTCCTGAAGCGTGTCTCGGATGTCGGCGGCGCGCTCCTTGCCCGTGGAGTTCAAAACCTGGCCGACCAGGGCGCGGGCGGGCTCCTCGGCCTTGGCGGGAAGTGGAACCCAATCGTTCTCCTGCATGAACTTTGCCGCGTGGCGTCCACCGCGCCTGCCGAAAACCAGAATATCCACCAGCGAATTCGTTCCCAGCCGATTGGCGCCGTGCACGGAGACGCAGGCCGCTTCGCCCGCTGCATAGAGTCCGGGCAGGGGCGTATTCTTTTCGTCGATGACCACGCGGGCGTCGACGTCGGTGGGGATTCCGCCCATGGCATAGTGCGCGGTGGGTTGAATCGGTACCGGCTGCGTGAGCGGTTCGACCCCGAGGTAGGTGCGCGCAAATTCTGTAATGTCCGGAAGCTTCTTGTCGAGGACTTCCTTGCCCAGGTGGGTCATGTCGAGGTAGACGTAATTCTTGCCGTCGATTCCCCGCCCTTCGCGCACTTCGCGGTAGATGGCCCGCGAAACCATGTCGCGGGGAGCAAGGTCGAGCAGCGTGGGCGCATAGCGCTCCATGAATCTCTCGCCGGAATTGTTGCGCAGAATGGCGCCTTCGCCGCGCGCCGCCTCGCTCAGCAGAATTCCCATTTTGTAGATGCCCGTCGGATGGAACTGGAAGAATTCCATGTCCTCGAGTGGAATGCCGCGCCGGTAGACAACCGCCAGGCCGTCGCCGGTGAGCGAGTGGGCATTGGAGCTGACTCGAAACATCTTTCCGCAGCCGCCGGTGGCGAACAGGACGACCTTGGATTGAAAAGTGTGAATCTCCCCGGTCGCCAGGCACAAGGCCACGATTCCCGCGCACCGCCCCTGCTCGATCAGCAAATCGAGGACGTGATATTCATTGTAGAAGTGGACGTTGTTCTTGATGCACTGCTGGTAGCAGGTCTGAAGAATCATGTGGCCGGTGCGATCCGCGGCATAGCAGGAGCGCCGCACGGGAGCTTTGCCGAATTCGCGCGTGTGGCCGCCAAACGGCCGTTGCGCAATTTTTCCGTCGGGAGTCCGGCTGAAAGGCAGGCCCCAATGCTCCAGATCGTATACTGTCTCCACGGCTTCCCGGCAGAGGATCTCCACGGCATCCTGGTCGGCAAGGTAGTCGCCGCCCTTGACGGTGTCGAACATGTGCCATTCCCAGTGGTCCTCTTCCAGATTGCCCAGCGCCGCGCCAATCCCACCCTGCGCGGCTCCCGTGTGCGAGCGCGTGGGGTAGAGCTTGCTGATCACGGCCACGTTCCCTTTCCCGGCAAGTTGCAACGCGGCCATCAGTCCCGCGCCACCCGCCCCCACCACCACTGCGTCGTACTTTTGCACCATTTGATTAAGCCTCGGAGAAAGTTCTCATTCGTTCGTCGGAAGTATGAATTCGTTCAATACGCCAATCGCTCAATAAATGCCCATGTTCCTGTTTTCAAAGCTTCACGGGCGGCATTACATGGGATGAAACGTCAAAATCGCCAGCGACCCCAGGGTCAAGAGAACAAATCCCAGGACGTAAAGTGAAGCGAGCGAGAACACGCGCCAGCCCTTGGCGCTGATGTAATCCACCATCACCGTGCGGAGTCCGTTGATGCCGTGGATCATGGCGAACCAGAGCATGAGGATATCGTAGGTCCGCCAAAAGGGAGTGGCGTAGCGCGCCGCGACAAACTGAAAGTCGATGGTGCCCACGTCATGAATGATGTGCATGATCAGCAGATGGCCGAGAGCGAGGAAGAGAAGCGCCAGGCCTGAAACTCGCATAAAGATCCAGGCATACAGCTCCAGCCCGCTTTCCGGTCTCGGACTTCCATAGCCACTCATCGTAACCCCCTACTTCACCATGAAGCGCAGCATGTAAACCGCTGCGGGAATGAACACAATCGTAAACATGACTCCCACCGCATAATTCAGCTTGCGATGATAGGCCATGGTTTGCGGCCAGAAATCCGTGATGCAGATGCGGACCCCGTTGATGGCGTGATACAGAACCGCCCCGACCAGGCCCACTTCGCTTACGCGGAAGACCGGGTTGCGGTACAGGAACAGGAGCTTGTTAAAGACCACCGGACCCCATCCAATGATGGATATATCGACGATATGAATTAACAGGAATAGAAACACCCCGATCCCGGTGATGCGGTGCAGAATCCAGGACCAGTGTCCCGGCCCGCCACGGTAAGTCAAATACTCAAGAGGTTTGACCATGCTCGTCCCATTCTCCCTGTGCCACGGCAGTTTTTTTGTCGGTGTGAATACCGGGGGCCGGATGGCGCGCCCCAGGCTTCCCCATCTCGTTAACTGCGCTCGCTCCAACCTTTCATCGTACTCCAACCTTTCCTTTCAATGCAATTCCGGGAAGGGACAAATCTTGCTTGTCCATCCCGACCCGGCGAGGAATGAGCAGGGCTCTTCCCAGGCAGGCGATTGACCCGCTGCCCCGCCGGGATGTCAACGCAGTTTGCCTTAATGAGCCATGCTGATTTCGAACGGAAAACCAAAGCCGGACGGCTTCACAGGTAGGGTCCAATACCGTCTTGTGGGGCAAACCCGCATTGACAGGTCTTCTGAACTGCGCTAGGTTGGAAAAGGTCTTCCATAATGAAGCTGAAGGTTGATTTGGCCACCTGGCAGGCTGGAACCTCAATTTTCCAACGCTGGGAACTGGCGCAGCTTCCCCAAAACAGGCCCGTAGCTCAGCCCGGTTAGAGCGCTACCTTGACACGGTAGAGGTCAACGGTTCGAGTCCGTTCGGGCCTACCATTGATTTCAATCCCTATAGACGGTGTTCTTCCAAGCCAGCAGGAAGCTTCCCTTGTAATTTGCCACTGGTAAAATCCCCGCGCGGCGTACAGATGCCAGCGATTGGGCGGCCAATTTGCGAAACACTGGATTCGTAAGTCCCTAGATATGGATCCAATGGAAAAGGATGAGCGCGAGGCTTGTGGTGCCGATGACGATCCACAAGGTGAGTCCCTGAAGGAGGGGGCGGACGCCGACCTTCCTGAGCATTTCCTTGTTGAGGCCCGTCCCGATCAGGAAAAGTGTAACCGTGAGCCCGATTTTGCCCAGGTGGCTCAGCGCCGCGAACGCCGGGCTGAAAACCGGCGCCAAAGTATTGAGGAATGCCGCCAGACAGAAGAGGAGTATGAACCAGGGCCACTGGATGCGCGATTTGCTCTTAATCGCGACCGCGGTCAACGCGGAGAGAGGAACAATCCAGAGGGCGCGCGCCAATTTTACCGTCGTGCCTATCGCCAGCGCCGTCGCGCCGTACTTGGCAGTCGCCCCCACCACCGAGCTGGTGTCGTGAATGGCCAGCGCGGACCAAAGTCCGAATTGCGCCTGTGTCATGTGAAGGGCGCTGCCGACGGCGGGAAAGAGAAAAAGTGCCACGGAATTGAGAATAAACACCGCCCCCAGCGACACGGCCATCTCTTCTTCGCTGGCTTCGGCAATGGGCCCCACCGCGGCAATGGCGCTTCCTCCACAAATGGCCGTTCCCGCCGTAATCAGGAAGGACGCTTTCTTTCCGACTTTGATCCAGTAGCCGAGTCCGAGTCCCAACAGCATGACGAAGGTGATGCTGAAAGCCGTGTAGAAAAACCCCGATCGTCCCACCTGAATGACTTCGTGGAGATTCATTCCAAAACCCAGCCCTACCACAGAAGCTTGCAGAAGAAATTTTGAGAGTTGTTTGCTCTCGACATGAAATGGGTGCGATAAGGCGAATCCGTAAATCAAGCCGCCAAGGAGAGCCAGGGGTGGCGAGACGAAACCGCTCGCCGCCAGGATAATCCCCACGAAGAAAACCTTCTTGTTCATAGGAAGAGTCTGGCTTGGATGCCGGGTCCTCGTCCAAGCAGCAATTCCAATGAACGATAACTTGGGCTTATCGGGGCAATTTGGCGGAACTTCGAGGCTTGCAGACCTGGCTGGAAAGAAGCTCTGCCGCGGGCGAGGGCAAAAACGCGCAGCGCCCCCGCCGGCCCCTTTTGATCCGGACCGGAAAGGGAAATGATGGAGAAATGGCGGGTAATTTTGAGATCGCGAACGTTCACTTCCTTCAGCAGGCCCAGCTCAAGTTCTTTGCAGATGGCCCAGCGCGAAACGAAGCCGATGCCAAGTCCCGCTTCCACGGCAGACTTGATGGCTTCGGTGGAATCGAGGTTCATCGTCTGCTTGAAATTTTTCATCTTCAAGCCGGCTTTTTTGACGAGCGCTGTTTCCACGACGGCGCGCGAGCCGGAACCCTGTTCGCGCAGCAGAAGATTCGATGTCACGAGCTCCCGGGCGGCCAGGTGATCGGGGGCGAAATCCGCTGGTGTAATCAGGACCAACTCGTCCTGCATGAAGGGCTCGGCATGGATCCCACGTTCGCGCGCCGGCCCCTCGATGAGACCAATCGAAACTTTGCCGCCGAGAATGAGCTCCACAATCTGTTCCGTATTTCCACTGTGCAGGGAAAGGTGCACGCGGGGATGTTCAGCGAGAAAGGCCCCGATGAGCCGGGGAAGAACGTATTGCGCGATCGTAGTTGAAACCCCGAGGGAAAGCTCGCCGGAAATTTGCTCCGCCTCTGCTCCAAGCTCCTGCCCGGCTTGCGCGACGAGCGCCGCAATCTTGTTTGCGTATTTCAACAGGATAGACCCCTGGGGCGTCAGGGAGACTCGGTTCGCGGACCGGTCAAAAAGGCGCACTCCAAGGTCGTTTTCAAGAGCCTTGATCTGAAGTGTGACAGCGGGCTGGGTTAGGAAGAGCTGTTCCGCCGCCTTGCGAAAATTCAAATGCCCGGCAACGGCGCGAAACACCTTCAGGCGGAAGTTTTCCAATTGAGCCACGGAATGATTATGCACGAAAAAGGCACGGGTATGCCTCCATAACGTTTGGCGAAGGATGGAAGGCTAATCCCCCGGCTCACACGGCGCGGGCTGGAGTCATGCGTGATGAACTGGCCAATTTACCCGCCGGCGATGGCGCCAATCACCAGAAAGGGTTCGGTTCCTTGCGCAACCGCATCGGGCAGCGGCGCGTCCGGGGACTCGTGCGATAGATCTTCTGAGCAAGCAAAAAATCGGATAAACGCCCGCCGCTTGAAAGTCTCATGATCGCGAATCGTTCCGCACAGCACAGGATAGCGTCCCTCAAGCGCATCAAGGACGGAGCGTTGCGTCACCGCGCCTTCGATTTCCAGCGTCACTTCGCCCTCAACTTTGGCCAGCGTGCGTAAATGCTGAGGCAGAACCACGCGAATCATTGCAGCGTCTGCACCTCAACCGAATACACGGCGGGAAGATCGTGAACAATCGGGGACCAGTTATCTCCGGCATCGGGGGAAACGTACACCTGGCCGCCCGTGGTTCCAAAATAGATGCCGCAGGAATCGAGTTGATCGACGGCCATCGCGTCGCGCAGCACGTTGACGTAGCAATTGCGCTGCGGCAGGCCCTTGGTGAGCGGCTCCCACTCGTTCCCGCCCGTGCGGCTGCGGTAGACGCGCAGTTGTCCTTCCAGGGGATAGTGTTCCGAATCGCTTTTGATGGGAACCACGTAAATCGTCTCTGGCTCGTGCGCGTGGACGTCCACGACAAAGCCGAAATCGGTGGGCAGATTTCCGCTGACCTCTTTCCAAAGATCGCCCGCGTTGTCGGTGCGCATCACGTCCCAGTGCTTTTGCATGAACACCGTATCCGGACGCGAGGGGTGCAGAGCGATGCGATGCACGCAGTGGCCGATTTCTGCGTTGGGATCGGGAATGTATTGCGAGCGCAGCCCTTGGTTGATGGGCTTCCACGTCATGCCGCCATCGTCGGTACGGAACGCGCCCGCGGCGGAGATGGCGATGTAAATCCGGTTGGGATTGACGGGATCGATCAGGATCGTGTGCAAGCCCAGTCCGCCCGCGCCCGGCTGCCACTTGGGTCCGGTGCCGTGACCGCGCAATCCCGCAAGCTCGTGCCACGTCTTGCCACCATCGGTCGAGCGAAACATCGCCGCGTCTTCGACTCCGGCATAAACCGTGTCGGGGTCGGTCAGCGAGGGTTCGAGGTGCCAGACACGTTTGAATTCCCACGGGTGCTGCGTGCCGTCGTACCACTGATGCGTGGTCAGCGGCTTGCCGGTTTGCGCGGAGGTGTCATAGACAAATTTGTTGCTCGCGCCCGACGGCATCTCACCGGGATGGGGAGTCTTCTCGCCGCCGGGCGTCTCCCACGTCTTGCCGCCGTCGCTCGAGCGCTGAATGATCTGCCCAAACCAGCCGCTGGTCTGCGACGCATAGATGCGATTCGGGTCGGCGGGCGAGCCCTTGAGGTGATACATTTCCCAGCCGGCAAAGTGGGGCCCGGTGACGTCCCATCGTGAACGCTGGCCATCCGCAGTCAAAATGAAGGCGCCCTTCTTCGTGCCCACCAGCACGCGCACGCTGCTCATAAGATCCTCCTCATACAAAGGGACAAAATATCAATCTTGCGGGCTCAATGCAAGTTGAGGTTTTGGATGTGAATTGTAACCGCAGTCGGGTGTACTATATTCGTGAAGGCGCCAATTCTGAGGAGTTGAAACCTAGCTTCTCTCAATATTTTCAGGGAGTTACGTAGATGGCGGCGAAACATCCTTACGCAGACCTGCTGGCTGACCGTGACCCTTTCACGGTTCTGGCGGAGACCCAGGAGCGCATCCCCGCCATCGCCCGGGCGCTTGGAACTGACGGACTCAAAAAGACTTACGCGCCAGGAAAGTGGTCTGCGGCGCAGGTCATCACCCACCTCGCCGATGCTGAGCTCGCCTTCGGCTTCCGAGTACGACAAATTGTCGCCGAACCGGCCCTGCCGATCCAGCCTTTTGACGAAACTCTTTGGGCGCGGCACTACGACGTCGCCGATGGGCTCACCGCGGCCACTTCATTCCACTCGATTCGCGGCTGGAACCTGTCGCTTTTCCGGCGGCTGAGCGCGGATGAGCTGGCCCGGACGGCGCCGCATCCCACGCGCGGACCGGAGACGGCACTGACAGCCATTCGCATCATTGCCGGACATACCCTCAATCATCTGGCGCAGCTTGAGAAGATCTTGGGAGGCTGAACCGGCCGTTAGCGTCTGAATTCGACGCGCCGCCCTAAAAGAATTGGACTCTAAATGGAGGAAAATGATGGACTTGCAATATCCCATTGGAAAATTTACGTGGAACCGTCATGGCGAGGGCCTGGTCGCCACCGAAGCCGAGCGCCAGGAATGGCTCAGCGAACTGGAGGAGACTCCGGAGCGCTTGTGGGCATCGGTTTTGGGGTTGACCGACGCGCAGCTTGACACGCCCTATCGCCCCGGCGGTTGGACGGTGCGGCAGGTGGTGCATCATCTTGCTGACAGCCACATGAATGCCTACGTGCGTTTCCGTTTGGGACTCACCGAGGACGAGCCGGCCATCAAGCCCTACAACGAGGCGGCGTGGGCGGAATTGAGTGACGCGGCCAGCGCGCCGATTGACACTTCCCTGACGCTGCTTGAAACCCTGCACCAGCGCTGGGTGCTGCTGCTGCGGTCGCTGCGGCCGGAGGAATTTGCCCGCAAGATTGCCCATCCTGAACTGGGACGTGTAACCCTGGAAAAATATCTGGCACTCTATGCCTGGCACGGTAAACATCACATTGCGCACATCACCAATTTGCGCCAGCGGTCGAGTTGGAAAGCGGCAAGCGCCTAAGGCCATGCCAATTTCGAATCATTGCATCGCGAACACAGATTCCACGGCAGGGAGACACCGTCAAACCCGGCCGGCTCTCGTGCTGGTTTTCGTGGCTGTAACAATTTTGGGCGCGACGAATTCCGGCTGGTGCCAGTCCAAGTCTCCGGCAACAACGCTGGCGGCGGCACGGCACAAGTACGTTGGCGCTCAGGTGAAGATCAAGGGTCCACTCGAATCCGCGTCGCCAGGCCTGCTCGCAACCTACATCAACTGGCGGGTTGCCAAGAAAGGCCCCCAAGGACGATATTTTGCGGTGACGCCCATCGTGGAAGCACGCCTGCCCTACGGTTACGAACGCCACGAAGGCAGCATCATCGCTGTGCAATTAAGCAATGACCAATCCCAAGACGGCGAACCGGGCCCCAAGTTGAATTTTGTCGTGAAATTCGACGATCAAGTCGTCGCGGTGTGCACGTGCGCGTTAACGAACGTCGATGGCAACTTTACCGTCATTCCTTCTCAAACCATCCCGCAGAAGTAGTTTCCCCCCGGCGGGGCCTGAGGTTTGACGACGGCTGATCCCTCAAAGTGGGTAAGCCGTTCCATCGGGTAGTGAACGGTCTCGCGTTCCGGAGACTCTGCGGCATTCCACCGACCCCGGGCTGTCTTTTTCATCACCTCTCAATGCTCTGGGCGTAAAATGGTTTCATGAACGGATGCCGCCTCAGAACTGTTAAAGCGTGCGCTCGCCCTTACCCCGGAGGAGCGCGCCGATAATAGCCGGGTCCCTGCTGGAAAGCTTGGATCCGCTCGACGAGGATCCCAAGGCGGTGGAAGCCGCCTGGAACGAAGAAATCGCCCGCCGCATTGAAGACCTCGATTCCGGAAAAGCGAAGACCGTTCCCTGGGAAGAGGTCAGGCCCGGATTTCGTCCAAACTTGATCATGACCGCTAAGTTTGAGCCCCAACGGGGCGCAATAACATAGCCCAGGCTAAAGGCCTGGGTCTGTGGGCGCGAGCGAAGTCCCGAGCCCTGAAGGGGCGTGACAGGTCTGACCAAATTCCTCCGCACGCCTTCACAAATCATCACCAAAAGCCGCGGGCCTGGGAAAGCAGGACCCCGCTACCTTGATTCACGCCCGATAGGTTCCGGCTTCCTATGCTCTCCAACCATAGTGGTATTTGATTGCTGGGTTAATCCCCGGGAAAGCCCGCCGCTGCTCCGCTAGTTGCCATCACCGTCGCACGAAGGATCGCAGCGCAGCGATTTGGGTCGTATGCATAAAACTCAATGTGCGCGCCACCCGCGTCGGTGCTCGGGTTCTAGTTGCCAAAGCCGGGATCAACTGCCCAATTGCCTTCGCGCCGCGCTGTTGATACAATTGTTATAACATGGAGGGCGCAGGATGCTTGAACTGAAGGTCCGGAAAATTGGGAATTCGCTGGGTGTCGTTCTCCCCAAGGAGGCGGTTAGCCGCCTGCGCGCAGGGGAAGGCGATCGCCTGTTCCTGATCGAAGGACCGGGCGGCGCCTATCAGCTCACCCCCTACGATCCCGCCTTTGCAGCAAAAATGGAGAAGGCGGAGGGCATCATTCGGCGTTACCGCAACACGCTGCGGGCGCTGGCCAAATGAGCAAGCCGGTCTGGATCGGGATGCGCGAGGCTCTGGCGTTGCATCATCGCCTTCTGGCTCTTGATGGCGGTCCGGCGGGGGTGCGGGATGAAGGGCTGCTGGAATCCGCTCTCGCCCGTCCGCGTCAGCTTCATGCCTATGGAAACCGGCCTGACACGGTCGACCTCGCCACCGCCTACACCGCTGGGATTATCCGCAATCATCCCTTCATCGATGGAAACAAACGCACGGGATTTATTCTGGGCGCACTGTTTCTCGAATTGAATGGTTGGACTTTGACGGCCAGCGAAGAAGATGCCGCGCGCGCGGTGTGGGAA
The DNA here is from genome assembly GCA_963733285.1 of uncultured Acidobacteriota bacterium. Lineage (GTDB taxonomy): Bacteria > Acidobacteriota > Terriglobia > UBA7540 > UBA7540 > Bog-366. Next base: position 28,997 of record CAVTDA010000077.1, read on the forward strand.
CTGGCTTCCGGAACCCTCGACGAAAAATCCTACGCCGCTTGGATGCGCGCCAACGCCAGGCGCCGGTAGCGCCCTACTCCAGAGGTAGCGCCGACCTTCAGGTCGGCAGATGCTGACCTAAAGGTCAGCGCTACTTTCGGCGTGGGGAATGAAAAAGCCGCAGACGTGAGAATGCAGGACCGCGCGGAGGATTGTGGCGTCCAGAACCTTCCAGGAACGCTTATCGTGCCCCCGCCGCGCGCAGCCTGAACTGAATACCTTCCTGACGAAGCAAATAGGATACGATGGCAAAGAGGTTCTGTGCCTGGGGATTGCCTTGCGGCCCCAGCATGCGCATCAGGCTCTTGGGCGAGCGATGCGTCACCTCCGCCAACTCGCCGAATCCGACCGTGGCATTGATGTAATCGCGCAACACGGTCTTGCCGGTCTCCACGTCTCCGTTGAGCATCGTTTCCACACCCTCGCGCAGCAGTTCCCGGCGAAAGGCAGGATCGCGTTGCACGCGCGCCTTGATGGTTTCCTTAAAATCGCGGGTCAAAGCCATTACCGATCCCCCTCTTTCTTTCTCTGCTTGTAGTCCTGCCACCTGGCAATTGCCACGGCGATATCCGTGTTTTGCCGCTTCTTTGTTCCGCCACCGAGAAGGATCACCAGGCGGTCCCCGTCCTTGCCGAGATAGATTCTGTAGCCGGGGCCGAAGTCGATTCTGTACTCAAACACGCCAGATCCTACACCCTTAATATTGGAGAAATTGCCTTGCCCAAACCGTGTGACCGCCATGGTTACTTTCACGGCGGCCTGGGCATTCAGACCATCGAACCAATTTGCGTAAGGGCTGTTTCCCTTGCGGTCCAGATACTCACGCACATCGACCGTGATTGATGGTAACATATGTGACACCATCTTAAAATGGAAATCTACGCTGGAAGTTCCCTAAATTGATGAGCCAATACGCGCGTAAACGAAAGCAATTGCTTGGCGACATGGATCTGGCGCATCCATGAAAGCCGATGTATCCGCCACTCAGACCAGCGCCCTGGTTCAGCGCTGCCGGAGAAACGCAGTGCCGTCCGATGTCCGCGAATGCATTTCCCCGTACCACGAAAAGCCGCAGACTGTCAGGAAATCGAGAGTTTGCGATGCCCGTGTGCCGCACGGTTTCGCCGCCTCAACCAACCTCGTCCGTCCGCCGCCTTCTTCCGCCACGGCCAATCTTCGCCCTCCGGAAGGGCGCCAAAATTTGTAGCGTCGATCTCGGATCGACGCTCGGCAGCCGGAGACAGCCGCTGCAGTTGCGACCTCCCCCTCACCCCTCTCCCCCAAATGGGCGAGGGGCAGTGAATCATGGGATGAAAAGGGCCGGGACCACAAAATCGGTGGTCCTCGCTACAATGTCTTCCCCCCCTCGCCGGTCCCCCTACACTCCCGCGCATCGTCTATCGACAGAAGTTGGCGCGGCAATGAATGAATTTTTGCAAGGGCCATGACAGGCTCGGGGAAAAAATGTAGCGGCGGGTTTACCCCGCCACCGCTCTGTTGAGGCGATTCAGTTTGTGGCGGCATAAAGCCGCCGCTACGTTGCGCACCGGAGATTTTCCGCAGCCTATAAAGCCTCGTAAAGCTCCTCTCGAACCCCTGCGAAAAGCCGCTGACCGCAACCTCGGCGGTCATCACCACGATCTCGCTCCCCCAAGCAATTTCCCATTACCCTGGGGAGACCGATTTCAGGCCCCCAGAAATCGGGGAGATATGGCCGGGGGGAGGCGGATCAGGGGGATTTTTTGCGACGTTAGGAGCGGCGATTGGGTGATGCGCCAAGGATTACAATGCAGCAATTTTTGTCACACATATAAAACTCAATGTATGCGTTACCCGCGCTCCCCCGCTCTTAAAGGGCACTGATAGGTAAAAAGAATTTCTGAGCCGGTGGACGGGGTGCGGGGTTTGGAAACTCGTCGTATGTCCTGCCGTCGAGAAGTCGACCAGCCAGCGATTTCCGGACCCCTCCCCATTGCTTAAAGAAAAACGGCACATTTGCTCTACGACATTGGTTCCTGATGGAAATCACCCACTCCTTGTGCATGGGCCTAGCACCGGCCCCACTCTCGCCGCCAACGATGACCCATGAAATGCCGTCGAGGTTTATTTTCTCTAACGCCTCAAGAAGAGGCTCTATCGATAAGAATCGTAGATTCGCCCTAGCCGCTCGAAGCTGGTCAATACGGGGCAATCCAACTCTTCGGTTTTCCACACTGACACCCCACCAGACATGCGGCTGAATTGCTGCAAAGGCGAGTTTGCCATTCAGGAGAACTTTTAAACGATCCGCTCGTTTCGTCAGGATTTGGTAGGTGTGCCAATTCGCGAGGCACATGACTTTCGCCACTTCGACGATATAGTCGTCAGTGACGGTTTCGTGGAAGAGATCGCTCATTGAGTTGACAAATATTGTCCTTGGTGTCTTCCATTGAATTGGTTCGCGGAGCTTGTTGGGCACCAGGCGAAGGTCAAAGCCGTGCTCATAGGGGTGGCCTTTTACACCTCTGAAGCGCTCAGCAAAAACCTCGGCGTAGCAATGGGCACAACCTGGGCTAATTTTGGTGCAGCCACGCACGGGATTCCAAGTGGCGTCGGTCCACTCAATTGTAGATCGGGCGCTCATTCGAAGACTCCTCAAGGAAGAACTGTATTCTTAGCGGGACGCCATTTGAAATTCTATCAGGTCGTCACCTTTTAAGCCGTTTTTCTTCGACGTAACAGGAGTGACTTTGATCGTGCCCTCAGCTCGAAGACGCTGCAGCAGCGACCTGTATTGTTTCTCAGTATAGGGGAGTTCACATGTTCTTTCCCGGAGATGGTCAAAGCCAATTTTCTGCCCTGCAAATCTTTCCAGCAGGATTTCCCGCAGATCATCTTCTTTCGGAGAATTTGAGATCAGAAATCCTTGGGTGATACCAGAAAATTCAAATGTTCCGTCTTCATCACCGAGAGGCCACATTATGTCCTTCATTAATAAAATTGCCTTTGGGTGATTGCTTGCATGGAGCAAATAGTACTTCGTGCGCCGCCCGTGTACTTTGTCCTCGTTGTCAAAGCAGATTCGGAAAGGAAGGGCGAATTTGGCCTTCAACCGGTCACGAAAAAAAGATAGAAATCCCTGCTCGCGACGAAACCCGCTGTCCTTCATAAATGGTTGGTCGCGCCATGAAGTGTCACCGAAGAGTTTATTCAGTTGGTCGTGTACCAGCGGGTTCGCCAAGTCACGGTTGATCTGATACCACATCAGAGTGATTAAAGTTTCCGTTCGTTGCCTCATCAAAATCTGATTAATGCGGGGAATCGACATAGGATGGCCGTAGGGATCAATCATGAAGAATGAAGGATCACTGTTTGTCGCTTTGCCGAGGAGGTCTTGGACAAACGTATTGCTGTCCTCGGAAATGACTTGGACATCCATCTGCGTCGGGTACGGTTCAAGTGCTTTCAAGTGAGCACGAAGAATTTCGCTCTGCTTCTCGTCCTTTTCAATCAGCGTCACGGTCATCAGTCGACTTGCCTTTTCTGTAACGAACCTCTTGGCTGTCTTCACCGCAATAAGAGGGGAGCCGTCTTCAAGATGCCCACCGAACTCATACTTTCCTTGACCAGCGTAGCAGTCGAAATACCGAAGTCGCCGATTAGCAGAGCCAAGGATTCGCAACCAAACGGGCAAGTAGTGCTGGAGTATCCTGTGCTTTATCCGTGAAACTTGCTTGATGTGCGGAACGGACTCAACCAGGTCCGTTTCAATAGCGTTCGAGCCAGAGTCACCCGGAGAAGTGTCCATGCTTGTCACCATATTTCGCTATTTGTTCGCTCTATACTATACGAACATTTCGATGAATGTCAAATATTCCAAAGTAAACATTGGCTCGAAGATGGACTCACTGCAATTTCGGCCAGATGGCTGGTGCAGATTCGGCGCTCTGAAGTCTGTCATCTCCTTAAGGGACTTATCGCAAGATCAACTCAACCCATCTGGTCCATGAAGAGAAGCGTCGCATCCGCCTCATGGTAAGACGTCCGCTTGACCAGAGCCGCAACAACCAATTCCCGCACCACGGGCATCCTGCCCGTGCCCGAGCATGGCCAGGACCTTTCCCGATGACGTTGATCGGGATGGCCATGGCACATTGGCGGCGAGCGTCCGCCGCTGTTTCATCAAACGAAATCACCACTCAGCGGCGAAATTTCTATTGCCCTCTCGCCGGTCGCCCGACACTACCCCGCATCGTCTATCGACAGAAGTTGGCGCGAAAATGAATGAATTTTGCACGGGCCATGAGAGGCTCGGGGAAAAATGTAGCGGCGGGTTCACCCCGCCATTGCTTCGTTGAAGCGATTAGGTTTGTGGCGGCATAAAGCCGCCGCTACGTTGCGCACCCGAGATTTCCCGCAGCCTATTGCTGCATCACCAACAGCGTGGGCAGCGAAGTTGCAACCGTCGAGGGGCTGAACAGGACAAATTTTGTGGGTGAAATGATAATCCCATCCACGGCGCTTCCCGGCGTGCCAAGGGAAATGGTTCCATTCGCGTTGACAAAATAGGCGGAGGCGGGAAAGGCGGAGGCGTCGGCCTGGACCCGCGTGGAACTGATCTCCGTGATGCCGGCGATGCTCCCACCGCCGTTGGGGGCAACGGGTTCAAGTTCGGCCTGGGCGTTCTGATTCACAATCTCGATCGTGCCCCCGGTAAAGTTTCCCTGGAGCGACGTGGCGGTGAAAGGCCCTGCGGTCTGCGGCTCAAAGGCTCCGGTATCGACGCCGGGAGCGGCGGACATAAGGAAGCCGGTATTCACGGCGCTCAGATAAAGGACCGGGGCGTTCCCTCCACACCCGTCCGAGCTGCTGTCGAGATAGACGCGCCCGCTGGGCTCAACCGAGTAAGCGCAGGTCAGCGTGGCCGAACTCTGCATCGTACCGGCGCGGTCCTCGTAGAAAGTGAGCGAGAGCGCGCTCGTGCCGTCCGCGACCCCGGTTTCAACCGAAACTGCGGAAGCCGTCCCCCCCAGGCTCAGTCCGTTGAGGTAGAAGACCATGTTGCCCTTCAGCGAATTCTGGGCGAAACCTGTCCCTCCCGCCGGCGGGGACTGCTGCACCCATTCTCCGCTGGCAAAGGGAGCGGGGTCGGCCGTCACCATCAGCAGCTCCGAGCTGGACACGGCATAAAAGACCACGTTCGCGTTCGCCGTCCCCAATGGGGCGATTCCCGTGCCCCGGCCGTTTGCGTCCAGAGCGCTCACCGTCCCGGCAACGTCTGGAATCGCCGTGCTGACGATGTTCGAGGCATCGTTGCAATCCTCCTCCATGGCGCTAAATGTATTGCTTTCAATGGTGAGCAAGCCTACGCAGACTTCGCGCCCACCTCGGTCGCCGGGGTCCCACCCGACGGTGCGGAAAATGTAACCCCCGCTCGGTCCGGCGGCAAAACTGGCGGTGTCCTGGCGCAGAAGTTTGCCCGTGGCAACGTAGGCGCTGGAACTGGGGGTGTCCCATTCGATGACCGTGCCCGTCGTGGCCGCATTGGACGAGAACGACCCCAGAACAAAATGGGTCACAAAGCTTCCGAAAGTCGTTGTAATTGTTGCACATCCAAGATTGTTGGACCCCACCGAATACGAGCTGGCCGAGGCTGAGATCATGCCGTGCTGGGCGCCGAGGACCCCGCTCGCGTCCGCTTCGCCGCCGGTAACCCTGCCTGTCCCATCGGCGGTGAAGGACCCGACTACGGTAATGAAACCTATGTTATTGAAGCCACTCAAACTAAAGGCGTAAGGGCCGTTCAGCGCGGAGTTGTTCCCCGAACTCGGACAAGCCTCGGCACTGTTATTGACCGCGAGGCTCAGGGCTTGGGTTTGGGATTGGGGCGTCGGGCTGGAATCCACCACCTCGACCGTGAAGGTGTAAGTCCCTGTTAATGAGGGAGTTCCGGTAATGGCGCCGGTCGATGCGCTCAGTGTGGTGCTGGAGGGTAAAGCGCCGCTCTCGATGCTCCAGTGGTAGGGAGGCGCCCCTCCCGTTACCGCAATCATGGCTTGGTACGGGGCGTCAACCGTGCCGTCGAGCAGCGCGTTGGTGGTTATCATTAGAGGTCCGGCGGGACCAATGACCAGCGAATAGGCTTGCGTGGCGGTTTGGGGCGTCGGGCTGGAATCGGTCACCTGAAGCGTGAAGGAATAGGTCCCCGCGGCCTGGGGGTCCCCGGAAATGGTTCCTGAGGCCGTCTGCAAGTGCCATATCGGGTCCAAGCGACCCCACGATGACCTTCCACGTGTAGGGCGCCGTCCCCCCGCTCGCCGCGATTGGCGCGAGATAAGCAACTCCCTGATTTCCAAAGGGCAGAACTGTCGTGCCAATTTCGATCGGGGTTACAACCGTGAGAGTGAGCTGCGCTTGCGCGGTGGACGGTCCGCCTGGCTGCGTCGAGTCGGAATCGGAGACTTGCACGACGAAGGTGAAATCGCCTGAAATCGTGGGGTCGCCCGAAATCACTCCGGCACTGCCTAGGACAACGCCAGTTGGCAGGGCTCCGCTCGCCAAGCTCCAGGTCATTGGTGGCACTCCGCCGGTCGCATGCAGCGTGGCCGTGTAGTTTGTGTTGGGCGAGGCATTCGTGAGTTGGCTTGTGGTGATGGTGAGCGCGAGGGCGGATATCACCTGCAAGTTTAACGACCGTGTTTGGGTCATGGGCGTTGCGCTCGAGTCCTTTACTGCTGCGGTGAAAGTGAAGCTACCGGCGGCCGTGGGAGTCCCGGAGAGGACCCCTGAGTTTGGTTGCAACGTGAGGCCGTTGGGGAGCGAACCGCTGGACAAACTCCAGGTGAGCGGCTCTACACCTCCCGAAGCCTGCAAGGTGGCGCTGTAGGCGGAATTCACCGTCGCACCGGCAAGGGACGTCGTGGTTAATTGCAACGCAGGAGAAACCCCGACCGTCGCCGACCGGGCCTTGGTGCCATCCGCGAGGGACGTGGCCGTGACCGTGAAACTGGCATTGGCGGCAACCAATGCGGGGGCGTTGTAAGTCGCGCTCGTGATGGTGACTGCGGTAAACGTTCCGCAGGGCGTCCCGGAAGCCCCCGGGTCGGAGCAACTCCAGGAAACCCCTTTTGCGTCCGAATCATTTAGCACGATTGCGGTGAATTTCACCGTCTGTCCCGCATCGATAATGGTCGTGGCCGACGGCGAAATCGTGACGCTGATCACGGGCGGGCTGGAGGGAGGATTGGATCCACCGCCGCCGCCACCACAGGCCATGGTCAGTAGCGAAACGTAAACCACGAGCAGAACTTTTCTCACCGCGCCATCGCTTCCTGCTGCGAGAGTTGACCAAGACGAATTCTCAGAAGAGACCGAAAGCTTCCAAGAGCTTGGGTGCTCAATAGGGATTCAGGCGTCCATTAGGAATCCCTCATGTTCTCTATCGGCGGATGATGGGATGGAGATGAGAGGAATTAAGGGGAACGAGTAAGAAAGGTCAGGAAATTGAACGAAGAGGATTCAGGCGGAAAAGTCTTATTAGCGCTGGCCGATTTCCAAGGTTGGAAAGGTCAGGGTCGGAGTTGCGGTAATGACAAACTTATTGGCATTGACAGCGATTCCCACGGTCGTTCCGGCGGAAGCGCCGGTGCTGAACGTGCCGTCGGCGTTTAGAACGATGGTGTCGGAGCTTGAAACCCCTGCGCTCTGAGTAAGCGTGGAAGCGACGTCGGTGGTACTGGTCAGGACTCCATTGCCGGCAAGGGTGAGGATTCCCACCTCGGCCTGCGCCTGCTGATTGACGATTTCCGAGGTTCCGCTGAAATAGACTCCGGCAATCGCACTGTTATTGAGATTTGAAGCCAGAGGTTCAAGCGAGCCCAGTTGAACCGTGGAGTCCGTGCCCAGAACCGAGGCATTATTGAGGCTGTTCAAATAGAGCACGGGCGGGTTCGCTCCGCAATTGTTGCCCGCCAAAGTTACGCGCCCATTCAATACGACCGTATAGGTGCAGGTGTTTGCGGAATTCGACCAGACACCGCCGGAGTTCAGATAGAGATTGGAAGTTATGGTGCTGGCGCCATCGGAGTTTTGCGTGGCCAGCAAGACATTGCCCGCCGCCTGGGATTGGGCCAGGCCACTGGAATAGCTGGCAAGGCTCCCCTGAAGGTGAATTTGCAGAAACCCCCTGCTGCCCTGGGGTATAACCGGCTGCTGCCAGATTCCGGCGTAATAAGGCCCGGGATCCGAATTCACAACCAGGAGCTGTGTCAGGGATACCCAGTAAAAAGTGAATCCGGAAGTGCCCTGCCCCACGGCGAAAATGCCGGTGCCGCGCCCGTTCGAGTCGGCGGCAGAATAGGTGTTCACCTGCGTATTGGTAATGGTGCTGGTGTTGACGTAGTTCGTCACTGTGCCGTTGTCGTTGCAATCCTCTTCCAGCGAGGTGAACTTGTTCTTCGCGCCGGCTATGATTCCCACACAAGCGAAGCGACCGGGGGCGGCGGGATCAAAGCCGGACGTCTGAAGGTCATAACTTCCATTCAGGCCGGTGATGAAGGCCATGGGGTTTTGCTGGAGTAGAAGTCCGGAAGAAATGTAGGCGCTGGAACCTGCGGATTCAAACTCGATGATGCGGCCCGCTGTGGAAACGCCGTTGGAAACGCTTCCCAACGCAAACCGCGTATAGAAGTTTCCAAAAGGCGTTGCGAATGTGGCGCACCCGCGATTATCCGGACCCACGGAATAGGAGCTGGCGCTGGTGATCAGGCTGGCAGTTTGAGGACCCAGCACACCGTTGGTGTCCGCTTCACCCGCCGTGATGTTGCCGGAGCCGTCAGCAGTGAAGGAGCCCACGACAGCCAGGTAGCCGGCGGAATTGAATCCGCTCAGATTGAATGCATACTGCCCCACCAGGACCGAATCGTTGCCCGAACTCGTGCAAGCCGTCACCGCGGCGTTCACCGTGATGCTCAAATTCTGGGTGGCGGACTGCTGGGTCGGACTGCTGTCGGCCACTTGCACGGTGATGGGATAAGTTCCAGGCGCGGCCGTGATGGTGCCGGTAATCGCGCCGGTGGCGGGGTTTAGAGCCAACCCCGAGGGCAATGCCCCGCCGGTTTGGGTCCAGACCAGGGGCGGTGTCCCGCCGGACGCAACGAGTTGCGCCTGGTAGGGTTGATCCACGGTTCCATCCATCAATCCCGTGGTCCGGATCACGAGCGGCCCCGAGGGATCGATGGTAAGAGTGTAATTTGCGCTGATAAAGGTCTGCGGAATGGGGCTGGAGTCAATCACCTGCAATTGAAAGGAGTCGGGGCCGACCACGGTCGGGGTTCCGGATATTACTCCCGATTTCTGAAGAACCAATCCGGAGGGAAGAGTGCCGAGATAGAGGTTCCAGGCATAGGGAGGAACTCCACCAATGGCGGAAAGCTGAGTGCTGTAGGCCGTCCCCACTTTGCCATCAGGCAGCGCGCCGACGTCCAGGCTGAGAACTCCCACGACGGTGAAGCTAAACGTGTGCCGGGTTGAAAGCTGCCCATTGGGCGAGCCGGAAGAGTCTGTTGCCTGGACGGTAATGGTGGTTGTGCTGCCGGCTGTCGGGGTTCCAAACAGAACGCCGGCGCTGTTCATGGACATTCCGTTGGGTAATGTTCCGCTGACTACCGACCAAGTTAAAGGCTGCACCCCGCCTGAAGCGGAAAAAGCCGTGTGGTAAATATAAGTGGGTGTCGCGGGGGAAGGTCGGTGGTGGTGATGACCGGCGGCGGATCGACGTTGAAGGTGGAAGAGGCCGTTTGCAGCGGCTGGTTGATTGAGGTTGCAGTGACGACGACATTTAAGGGGGCAGAAACCGTGGCGGGGGCAACATAAGTTGCCGTTGTCGCGGTGACACTGGAAATGGTTCCACAAGCCTTGCCCGCGCATCCCGCACCCGTGACGGTCCAGGTCACGCCTCCCAGGACAACTTTGGGATCGTTGGTAACCAGACGCGCCGAGAAATTAAGCGTCTGGCCCATATCGATGTTGGAGGGCGTTTGCGGATTCACCGTCACCTCAATCAGCGGAGATGGGGGGCGGTTCCCGCAGCCACACAACAACACCAGAATCGAAAGCGCCAGGACAAGCTTCTTCATTATTATTAGGCCTTCTCTATTAACCTAGCACATCCATCGGGATTTTGGATAGTTCCGGGCCTACAACCGTTTGAATCAAGGGCGGTTGGTCCCCACCGACGGTGCGCCTCAAGGAAAGTGATGAAAACCGACCAAACGCTGCCTCGCTGCACAATGAAATCAGGTGGCAGTAGCCGCCGGGGAGTATACTCACGCCAATCTCGGACGGAATGAGGGCCCCGTCGCGCGGTTGCCTGACTCGTACGGTCGGAAGCTGGCAACACCCTGTTTGGCCCGCGGGCAATCCTGGCGTTTGACAAGTCAAAGCAGACCCGAGACAGGTAGGCACGCGACCGGGACGAATTTCAAATCGTGAGGCGATATGAGCAAATATCGAGCAAGCTCTAATACTTCTTCATTCATGATGGCATTGCTTCTTGCGTGTACGCCCGCCATCGCTGCTCAAAGGGGCGGCGGCAATCTGAATCCAACACTGGAAACCGACCCTGCGGCCCTGGCGAAATGGCAGGATGCAAAAGTCGGTCTGACCGTACACTGGGGGCCCGTCGCCTTGCGTGGAACCGAGATTGGATTGTCGCGAGGCGTGCAGGTGCCGGCGCAGGACTACGACTCGCTCTATAAGGATTTCAATCCTACGCTTTTCAACGCCCGGGAGTGGGCCCAGTTGTTCAAGGACTCGGGATTCCGCTATGTCACACTGGTCAGCAAGCACGTCGACGGTTTCGCAATGTGGGGCACCGAAGCAAACGGACTACAACATCGTGAATAGCGCCTTCCACCGGGACTGGCTGCGGGAGATCTCCGATGAATGCCGCCATCAAGGCATCATCTTTGGGGTTTACTACTCCATTGAGGACTTCTACCAGTACGACTACGTTGGAAACACGGAGTCGCCGTGGACTCCACCGCACGGCGGTCCGGGCTTCAAACTGGACCGCAAACCGGAATTCAACCGCTACGTCGGCTTCATGAAGGCTGAGCTTAAGGAGTTGGTGCAGGAGTACGGTGTTGAGATTCTGGTGTTTGATGCCGACTGGGACCCAAGCTGGACGCATGAGCGCGGGAGTGATTTGTACCGGTACCTTCATGGCCTCAAGAGCACCCTGCTGATCAACAATCGCGTGGATGCCAAAACGGGATGGGAAGACGCCCGCATGGTTGCCTACGATGGCTCGCTTTGGAGCTTTTATCCCGCAAAATTCTGGCAGTCGCAGACCTACGCGGGCGATTATCTGGAGCGCGAGGAGTACATTGGCGGCCCTGCTCCCTACCCCTGGGAAGCGTGGATCACCCTGGGCGATCAGTGGAGTTGGAAGCCCAACGACAAATACAAATCGGCGGACGATTGCATTCGTTATCTGGTGCTGACGGTGGGCGGGGGCGGCAATTTCAATCTCAACGTCACGCCCATGATGGACGGGCGGTTCGAGCAGCGGCAAAAGGATACTCTGCTGAAAATCGGTGGATGGCTGAAAGCCCATGGGGAGAGCATCTACGGAACGCGCGGGGGCCCGTATGAGCCGGGGCTTTGGGGTGCCAGCACTCAGCGCGCCGGAAAAGTTTATGTGCATGTCCTCGCGTGGCCGGGAGATACTCTGCGATTGCCGGCATTAAATCACGTTGTAAGGTCAGCGCATCTGCTGAAGGGTGGAGACGTGCAATGGAAGCAAACGGCGACAGGAATCGAAATCTCCGTGCCCATGGCCCAGCGCGATTCCCTCGATACGATTATTGAGATGACGCTTGCGGAATGAGCATAAAGACTACGAGAGAAAGCGGTCACAGCATCCCTCATGAACTGCCGTCACCAATCCAAAATCGCCAATCCAAAATCAAAAATCCCTAGAACCACCGGCTCATGATGACTTTCTGTTCGGTATAGAAGGCAATCGCGTCCTTGCCGTGGGCGTGCAGGTCGCCGAAAAAGGAGTTCTTCCAGCCGGCAAAGGGGAAGAACGCCATCGGGGCGGCGACACCAATGTTAATGCCCACCATCCCGGCCTCGACGCGGGAGGAATACTCGCGCGCGGCCTTGCCGTTGCTCGTGAAGATGGACGTGGCGTTGCCGAAGGGCGATCGGTTCACCAGTTTGATGGCATCGTCCAGCGTTCCGACGCGAATCACGGAGAGCACCGGCCCGAAAATCTCGTCCTGGGCGATGGACATCTCGGGCGTGACGCTGTCGAAAATCGTTGGCCCCAGAAAGAACCCGCCCGATGTGGATTTGTAGCGGCGGCCGTCGACGAGCGGCTTGGCGCCCTCGGCGATTCCCTTCTCGACATACCCCTTTACCCGCTGGCAGTGCTCCGAGGTCACCAGCGGTCCCATTGCGGTTCCCGCCTGCGAACCGTCGCCGACCACCATGGCTTCCGTGCGTTGGGTCAGAAGTTCGAGCAGCGGCCCCGCCGCGTCACCCACCGGCACCAGAACGCTCCCGGCAAGACAGCGCTCGCCCGCCGCGCCAAATGCCGAGCCGATGATCGCCTCCACGGTCTTGGGCATATCGGCGTCCGGCATGACGACCAGATGATTCTTCGCTCCGCCCAGCGACTGGACTCTCTTACCCTGCGCCGCCGAGGTCGTGTAGATGTATTTGGCCACTGGAGTCGAGCCCACGAACGAAACTGCCTTCACCAGCGGGTGATGCAGCAGCGCGCTCACGGTCTCCTTGCCGCCGTGAATCAGATTCAGGACGCCCGCCGGAAGCCCGGCATCCGTCAGCAACTCGATGATGCGCGTCGGCGTCAGCGGAACTTTTTCCGAAGGCTTTAGGACAAACGTGTTGCCACAGGCAATTGCGAAGGGGTACATCCACATCGGCACCATAGCCGGAAAGTTGAATGGGGTGATTCCGACGCAGACCCCAATCGGCTGACGGATGGTTTTGCAATCGATCTCGCGCGCCACATCGTTCAGCGAATCGCCCATCATCAGGCTGGGCATGCCGCAGGCGACTTCGATCATCTGAATTCCGCGGCGCACTTCCATCCGCGCGTCGTCCGCGGTCTTGCCGTTCTCGCTGGTGAGGATGGCCGCCACTTCCGCCGCGTGCTCCTCCATCAGAGTCTTGAACCGATAGAGCGCCTGGACGCGGTCCACCACGGGAACGTCGCGCCATTTCAAGAACGCCTCGTGGGCGGTGCGGACGGCGCGGTCAACGTCCTCCGGCGTGGCGACGGGCGCTTCGGCCAGAACCGCGCCGGTGGCGGGATTGGTGACGGGCAGAGAGGCGCGCCCCTGCGGCTTTTCCCAGGCGCCGTTGATCAAGAACCCAACCTGACACACTGTGGTCCCAGTGCTGATCATTGTCCTCACTCCTTCCCATTCCGGAAACTCTTCCGGCACGAGCAGGTTCCGCAACAAAAGGAGGCTAACGCTTCCGCTTTCCGTGAACCCAACGAACCCAGCATGGTCCCAGAGAAAGCGCAAAGTCGCAAATAGAAAATAAGCCGCGCGGCCGCGGCGAAAAAGCCTGCCATGCCGGTCAATGACGGAAGAAATTGCAGATGCCCGGCGGTTATTATGACGGCACTTCAAATTGGAATCAATCGCGGGCGATGAGAAAAGCGTTCGGCAAATTCGGAGGTGAATTCCAGACGGCGCCACCGATCTGCGACTATAATCTCCCCTCCGCTTGAGGAGTTCGATATGCACGCCAATGAATTTGAGTTCCGCCACCGCTTCTGGTTCATTATCGTGACTTATCTCGCGGCATTCATGTGCTACCGATTCGACCGCATGAGCGTGGCCGATGCGCTGGCGCACGGGATCGTTGTAGGAGGCGGCCTAAAATCCCTGGCGGCGCGGCATGTCGTTCAAGGCCTGTTGATCCTGTCGGCGGTGCTGGTGGCCGCCGCCGCTGGGATTCGCACCTGGGCCAACGCCTATCTGCGCGCCGAGGTGGTCTTCGATACCAGGGTGCATTCCGATCGTCTCGTTGCCGACGGGCCCTACCGCCATGTTCGCAACCCGCTCTACCTCGGCAATATGATTCAAGCTTCGGGTTTTGCCCTGCTGTTCAGCCGTACCGGAGCCGTGGTCCTGCTTCTGGGAAATCTTCTGATCATTTTGCGCCTGATTGGACGCGAGGAAGCCGCGCTGACGGCGAGTCAGGGCGATTCCTATCGGGCCTTTCTGGCCGCGGTCCCGAAGTTGTGGCCGTCGCTCTCCCCGCGTCTGCCCTCCGGGGGACTCACCCCGCGCTGGCCCCAGGCTTTCCTGGGAGAATTGCATCTTTGGATTTTGGCCTTGGACGGCTCCATTTTCGCTTGGCGAAAGGATAGGTATCTCTATTATCGAATCCTGGTGGCCGCGGGGATTGCGTATTTTTTGAGGTGGATATTCCTAAAACGCACCTCGAACCGAACCACTTCCCGGATTTCCTGAAATTCGCCCAAGAGAAGATGCACGTCGTTGCTTGATCGACGTCGCGCCGGGCGAGGACCTGCTGCACCTTGCCCTCGTCACTCCCCTGTGGCAAGCTTCATTCAGATGACCTGGCGCGGCTGGGCTGTGGGCGGGTATTCCTGGATGAAGCAAGACGAAACAATTCGCGAGCCGTTGGAGGCGGAGGAGCCTGAGGCGAGTGAAGCCCCGCGCCTCGACCTGAAGGCCGCTCCACGCACCTTCACTCTGGGCCAGCGGATTCAACTGATCCTGGCGGAATGGCTCGGCTACCTGATTGTGCTGCTGATTGGCCGCAGCCTGCGCTGGGAAGTCTACGGCAAGCACCATTACGACGAGGCGGTGCGACGCGGCAAAGTTTTATTGTGACCGTCTGGCATCGCGAGATTTTTTCCGGCGTCTGTTACTGGCGCAAGCGCGGCATGGTGGTGATGGTGAGCCAGAATTTCGACGGCGAATTCATCTCCCGCGTCATTCACCGGTATGGATACCGACGGCACGGGGATCGAGCAGCCGGGTGCGTCGCGGGTTATGGTTGAGATGGTGCGCGGCTCCGCCAGGGTCTGGAGGCTGCCGTCACGCCCGACGGCCCGCGTGGTCCGCGATTCGTGGCCAAACCCGGTGTCGTGCAGCTCGCCCGGCTCAGCGGCGCGTCCATTCTGCTGCTTCCACATCGTTCGCGCAAGGCATGGGTGTTTCGCAAGAGCTGGGATCAGACGGAGTTTCCCAACCGTTCGCGCGCACGGCGATCTTTATTGCTCCGCCGATTGATGTGCCGCGTCATGCCGACGAAAAGCAGCAGGCGCAATATTTGCAGCAGGTGCAATCGACTCTGGATGGCTTGGTTGCTGAGGGTAAGGAGTGGTTGAAAGAAGGTTGATGAAACTCTGCTGATCTGCTTGTCCTACGAGGCCTCCACAATTCGCCGCAATTCCGCATAAATCGCTTCCGCCTGCCGGTAGGTCTCCAGCGTGCCTGAACAATCGATCACATAGTCGGCGCGGCGGCGCTTTTCCTCCACCGGCATCTGGGCGCGAATGCGCCGCTGCGCATCTTCCACCATAATGCCCTTTTTGGCGACGAGCCGCTCCACTTGTTGTTCGGGCCGGCACCAGGCCACCACAATCTTGCGCAAATTACTGCCGATGCCGGATTCGTAGATTAACGCCGCATCGACGATGATGACGCCGCGCGGATCCGTGGCGTGGCGCTCGCGAATCAGCTCCTCCTGGCGGGCGATGATGCGGGGGTCAACGATGGCATTCAGCGCGAGAAGCTGCTTGGCGTTGGCAAACACGATGGACCCCAGCTTTTTCCGGTCGATTGAGCCGTCGAGCGCGAGAATGCTTTCTCCAAAATGGCATACGATTTCCCGATAGGCGGGGCGGCCGGGCTCAATCTGCTCATGCCCGATGCGGTCGGCATCGACGATGTATGCGCCGAGAGTCTCGAAATACCGTGCGACGGTGCTCTTGCCGCTCGCGACTCCGCCGGTCAGGCCGAAGGCGGGCAGCGATTGCGCAGGCAGGGGTTTGGGATTAGCTTCCGGCAAGGGCGACTTCCTCTTTCTAATTTTGACTTTTGGCGCCACGCCTCCAGCGCGCCGCCTTGATGGTATTCGACATCAGCATCACGATGGTCAGTGGTCCAACACCGCCGGGCACAGGAGTGAAGGCTCCGGCAACTTCCCGGGCGTCTTCGGGCTGCACGTCGCCCACCAGCACCGCTCCGCGTTTTGCCAGCGTGGCGAGCGGCCCCGCGGGGTCACGAAAAACCTTTCTGACTTCGGCTTCCGTCGTCAGCCGGTTGATGCCGACGTCGATAACCGCTGCACCGGGCTTGATGAAGTCGCGGGTAACGAAAGCAGGCCTGCCGATGGCGGCCACCAGGATGTCCGCTTCGCGCGCCACAGCCGGGAGATCGCGGGTGCGCGAATGGCAAATGGTCACGGTGGCGTGTTCGCGCAGCAGAAGCATGGCCACCGGCTTGCCCACGATGTCGCTCCGGCCCACCACCACCGCTCGCGCGCCGGGCAGGGGAATCCGCGAGCGCTTCAGGATTTCCATGATGCCCGCCGGCGTGGCGGGGACAAATCCCCTACGTCCCGCAACCAGATTGCCAACGTTTAAGGGATGGAATCCATCGACATCCTTTGCTGGGTCCACAGCCATCAGGACACGCTTCGAGTCCACCTGGGGAGGAAGCGGAAGCTGGACCAGAATGCCGTCGATGGCGTCGTCGTGGTTCAGGTCATCGAGTAATTTCAGGATGTCATCCGTGGTGGAAGTGCCCGGCAGCTCCACTTTCTTGCTGAAGAGACCCAGCGTTTCGCACGCCTTCACCTTGTTGCGGACGTAAATTTGCGAGGCGGGATTCTCACCCACCAGAACCGCCGCCAACCCTGGGGTAATGCCTTGCTGCTCGAGTTCGCTAACCTGTTGCCGGAGTTCCGATTGAATTTCGTCCCGAATACGATTGCCGTCGAGAATGGATGCCGCCAATGCGGGCCTCCCGATATTGATATGAATCGATGCGAGTTTAGCACAGTCGGCCGGGAAGGACCCTTTGCGCGGCACCGCGGCTTACCGCCAGGCGATTCGCACCCGAAATCGCGCTCAAAAACCGAAACTGCTTTTCTTTTTTTTCAAAACAGAGTAATCTCTCGCCGCCTCGGTAAGTTCATGAATCAAAATGGATTTGCAAAGAAGTTGTGAAGAAATATGGGAGGGTTTGTTGGCGACAGAGACTTTGTCAGGCCGGCTTATCCTTCCGTAGTAAATAAATTGGGGGAGATGTGATGAAAAAGAGATTGGCAATACTTCTTGCGAGCTTAATTTTCTCAGCCACGCTTTTCGCTCCAGCGGGATTTGCCGTGGCGCCGCTCGGGAACCGGGCGGGAGAGGCCGTCGATCTTCAGGCAAAAATTGTGACTTTGGAGAAGCAAGTAGCGGACGCTCGCAGCGCCGGCGACAACGCCTGGATGCTGGTTTGCGCCGCGCTGGTCCTGATGATGACGGGCCCGGGTCTGGCGCTTTTCTATGCCGGCCTGGTTCGCAAGAAAAACGTGCTGGCGACGATGATGCAAAGCTTCATTCTGATGGCCGTCATTACCGTCATATGGGCGGTTTTCGGGTACAGTCTGGTTTTCCACGAGGGCAACCGCTTTATCGGGAATTTTGGGTACCTGTTTCTGCGCGGAGTGGGCGGCGCGCCGAACCCCGACTATGCCGGGACGATTCCGCAGCAGACTTTCATGGTCTACCAATTGATGTTCGCCATCATCACGCCGGCGCTGATTACCGGAGCGTTCGCGGAGCGCATGAAATTCAAGGCGATGCTGGTCTTCATGGTGCTGTGGTCGGTAATTGTCTATGCTCCGATGGCGCACATGGTCTGGGGCAAGGGTGGCCTCTTAAACGCCGCACTGGGCGGGGCGATTCCAACCCTGGATTTTGCCGGTGGGACGGTGGTGCATGTTACCTCGGGCGTTTCGGCGCTGGTCTGTGCGCTCTATCTGGGCAAGCGCTTGGGATTCCCCAAGGAGAATTTGGCGCCACATAGTGTGGTGCTAAGCGTTATCGGCGCCTGTCTGCTTTGGGTGGGATGGTTCGGCTTCAACGCCGGCAGCGCGCTTTCCGCAGGCACGCTCGCCACCAGTGCTTTTGTGGCGACTCACTTCGGCGCGGCCGCAGCAGCGATTGGTTGGGCAGCCGCGGAATGGTTTAAGAATGGCAAGGCCAGCGTCCTTGGAGCCATTTCCGGCGCCGTCGCCGGTCTGGTGGCGATTACCCCCGCATCGGGCTTCGTTAGTCCGATGTCCTCGCTGGCGATTGGAGCGCTCGCCGGGGTCTTTTGCTTCATAATGGTCACCAAAATCAAAGGGAAATTCGGTTATGATGATTCATTGGACGCTTTTGGCGTTCACGGCGCGGGTGGTACTCTGGGCGCAATTTTGACAGGAGTCTTCGCCGTAAGAGCCATCAATCCTATTTTTAAAAACGCAGAGGGTGTATCCACTGCTGTAGGCTGGATTGACGGCCACCCCTCCCAGGTCCTCAACCAGTTGGCGGGCGTCGCCATTGCCTGGGTCTTGGCCGCGGTGGGAACTTTCATCATCCTGCTGGCGGTGGATTGGGCGATGGGCCTGAGAGTCAGCGAGGAAGCGGAAATTCAGGGCCTGGATTTGTCGCAACACGGAGAAGAAGGATACAATCTCGAAGTATAAGGGAATTCAGTAGACGGCAAATGGCAGACAGGGACGATCCCTGGTGCTATGACGAAGCATCGCGGATGCTGTCGACTGTCTGCTGGCGTCATAAAGGATAATTCGCCATGAAGAAAATTGAAGCCGTCGTGCAACCGTCACGGTTCGAGGCTGTGAAGACCGCGCTCCAGGAGGTCGGGGTGGAAGGCATGACCGTCTCCGAAGTGCGCGGCCACGGAAGGCAAAAGGGACATACGGAAGTCTACCGCGGCAGTGAATATACCGTTGATCTTCTCCCCAAAATCAAAGTTGAAATGGTGGTCTCCGACACCCTCAAGGAGGCCGCGGTGAGAGCCATCCTGAAGGCGGCGAAGACGGGCAAGATCGGCGATGGAAAGATTTTTGTGTCCGACGTGGAAGAAGCCATTCGCATCCGCAATGAGGATCGAGGCGAGCCCGCTTTGTGAGAATTGAAGCGTGGCGGCTGCTCACCCGCCGCGCTGGGTATCTTTGCACCCGTGAGTTTATGCAGGCGCCTTGACTTGCATGCATTGCGGCCGAATATCTTTGGCGGGGGGCCTCAGTCGCAATGCCATCCAAGGTTGACCCGTGCGGCCGGAGCGGCACATCCGAACGCTTCACCCTTTACGATTAGCCTATGCCCCTACCGCCCCCATCCCAGTATGGCCCCCTCGTCCTTTCGGACCTTGCCGATTACTACGCGGCGGAGTCCCAGAAAATTCAGACCGCATTTGAGGAGTCCGGCCAAGGAGCTGCCGTTCTCCGCGACCGCTCGACCCTTGTCGATTCCGTCGTCACCAGGCTCTATCAGGAATTCATCTCGAAGGATCTGGAGGCGCCGCGCCAGTTCTGCGTGGTGGCGCTGGGTGGTTATGGACGGAGGGAATTGTTTCCGCATTCCGACATTGACCTGCTTTTCCTGACCGAAAACGACAGCGTTCAGCCCCTCTACCGTGACGGTATCGCCACGATTTCACGGCTGCTTTGGGATATCCGCATGCGCGTGGGAAACAGCACGCACACGCTCGCGGAATGCGGCCGCCTTTATCGTGACAACCTGGAGTTCAACATCTCGCTGCTCGACCTGCGCCTGCTGGGCGGCGACGCGGAACTCTTTGCCCGCCTGCAAAACCAGGTCGTACCTCATCTGGTGGCGCGCGACCGCCCGGACCTGGTGCAGAATCTCGTCGAGCTGACCAACCAGCGTCATGCCAAGCACGGCAATACGATTTTCCACCTGGAGCCGAATCTGAAGGAGTCGCCCGGCTGCCTGCGCGATTATCACGTTTGCCGGTGGCTTGCCCGCATTGACGAACTCGAGAAAAATGGAAAATGGACTCCCCCGGAGCAGCTCTGGCCGGAGCGCGACCGCGCGGCGGCGGAGAAGGCCTTCAACTTTCTTGCCGATGCGCGCTGCTTCCTTCACTACTACTACGGAAGAGACGACAATCAGTTGAGTTACGACGCCCAGGCGCAGGCGGCGGACCGCGACGTGGGAGCGAAGGATGCCGAAAACCTCGGTCCAGCGGACTGGATGCGCATCTACTTCCGCCAGGCGCGCACGATCGACCAATTGACCAGCCAGTTAATCGACGAAGCCGCCCCCGCGCGGTCAGGACTCTACGCCGTCTATCAGGATTGGCGCTCGCGATTATCCAACGCCGATTTCTCGGTGGTCCGCGGGCGCATTTTCGTTCGCCGCCCCACCGCTTTTGCCGACGACCCGCTTCTGATTTTGCGCCTGTTCGAGCTGATGGCTCGCCACGGATTGTCCCTCAGCCGCGAAACGGAAAAGCTGGTCCGGTCGGAAATCGGAAGCGCAAGCACGCAGGGAATTCGCCCGGCGCAAATCTGGCATCACTTTACGCGCATCCTCATTCAACCCCACGCCGCCGAAGCGTTGCGAACCATGCACCGTCTGGGCCTGCTGACGGAGCTCTTTCCCGAGTTCGCAGCCATCGATTCCATCGTGATGCGCGACTTTTATCATCGCTACACCGTGGATGAACACTCCTTCATGACGATTGAGAATCTCCATCGGCTGCGGAGGGATAAATCCAAAACGCCGCGCAAGGAAACTTCCGGCGCCGGTCATACGTGGGAGCGGAAATTTGGCGAGATCCTTTCCGAGCTCGAGCAGCCGGAGGTTCTCTACTTTACCCTGCTCTTCCACGACGTCGGCAAGGGAATGCCCGAATTTGAAAATCATGTGGATGGAAGTCTCGCGGCGCTGGAGCGGATTCAGGAGCGCCTCAAAATTCCCGAACACGCCTGGGAAGCTATTCAATTCCTGGTGGCGAGTCATCTCGAAATGTCAGAGGCGTCGCAGCGGCGCGATGTCTTCGATCCGGAAACCGTCCGCCGCTTCGCTGAGGTGGTCGGCACCACCGAGCGCCTGAAGATGCTCTGTCTGCTGACTTATACCGACATCTGCTCGGTGAATCCCGAAGCCCTGACGCCGTGGAAGGCCGAGCTGCTGTGGCAGCTTTACGCCGCAACTGCCAACCACCTGACGCGCAGCGTGGACGACGAGAGGCTGCGCATCACGGAGGAATCCGCGGAGGAGCTGGAAAAAGTTCTCGCGGTGCTCGGGGCTCAAACCGCTCCGGAGGACTTGCGCACTTTCCTCGAGGGATTTCCGCGCCGCTACGCCGTGACGCATTCGCCGGACCAAATCGCCGCACATTTTGAAATGGCCCGCCGCCTGATTCGGGAACCGATTGCCGTGGAGATCGACCAGCGCCATTCGCATTTCGATCTCACCGTGGTTACGGCGGACCGGCCCTACCTATTTGCCTCCATCAC
Source organism: uncultured Acidobacteriota bacterium (assembly GCA_963733285.1). Lineage (GTDB taxonomy): Bacteria > Acidobacteriota > Terriglobia > UBA7540 > UBA7540 > Bog-366. Next base: position 50,585 of record CAVTDA010000077.1, read on the forward strand.
CGGAACTCTTGCCGCGTGGGGGATGAATATTGTCAAGGCCGATGCCTTTTCCAACGCCGCGGGCATGGTTCTCGACACGTTCACCTTTGTCGATATCCACCGCACGCTGGAACTTAATCCCTCGGAGATCGACCGGCTCAAGCAGAACCTGATTGATGTCTTAAAGGGAAAGCTGCAGACGGAGAAGCTCCTGGGGGGAAGGGATCGCGCCGAAAAAGCTTCTCCGCCCAAAATCGAAGTCGCTACGCGGGTGCGATTCGATATGGAAAGCTCGTCTCACAGCACATTGCTGGAGCTGGTGGCCCAGGACCGGCCGGGACTGCTCTACGACGTCAGCTCGGTGCTTGCCGATCAGGGATGCAACATTGAGATCGCCCTGATTGACACAGAAGGCCTGCGCGCGATTGACGTGTTCTATCTCACCTGCCGCGGCGGCAAGCTCGACCCGGCCACCCAGGAAGCCGTAGGGACCGCTCTACGGAAGCGGTTGTAGGTCGTTCCGGCCGAGCAAGTCGGCGCTATGCCGGCTTATTGCCTCCATGGAATCGTCCGAACGCGCGGGCAAGCATGAGCGACATCGCGAGGATGCCCACACCGAGCACGATCACGTCCTGGGTCCTGCGAAGATTAAAGCTGCCGACACGGAAGACGAGCAGGTAGCCAACCGCAAGATTGAAGAAGCCCCAGACCACATTGATCGTCGAGGAGGACAGGCCTTCCCCGGGCGGTGAGGCAAAAGGGCTCTGGAAGGCGCGCCCCGAAATCCCATTGCTGAGATGGGGCAGGCAATTGGCAAGGAATGCGCCCCCGAAGAAATACGCCACGTAATAGTACCAGTGCATGGTTTCTCCCCTCTAGCTGTCAAGTCTCCACGAAACACGCTGCATTTAGAAATTTTTCGGCATCCCTATGACGCCGCGGGGATCTTGGCGGGCTTCACTTCGAAGGCCTGGCGGGGGTGCTTGCGGACAATCTGTTCCAGGCCGAACAAGGCTTGAGTCGAGCCGTCATCGCGCAGCGACTGGAACGACCGGGTGTTGGTGCTGGCGCAGCGGGGGCAGGGGAACATCATGCGTCCCATAAAATCCTCCCCCGGTGTATCCTGAAAAAAGATGGACTGCATCGGGTCGTGGTTCGATTGCGTCATGCAGGCGTGGCACACAAACCAGTGTCGCCGGTTGATGATTTTGAAGTAATTGAGCACACTCATGCCTTGCTTTTTCCTATCCTTCCTCAATTGAAATCTAAAACTGCCGGCTACGCCAGAAGTTTCTGAACCACGTTGCCGGCGATATCCGTCAACCGGAAATCCCTGCCCTGGAATTTGTAGGTCAGCTTGGTGTGATCAATTCCCATGCGATTCAAAATCGTCGCGTGCATGTCATGGATATCGATGGGATCTTCGACCACGTTGTAACCCAGTTCATCGGTCGCGCCCAAGGTCATGCCGGGCTTGATGCCTCCACCTGCCATAAACATCGTGAAGGCGCGCGGATGGTGGTCACGTCCCAGAAACTTGGAATTATCCCGCCCCTCGTTCATCGGCGTGCGCCCGAACTCTCCGCCCCAAACGACAAGAGTTGAATCGAGCAAGCCGCGCTGCTTCAAGTCGGAAATCAAGGCGGCAGCAGGCTGATCGATCTCCCGGCACAATTTCGGAAGACGATTGACGATGTCGGTGGTGGGAGAAGTGCCGTGCGTGTCCCAGCCGCGGTGGTAGAGCTGTACGAAACGCACGCCGCGCTCCACCAGCCGCCGCGCTAGCAGACAGTTGTTCGCGAACGATTTCTTTCCCGGCTCCGTGCCATACATCTTGTGAATGTGGTCCGGCTCCTTGGCGATGTCCGCGAGCTCTGGAACGCTGGTCTGCATCTTGAACGCCATTTCGTACGAGTTAATCCGCGTTGAAATTTCCGGATCATCCGCAGATTGCAGATTCATCTGGTTGAGGTCCTTCAACGCATCCAGCGACTCACGCCGCTGCTCCGCCGAAACGCCCTCGGGATTCGAGAGAAAGAGCACCGGCTCGCCCTGCGACCGGAATTCCACGCCCTGATATACCGTGGGCAGGAAGCCGCTTCCCCAACATGACTTGCCGCCGTCGGGCTGATTGTCGCCGGAGAGCAGCACGACGAATCCGGGCAGGTCGGCGCACTCGCTGCCGAGGCCATACGTAACCCACGAGCCCATGCTGGGCCGCCCGATGATCTGGAATCCGCAATTCATGAAGATCTGCGCCGGCGCGTGATTGAACTGCGTCGTGCTGATGGATTTTACGATCGTGATGTCGTCGGCAATACTCTGAAGGTGGGGCAGAATTTCCGAGATTTCCGCACCGGATTTCCCGCTGCGCGTGAATTTGTAGGGCGAGCCAAGCAATCGCGGGACGCCTTTGATGAAGGCAAACCGCTGGCCCTTCATGAATTCTGCTGGAATGAACTGGCCATTGTACTGTTGCAGCTTGGGCTTGTAGTCAAACATGTCCAGGTGCGAGGGAGCGCCCGCCATAAAAAGGTAGATGACGCTCTTCGCCTTGGCGGGAAACATCGGCGGCCTGGCGGCAAGGGGATTGGGTTCGGCGGCGTGAATCCCCGCCATGGGAGCATCCGCGCCTAACAGGTCGCGCCGAAGGAGAAGTGAGAGTGCGCTCGCGCCTAGCCCAATGCCGGCATGCTTGAAGAAATACCGCCGCGTAATGGCCTTGAGTATTTCTTCCCGTTCAAAGTTTGGTTTGTCACTCATGATCTATTCCTTTGTCAGGGCCTCATCAAGATTGAGGAGGACGTTTGAAACCATGGTCCACGCTGCAACCTTGGGCAGGTCCGCCGCGGGACCGTTATAGCCCTTGGCCACCAGGGCCGCATCTTTGGTGTCATTTTGGAAATACGCCGCTTCACTCTGATAGTAATTCAGAATGCGCTGAAGCTCGGCGGATGAAGGGCTGCGGGTCAGGGCGCGGCGGAATCCATAAGTAGCGCGCGCAGAATCGTCCTCACCGCCTTTCGCGAGAATCATTCGTCCCATCGCCTGGGCCGCCACAAAGAATGCGGGATCGTTCAACGTCGTGAGGGCCTGGAGCGGCGTATTGGTGCGAACGCGGCGAACCGTGCAAAATTCGCGAGTGGGGGCGTCGAAGGTAACCCAACTGGGGTACGGCGATGAACGACGCGTAAAGGTATACAAAGAACGGCGATACTGGTCGCCGTCCTTGCTCTCCACCCATTTATCGCTGTTGTAAGGAATATCCCAGACCCCCTCCGGCTGGTAGGGGAAAACGCTGGGTCCGCCTACCTTGGGGGCCAGCAATCCGCCATCGGCAAGGGCGGCATCGCGGACAGCCTCCGCCGAAAGGCGGAAACGCGGGCCGCGCGCGTACCAGTAATTGTAGTGGTCCTTCTCCTCCAGTTCCGGACTGGAATCGGAAGCCTGCCGGTAGGTGGAGGAGGTGACGATAAGCCGTAGAATCTTCTTCATGCTCCAGCCATCGCGCATGAACTCCGTCGCCAGCCAGTCGAGCAGCAAGGGATGGGTCGGAGGGCTTCCCTGCGTTCCAAAGTCCTCGCTGGTTTCGACAATCCCGCGGCCGAATAACTGTTCCCAGTAACGGTTCACGGTAACGCGCGCCGTCAGTGGATTGTCGTCAGACACCAGCCAGTTGGCCAGGCCCAGGCGGTTGGGCATTTGGTCGTCAGACATGGGATTGAGACTAAACGGCACGCCCGCGCACACCTGGTCGCCCACGCTGAGGAAGGAGCCGCGAATGTGGAGGTGCGTGCAAGGCCGCTCAAACGATGCCTTCTCGCCCATCACCAGCGTCGAGGGAATTCCCAAATCCGCATCTTTCTTTTCCAGGTCCTTCTTTTTATCGCGCATGGGCTGGAGCAGAGGCGCAATGCTCCGGTACGAGGCGGCAAGATCGGCGGCGGATTTTTCCTCGCGTTGCGCGGGAGAAGTATCGAGCACATGGCGCAGATTTGCCGGCACCGTCACGACAACGCGGGGATCAGCCATGTTGGTCACGGTGAGGCGGAAGCGGCCGATGGCGCACTTGGAAAACGCCATGTCATGTTTCAGATGAATCGTGAGCTGGGTTCCACCGGCAAATCCAAAGGGTTTGTCGGGAATCAGCACGCCGCGGCGGACCGTGGTGGAACTCCCATCCGATTGGTCGATGCTCCAGCCTTTCGGCTTGGGTTTGTCGTTGATCAAGTTCTCGATGGCATAGGAATCCTGCGATTCGTCGGCAAGCGCTTCCTTGAAGACGATTTTCTGGGGCTTGGCCGCCGGAGCGGGAGTCTGCGCGGCGGGCGTCGCTTCAACCTCGACTTCACTTAGAAAGAAATTGCCGTCGGGGTCGCGACCCGGGCCACCGTGCGGCAGGCTGGGGTCGGACAGGACCTCCAAACGCACGCCAGTGATTCCCGTCACGTCTGTGGTGGCAACGAGATCGTAGGCGTCCGCGTCGGGATTCTTGCCGCCCGCGAGGACCGACCCATCGGCCTGAAGCTTCAACGTGGCGCCGCCAACCGAAACCATGTGGCTGGGCTGAAGGATTATCCACTTCGACTCGGCGTCTTTCAGGCTTTTCTCCCAGTCGGATTGCGCGGCGGCAAGCGCCGGAGTCGGCGTGTCGAGAACGGAATCGACCTCAGCAATTTCTGCCTGTAGTTTCTTTCTCTTCGCCGCCTGGTCAGGCGAGGGCACATCGAGCACCGGTTCGCGAGCGTAGGGACCGGCCTTCCAGTTGTCATCCTGATACCACTCGTTGGCAAAGAACGCGAGGAAGCGGTAGTAATCTTTCTGCGTAAACGGATCGAACTTGTGGTTGTGGCATTCGGCGCAACCCAGCGTGCTTCCGAGCCAGACTGTCGCGGTGGTGTTGACGCGGTCAACCTGCGTATACCAGTAATACTCTTCCGGATCCACGCCGCCCTCCATGTTGGTCATGGCGTTGCGATTGAAGCCGCTGGCAATCAAGTGTTCGGTGGAGGGATGCGGCAGCATGTCGCCGGCAATCTGCTCAATCGTAAACTCGCGGAACGACATGTCATCATTGAGGGCGTTGATCACCCAGTCGCGGTACAACCACATGCCGCGGCGCAGGTCCTTCTCATAGCCGTTCGTGTCGGCATAGCGCGCGAGGTCGAGCCACGGCGCGGCCCAGCGCTCGCCATAGTGGGGAGAGGCAAGCAAGCGGTCCACGACCTTGTCGTAGGCCTGCGGGCTGTGGTCGGCGGCGAAGGCGTCCACTTCTTCCGGAGTCGGCGGCAGGCCGGTCAAATCGAGCGAGACGCGGCGTATGAGAATCTCTTTGGAGGCTTCGTGCGAGGGCTTGAGTCCCTCTTTATCCAGCCGCGCCATGATGAAGTTGTCGATGGGGTTCCGGCACCACGCCGGGTTGCTGACCTTCGGCACTTCCGGCCGCACCGGCTTGACGTAGGCCCAATGCTTGACGGGGGCGGTTCTCGCGAGCGGCGCGTCGGAATCGGGACCCTTGGCCCCGTCATTCACCCATTTGCGGATCAGCTCGACTTCGTCGGCGGAAAGCGGTGGGGCGCCATCGGGCATGCGCGGGCGCTCGAGCCCCTCAAGGTGGCGCACCAGCGGGCTCTTGTCGCCTTCGCCGGGGATGATGACCTTGCCGCTGTCGCTGCCCTTCAGTACGGACGCCAGGGAGTCAAGCCGCAGGCCATTCTGGTGCATGTCAGGCCCATGGCAACCATAGCAGCGAGCGGCGAGAATCGGCCGGATCTGGCTGGCAAATACCCCCGTAACACTCTCCTCGGCGTGCATCGTGACGGGTGCAACGGGGGCGGCCGCCGCGACCGTTTCTTTTGGAACCACAAAAGCATTTTGGTCGATCCAGGCGCGAATCAATTTGATTTGGCTCGCGGCGAGCGGGTCGGCGCCCATGGGCATGCGGGCTTCTTCGCCATTTCCGATGAGGCGCATCACGAGCGAACTCTTTTCACTGTCACCGGGAACGATGACCTTGCCGGATTCGCCGCCCCTCAATGCCGCCGCTTCCGAATCCAAACGCAATCCGCCGGCCGGCTTCTCTCCCGTGTGGCAACTGTTGCAGCTCTTCGAGAAGATGGGAGCGATGTCGCGGGCAAAGGTCACTTTGGCATGCGGCTTGGCCGGTACGGACTGGCCTTCGGCCGAGATTCGGGCCGAACCAGCCGCCCAGAGCGCCATCAACAGGCACAATCCGCCTGCCGTAAGCCAGGGATGGAGTTTCATACCCTGCGATTCAAAGGGGAGTTTTGGAGAGGTCGATTTCCTGGTGGAAAACATGGGTCTCTTCTAGGTCCGAAAGGAGTTAATAACAGCGGTCGTGCAAGCCCAAGGAGCGAGATTGAAATATAACGCCGCAACGAGTGTGGATGCAACCCTTATCTGCCCTGGATTTGAGCAAATTGCTACACTTTAGATTCAGAAAAAATGCTTGTCTTCGGTCCCTTTTGCGAATGCGCGCAAGAGGGACAAGAGATCGGTATAACGATTCCCGGCCGGATCGTCAAAGCCGCTGCCTTTCTGTATCATGTGACGAATGAGAAGGCTTGGGTTCCCATCTTCAGCCGTCGCATCAGCAAGGATTTTCCCAATTCTTCGCAAGGTCTCCGGCTTGGCCATTTTCGCAACATCACGCCCCAACAACCCGGCTCCCGCACGGACGTAGTCAAAGTCAACTACCTCCACCAAATCCAGGTGCTCTTCGTAGAATCGTTCATGGTTCCCGGCATCGAGGTAGTGTTCCAAGATAAAAGCCAGATCGAGGGCATCTTTCGGTCGACTGTGCGTGCGGTCTGCCCATGAAATCAGCTTCAGCAATGCCATGCCGGGAATTGAGGCCACGAGAATATCGAGAGGGGGATTGGCTTTCACTCTCACTTTCAGCGCTGCGTTGAACGCGTCGTCAAATCCCACCGTACTCATCACAACATCCTCGTCGGGCGGCCATCGAATTTCCTCGCGGTCGCCGCCAATTCCGCCGAACGGCAAGATGTCAACCTCGAGTGTCTCTTGGAATTGGAGCTTGTGTACCTGGTTGGTCTCCTGGAATTGCCCCGTGGACAGGAGTCGCTTCTTCAAGTTACTAAACTCATCCCAACTTGCAACGCGAACCCCGAAATCACGATCAAGCGTCGCACGCATACTGCGCTGCCGATGGCCCAGCTCAAGAACCAGGTCTCGCGCCGCCGCACCCACCACGAAGAATTCCAATCCAAGGGACGCGGCGGCCTCGTTCACAGCCGCAAATAGTGCCTGTGATACGGGATCAATTTTCCGCGACAAGTCGAGCAAGTTGCTCATCATAGATCCGCCTTGCGGTTTCATGGTTGCGAGGATCGCCCGTTGCCACTAAGTCAGCATAAACCAGCAAGGGAGGGGCGATTGCGGATCCGTCCAATCCAACATGGGATCCCAGAAAACCTTGAGCAATTCAACGTCTCCTCTCGGGTCGGTGCGCAACCGGTTCGCCGCCAGAAACTTTCCCGCCGGATCGCGAATGTACACGGTGGCCACTTCCGGCTTCAGGTGGCCAGTCAGGAGAGCCGCGGCAGGTTCACCTCCCCAGCAGGCGCGAAAATCGCCCATGCGGGTCTGCCTCCACCATCCCGGATCGGGGGCGGCGTACCGGCCCAGGACCAGCTTGGGCCGCAATTGGTTGGGATACGCTTCTGCCCAGCGTTCCAGCAAGCGCTGTTTATTCACCAGCCTTCGACCACGCTTCCCCATCTCGACGAGGTGGCCAAGCGCCTCCAGATCTCCCAAAACCCATGCCACGGTCCCCAATGCAACGTTGGCAATTTTCCCGATGTTTCTAAAGGGCTCGCCCGCCAACTTCTGCTGACAAAGCAAGGCGAATACCACGCGCAGGCCCGCTGGTACAAAAGCGCGCGTTGGTTTTTCCCGTGGGAATCTTTGCGGCGCTTTTCCCTGGATGTAGACAAAAATGGGCGGATCGTTCAGGTACGCATTTCCCAAAGTGTCTACAAAGGGAATATCCATCTGCCTTAGCCGCTCTGCCATGTTCGGGTTCACATATCGGGTTACCAAAAGGGCTCTTTTCGGAAGGCGTTTGATCTGCTCGACGGCCATCCCGAGAGTGTGCGGGTCCAGTGTTCGCTTAACTTCTACATACCAGTCTTTTTGGTCTTGCGGGAACTCGAAGCGCACCCTCGCGTCGATTTGAAATCGTCCTGCCTTTCGGCTCCCATTCCCTTATGCGGGCATCTGTTCCTGTGGCCTGCTGAAATGCGGCCATGGCCTTTTCCAAAATTTCACGATCAGTTTCGCGGAGTTCCATAAGTACACCTAGCTTCATGCTGGCGAAAGTTGTTCACTAAAAATCGATGTTCATTATAAATGAACATCTAAAAAAAGTGAACACATTTATCTAAGTCTTTTCTGGTTATTAAAATACAGGCGAAAAGATCCGAGCGGATATCGCGGAGGTTGGCGGAATATGGGGATCCTCAGCGCACGGCAAGAAAAAAAGGGCCGTCCTTGCGGACGGCCCTTTTTCAGTTTGAGTTAAAGAACGAGCCTAGACGGCCACTTTCTCTTCTTCCGCTTTCGCGGTAGGAGCGCCAATCTGAACGAGGTCGCACTTGGGCTTCTTCAGGACCATTTCCTCATACACCTTGCGGGCCTGGGCGGCTTGTTTGGCTTCCCAAGCGGCTTTGCGGCGGGCCTTGTCTTCTTCGGCTGCCGTCAGCGGCACATCGTGCGAGAGGTTACGAATGCGCGCGGCGTCCTCGGCATTGACCTTCAAGGAGTGCTTCGTGGCATCGAGATCCACGCTCTTGCCGGCCGCGTAAATCGTGTGCTTGCCGTGCGTCTTGTACCACTCGGAAACGCTGGCGTTCTTGTACATGTTCTCGATGATGTTCCGCCAGCCGATGCCGGTGTTGTAGGCGCAGAAGGAAATTTCACCCAGCTGCGTCGCGTACGGGATGATGCACATTTCGGTGCGGCGGAAGTCGTAGTTGAACAGATCCTGGAACCACATGCCGGCGATGAAGAGCAGGTTCCAGGGATCGCTGCGGCGCTTCATGGCGTCTTCAGCGTGCGGTTGGGGTCGGAGGCGCCGTACTTCTCGCGCGTTTTCTTTTCGCCGGAGAGCGCAAACGACTTATCGAACTTCTTGATCAGGTCCATCAGGGCCAGGCTCTTGGGCGCCTTGAAGGGCTTGTAGTTTTTCAAAATCGCCATGCCCAGCATGAAGTTGGAGAATTTCTTGCCGCGCGCCGCATCGGTAATCTTCTGGATGTCTTTTACCAGGCCGGGAACATTCAGGAATTGCGGCACCGGGGCCCATTCCTTCGTCTCCTTGTTGATCATCAGCGCGGTGCCCACGCCGCAGTTCGGGTGGCAGCCGCAACTCACCATGCCCCACTGCGCTTCCGGACCCTTGACGAGGTCGGCGAAGTCGGCAAAGGCGCTGAACATCGAAATGGGGAACCAGTCGCGCGTCGGCTCGGTGATTCCGGTCTGCTTCTTCACGTCGGCGGCAAGGTGCGCCAGTGTGTAGCGCTGACGCAAGCGGCGTTGCGGAGTGATGTCCTCATCGCGGCCGGTGAACGAAACCGGCTGGAAGGCGACGAAGGCGATCTTCTTGGGGTTCTCGCGCGCGAAGTTGACGATGGGGCCAACCTGATCGTTGTTCACGTTGTTGACGATGGTGATGACCAGGATGATTTCGATTCCCGCCTCGTGCATGTTCTCGATGGCGCGCAGCTTCACGTCGAACAGGTTGCCCACCTGGCGGTGGCTGTTGGCGTCGTTGCCGATGCCGTCGAATTGCAGATAGGCGTAGCGCAGTCCGGCTTCAAATGCGCCGCTTGCAATATTCCTTGCTCTTGGCGAATTCGATTCCGTTGGTGGCCGCCTGCACGCTGTTGTACCCGAGCTTGCGGGCATAGCGGATGGCGTCAAAGAAGTAGGGCGACATCGTGGGCTCGCCGCCGGAGAACTGCACGGACATCTGGCGGCGCGGCTTGATCTTGATGGCGTTGTCGAGGATTTCCTTGACGTCTTCCCAGGTCAATTCGTGGACAAATCCCACCTGATTCGCGTCCATGAAGCAGGGATCGCACATCATGTTGCAGCGGTTGGTAAGGTCGACGGTGAGCACCGATCCGCGGCCGTGCTTGATGGAGCTGGAACCGTGATTGTGCAGGCCCTCGTCGTTGTGGGCGCGAATGTCGCGGCCGGGGAAGTTCTGCTCAATCCAGTTCAGGAACTTGGAGTCGACGGCCATCATGTCTTCAAAGTGGCCGTGCTTGGGGCAATCCTTCACCATCCAGATCTGGCCATCGCGTTCAATGATGTTGGCCTTGATTTCGCCGGTCTTTTCGGTGAGCAGCGAGTGCCAGTTCTCATCGCCATTGATGATCTTCTCGCGGGCGTCCTTTACGCACAGGGGGCAAAGGGAGTCGGTCTGGCGGGGCCAGCCGAGCTGAGGCTTGGTTTTCTGCCAGGATTTCAGAAGCGGCTTGTCCGACCATTTTGGTATAAAGGTGCTGCCTGGGCGGTATTTGTTGAAGTATTGGACGGAATCAAATACGACCGTAGCCGTTGAGCAAACGGCCTGGTCCACATATTTCCAAAGCCGCTGACCTTTGGTTCTCGGCATAACTTATTATCCTCTCCCCTGAAAGTTGACGTTCTTGTTGCGCGGCCAGGGCAAGATTCCAGTCTAGATGTTGGATTGCAAATGCCCTGAACTTCTCGAACCTGCATCGGACAAGCGGCTAAAGCCGTTCCATATCCTGCGCATTTCCCCAAATATTAAGCCCGTGATTCGAGTACGCCAGCCCTGCCCAAGTGCTACGAGATTCCGTATTCTGAAAACAGCGACAATCCCGCTACCTAGCTTTGCGTGCAAATGATACGTGTAACGGAAGTTAAGGTTAAGAAGTTTGCGCTAAACGGTCGTTTTGAACGGTTGTATGGCACCAAATGTCCAGCGAACGGCATTCCGCAAGTCGCTCGATTTTAAGGTGTTTGGCAGGGTTTTTCGTGATGTACAGATCAAAACGAATCTGACTCTTCTCTCCAGCTACTGCGATCCACGACCGTCGAGGGTCATGCCGAATTGCCCTAAAAACCTTCCCTGCCGGTAGACAACTTTACCCCCGACGACGTAGCGGTGACTGCGCCACGAAAGGGCTGGCCGTCGAAAGGAGTGTTATGGCTCTTCGAGCGGTCTGTTGCGGCCCGGTAGATCCATATCAGGTCGGGGTCGAATAGAGTAACGTCTGCCGGCCCACCCACGCGAAGTCGCCCGAGAGGCTGGTTGATAATCCGCGCTGGATTTGAGCTCAGGAGCGAAACCAGGTGCCAAAGTGAGATCAGCCCCGAGTGCACAAGCTCTCGTGAGCGAGAGGGCCAGAGAAGTCTCTAAGCCCTATAATTCCAAAGGGTGCGCCGGCATCGAGTGGTTTGGATTTCAATTCGGCGGCGTGGGGAGCGTGATCCGTCGCGATGGCGTCCACGGTGCCGTCAGCAATTCCGGTCCGAATCGCGTTAACGTCCGCGGCGCTTCGCAAGGGAGGATTCATCTTGGCGTTCGTGCCATACGTCAGGACGGCCTCATCGGTCAGGGTAAAGTGGTGAGGCGTAACCTCGCAGGTCACCCGCAGACCGCGGCGTTTGGCCTGCCGAACCATGTCCATGAGCGCCCGCTGTGGAGAGGTGCGCCACGTGCAAATGGCCCCCTGTAGCCTCCGCCATCACGATCCCGCGGGCCGCGCAGACATCCTCGGAAGCGTTCGGAATCCCATGCACTTCCAGCTTTCCGCCACCGGGCCCTCGTTCATTACGCCACCGGCGGATAGGCTGGCGTCTTCGCAGTGTTCGCTGATGGGCACGCCAAGATCGCGGCTCATTTCCAGGGCACGGCGCAGGATCCCAGCGGTTTTCACGGGACGGCCGTCATCGGAAAATGCCACGGCCCCGGCAGCTTTGAGCGCGGCAAAGTCGGTGAGCTGTTCGCCGTTGCTTCCGATGGAAACGGCGGCGACGGGAAAAATTCGAGCCAAACCCGAGCTGTCGAGCTTTCTCGATTTGCGTCGGACACCAATTCCGGCTGATCGATGACCGGCTTGGTGTTGGGCATGGTCGAGACGGCCGTAAAGCCTCCGGCAACCGCCGCGGCGAGTCCGGTTGCCAGCGTCTCTGAGCTTCGCCCCCGGCTCGCGAAAGTGCACGTGGATATCTACAAAGCCCGGCGCCACCACATTGCCGCGCGCATCGAGCGTCTCATTTGCCCCTGCCGCGAGGTTCGGTCCGATCTCGCGAATCACTCCGTCTTCAATGCGAACGTCCAAAACCCCGTCAAGATTGTCTTCCGGCGACAAACGCGGCCACCTTTGATCAGTAAAGAAGGCATCGCATCCCCATAAAAGTCCTCGATATGCAGCCAGTATATCATCCGCCCTCGACTCTGGAGTCGACCACTGGAATCGATTGGTAGATCAATTCAATCGGCTCGCCCCCGCGCAACTCGTCCGCGGATGTGAAGTAATGTCGGGGGAACCGGCGAGGAGGCCGAATCGGATTGTCTGTCTCTATTTCCCTCGGTCGCGCGGCGACAGAGGGTGGATAGCGGCGGAGGCGTTCAAAAGCCCCCGCAAGACGGGTGAGGGGGTCTCTTCGCAGGTTCACCATCGCCCACGCAAAAAATTGATTCACGCTACCACTCAAACCCGCCGATAGACGGTGTGAGGGAGTGTGCGTCCCCCGCCCCGGCCGCGCGCCCCGCTGAACTATCGGCGGGATCCCTTGCACTCATGAATTTTTCGGCGCACCGCTGAATCGCGCGCGCCACGCCGAAGCCCTTGGAGTGCGACCGCTTGCTGCCGCCTTTGCGCGCCGAAGCTTGCTTCGATGCAAAATAAACCTTCATCTTGTAATGGGAATCTGTCGATGGACGATGCGGGGTAGTGCCGGGGGACCGGCGAGGGGGGAATAAAAGATCGAAGTGCTCAATCATCGATTTCACGCGCTTCGGGTCGTGTCCTATTGATGTATCGCCGACCGGAACTTGTCCCGATCCTTATCGGGAGGTCGGCACATGATGATCTGAGGGTCAGCCCTCCAAGGCGCATGTCGGGCCCAAGAGGCTGCGGAAAAAAAAGTAGCGGCGGGTTTACCCCGCCAGTGCTCGTTGAACCGGTTGGGTTTGTGGCAGCATCCCGATCGGATCGGGATAAATTCCGCCGCCGCTACATCAGTAAAAACAAACCTTCATCCTGTCATGGAAATCTGTCGATGGGCGTGTGGGGAAGTCTCGGGGGACCGACGGGGGGATAAAAGATCGAAATGCTCCATCACCAATTTCGGGTGCTTCGGGGTATTGGCCTCTTGATGTATCGCCGACCGGAACTTGTCCCGATCCTTATCGGGAGGTCGGCACATGATGATCTGAGGGTCAGCCCTCCAAGGCGCATGTCGGGCCCAAGAGGCTGCGGAAAAACAAGTAGCGGCGGGTTTACCCCGCCAGTGCTCGTTGAACCGGTTGGGTTTGTGGCAGCATCCCGATCGGATCGGGATAAGTTCCGCCGCCGCTACATCAGTAAAAACAGACCTTCATCTTGTCATGGAAATCTGTCGATAGACGATGTGAGGGAGTGTGCGTCCCCCGCCCCCGCCGCGCGCCCCGCTGAATTATCGGCGGAATCCCTTGCCGGCATGAGCTTTTCGACTTGCCCCCAAAGCCCGACCGCCCCCCGGCAACGCGTCCGCAGATTGCTCAGATTGCACAGATTTACAAGGCGTCGACGTTGGCGTGCATGCTTCCGTCGTCGGTGCCGGCGGCGGATAGTGGCACGGGCAGTTTGCCCCCGATGGATACCTATCCCGCCCGTGCTCGAGCGTGGCCGGGACCTGTCCCGATGAGGTTGATTGGAATGCCCATGGCACGACCCCCGGTGCGGCCAAAGGCCGCGCTTCCCCTCCTCGGCTGTTTTCGATATAATCAGCCCCATTGATTTTTCTCTGTCCACGCAAAGCAGGCGAGGCGGCCATGCCGATTCAAAACCACGCTGACTTTTCTAGTACTGGCGAAGGGAATGGTCGATTGCCCTGCCTGCCGGGGCGAGCAGAAAACTGTAGCGCTGATCTTGAGCTCGGCACGTGCTTGCGTAGCGGCGAGTTTACCTCGCCATGGCGGCGTAAAGCCGCCGCTACGGCATGCGCTGCTGACCTCAAGGTCAGCGCTACAACGCCGGGCACGAGCCCGGCAAAGCCCTTTACCCAGGAGCAGGTCAGCAACATGGTGCGCGACGGATTGGGAGACGATTCGGGCGCCAAGCTGATCGAGCAGCGCGGGATTGATTTCGCCCCGTCTGAGGACTTTTTCAAACCCTCAAGGCCGCAGGCGCGAGCGAGGCATTTCTTAACGCCCTGCGCGCCGCCAAGCCGCCCGAGCCCGCGAGCGCCAAGAAGCCGATGAACCAGGTGCAGGTTTTCGCCTTGCTGGTGGGCCAAGTGCCGAGCCACCGAGTCACCATGCTGGTCCAGGAACGCGGAATCGATTTTGAGCCTACGGATGACTACCTCCAGGAAGTCCGCTTGGCCGGCGTTTATACTTTGAGGAGCCGCGCAATTCCGGGCATTTGTAGATACGCCGCGATCTTTGTTAATTAATTGGAGACTACAATGGTCACTCAACGAGCTCTCTCGATGAGTTTTGCCGGAGTCTTAATCCTTGCGGTTGGATTCTGCTCCCTATTCACCCCCCAGTTGCCTCTTTCTGGACAGACGCCGTTTTCATCGGATCAAGCCAAAGAAGCTGCGCGCTCATTGGTCAGCGAAGAAATCGACATCGTTGTCATGCACGCCTCTCCGGTCGAAGCAGCGAACTACCTGGCTTTCAGCACGTTCAATCCTAGGGAGACTGGGCTTGCAGAAAACATTTGGCTCTACAGGGAATATGGCGGAGTCTACGAGAGAATCTGGCACAAAGAGATCGACAAGGGCACGAAATTTGACTTTGTCCTCGCCCCGAGTCAGTCGGAAAGTGGACTTGCAGTTAATGAACCGCAGCAATGCGGGAGTGACGCTTGCTCAAGAGAATTGATATTATTCGCGCTGGACCAAAGGAAGGAATATTCCATCTTCTTCCATGATGAGGGAGCAGGGTTTTATGAGGAGGATGATCACACTGCCCAGGACCAAGAAATAAAGGCGTGGCTGCAATCATGGGCACGCAAGTTGGGCATTTACCCGCAAACGGTTCCCGCATCGCAATTGGACAATCCAGAGAATATTGAGGATGCATGGAGGAACGACAACGGGTACAAGGTCAATGGAATACTGCGGCTCAGGTATTACAAAAGCTTGCCGCCGAGCTACTTGTCCGCCGTCAAAAGCGTTTCCGCGAATCCCACGAACCCATTTATTACGCATGTGGACGACGGTCGTTACGCGTGGTCGGCGTACTTTAAAGCCGGGGTTGTTGGTTACAGCAAAAGGAAACACGGCAATACTTTATGGTCTATCTTCCCAGGGACCGTTCTAATTGGGTCCAAGAACTCGCCGTTGAGGGACCTTGGGTGTACATGAGCTCGGATTGCTATAACCGAAACTTGTTCACCGTACCAAACTACAAATATACAAAACAGGACTGCACTTGGGACTTGAGATTTAACAAGCAAACTCATGAACTGCAGAAGGGAGAATTCACCTCAACTGTCCAGGGACGAGCTGGCATGTCCAGAGCCGCTCAGACAACTGATTTTTGGAGCCCTCAAGATGACAAGCCACTCAAGTCCGGAATTTTCACTCCGACGGTTGAAAAACGCGTCCGGATGGAACTTCTGGTGCTGCGGGGGCAAGGGCTGAATTGTACCTTTGGTGGATATGCAGACGGATGCTGGTCAGGCTCAGGCGGTATCACTCTGAACACGAGCAAAGACGATGGAACCAAAGCTGTGGAAGTCATCGGCTCCTCAATCTCTGAGGAAAATGAAGAGACTTTCCTCACCCTAACGCAGATAGCGCTACGTGCCGTGGACCGCTCCGAGTGGAAGGAACAAGTTAAGGCCGGAATTGAGCAATTGAAGGTCAAGTACCGCGGTGCAGTACGTTCCTCACTTTTCAATTTTGGTTTATATCACCATGATGAGGTCTACTCCGTCCATCTCGTAGTAATGGACCGGCAATTCTTCAAATTGTTAGGAATGGCGATGGTCATGAAAGCCGGTCTGAAATCGGAGGACTATCAAATTCCCGATTGCATGTACTGGGTCCTGTCCGTTAGACCGCGCAGATAATGAACAAGGGAGCGACATGGAGGGAGATGACATGGTAACTGCAGCTGATTTCAAAAAGACGTTCCTAGATTCATATAACCAGTTAGAGCTGGAGTGCAGGACCACTTGGAAAGAGATCTGGGAGAAACAGTGGAATGGATTTATGCTTTGGCAGCGAACGGATGCATGGGGGGCACAGCTTCTTAACAAACAATCGGTTTTGGCCTTGACGGCAGAGAAATTGGGCCTTCGGTACGACAATGGGGAGCCAATGACGTTAGACGCAGTGTTTTGCGCCCGGAGCAACCCGCATCGATGGTTTCCCATCGAGGTTGCTATTGAACATGAGAATAACGCTCGCGGTTTCGAAACGGAAATCGAGAAACTGCTTTCGGTCCGGTGTCGATTAAAGGTCGGCATCACTTATACCGGCCATAATGAAGCCACGGCCCAATCAGGCAATGAGAGGATCCGAGAAATAATCGAGGACCGGTTTGAGATTTCCAAAAGGCAAGGTGTAGAGCATTCGACGGATTACCTATTCTTGGTCGGAACAGACGGATGGCAGAAAGCGGAATGTGCGCCCCCGGAGTATGTCTGTAAATGGTACGGGCTCGAACTCTCGGGAACGGACGGACCCGATGCCAAGGATTTTGTTGCCCTGACTTGATTTCGCGGGTGGCGCAGATATTGATTTTTATCGATGCGTCATCCCCGGACTGAGTGCTTTTCCGTAGCAGGCCAATGGTTCGAAGCAATCGGTAAAGGGAAGTAAGGGCGTGAATCGTGAATTCTGGGTGGCGCCCCCCGTGGATTTATCGAGCAGTTGTAAGCAAACGATGTCTGTGCCCCCCGCGGGTTTCAAGCTCTGCGACTCACGTCTATTCTTGCCGATATTCCCAACACGCCGAAACGCAGAACTGCGCTCTGCGACTTTCGGTTCGGTGAACCTCGTGTGCCGCGGACTCTCAAAAAAGGTCCGCGTGACGCCTCTTCTTCCTACGCGGTTCATAGCGTCGCCTGGCGGGTAGGAACCTGGGCCGTTGGGGGCTTTCCCACGTAGCGTTTAACCTTGATGCTGGCCTCCCGGTCGCGAGCCTCGGCAATCTCGAAGGCGGTCTGCATCCGCAGCAAGGTGTCCATCCTGACGCCAAAAGCCTTCTCCACTCGCAGGGCCATGTCAGGCGAAAGCCCGGCGCGGCCGTTGAGAAGGACCGAGAGGGCAGGCCGGGTCACGCCGAGGACCTTAGCCGCCTTCGTCACCGAGAGACCGAGAGGCTCGATAATCTCCATCCTGATGAAGTGCCCCGGATGGGCCGGGTGTGCCATACGCATCATGGGCTCACGTTCCTTTCAATGGTAGTCCTCATAATCAAGGTCGAAAATCTCATCTTCCGTCGAGTCGATCCGGAACGTGATCCGCCAGTTGCGGGTGACCGTGAGGCTCCAGGTTCCTTTTCGGCCGCCAGTGAGCTGATGCGCTTTCCAACTTGGCACGTCGCGGAGTTCTTGAATTTCATCCATTTCCTGCAAGAAGGTCAAAATGTTGCGGACCTTCTCCACGACGGCCGGAGCCAAGCCGGAAGGATCATTTCGCTGAATGAAGCGCCGCAGTCCCCGATGAACCACGTTCCGGATGTTCATCCAGCAAGACTACACCCCAATATGTATTGTGTAAAGAGACGCTTTACGGCGGGCTGGCGCAGAGCCGGGTTTCAGGTTCTGCGACTCACGTCAATTCCCGCCGATGTTCCTAACTTGCCGAAACGCAAAGCTGCGCTCTGCGCCCGACCATGTTGGGTAGGGGAGCCCTCGGGGCTCCCGCGGGAGGGCGGAGCCCTCCCCTACCAAGGCCCGCCGCAGGGTGAATGCGGAACCAGGGGGCGCGTGGCCGCGGCGGCTCCCTCTACGGCACAAGGCTTTGTGGACATCGGGGTCCGGAGAAAGAGAGACAATATCTGTCATGCGGGGCGATAGAGATTGACTCCCGCCGCGGCCGCTGCCCGAGCAAGTTTTCCATCCAGCGTCCATAACCGGCAGTTCGAAAGCAGCGCGGAAGCCAGGAGGTGCGCATCGATCCAACCGATTCCGAGGCCCCAAAGCTTTCGGACTTCGACCAAGCGCATAACCTCCGCATGGGTTGTGGAGACCGCCGATGGCAGCGCTTCGAGATCGAGCAGAATGCGCGCACGGCTCTTCAAATTGCCACACGCCAGTTCACCCAGGACGAACGGATGCACCATGACCAACGCTTGGTTGAGTAAATCGCCGAGCTTCGAACCACCGAAACGGAAGTGGGCGATCCAAACGGAAGTATCAACAAGAATCATCGCTTCGCCCCGGTCCGGCGCCTCGGCACAGAGCGCAATCCGGGCTCGGTGCCACCCAGTGCGGCCAAGCGCCGAGCGGCTTCGCGGGCGATCAAGGCCTCTAACCCGGCCCGCACCAATGCGGTCTTTTGGCGGATGCCGGTCAACTGACGAGCGTGGTCGAGGAGATTCTCATCAATAATCAGTGTTGTCCTCATATGCCTAAGTATGCCTTATCAATGCATATAGATCAAACCCGATTGCCAGTCTGACAACGCCGACCCTGGCGTGCACGCACTATGCTGACTTGGAGCTTCCCACCTTGCGCAACTCGATCACCAGGCGGAGGGCGTCGTTCACGGCTCGCTGACTGCGGAAGGCCTTGTGGACGTCGGGTTCGAGGAGCACGAGATTGGTGCCCGCGTGGTAGCGCTTGGCGTACTTGCCGCGCACGCCTCCCTTGAGCAATTGGGCGAGATCATACTCGGGGCGCAACTCGTCGTTCATCTTATTCTTTGGTGTTTTCATAGGCTCTTTTTTCTTTTGCGGTCAGGGCTCGCGCGCTGATGATTCGAATCCGGTCGTCCCGCTCGGTATGAGCAACCAACAATACGCGTCCCACACTCGATAGCCCCACCGTGATGTAGCGATCTTCGTCGGCGGAGTGGGCGGGGTCAGCAACGGTGGTACCGAGAAAATCGCCAAACACCGTCGAGGCTTCAGTGAATGAAACCTTGTGCTTGCGCAAATTCCTGGCGGCTTTGTGGGCATCCCACTCGAATTCCACACTTCTATTGTAGCGAATTCAACTTGCTCTTGCCAAAATCTCACTGGCTGGGCTGGTTTGCGCAGAGCTGGGTTTCAAGCTCTGCGACTCACGTCTATTCTCGCCGATGTTTCTAACATGTCGAAACGCAAAACTGCGCCCTGCGCCAGCCGACCATGTTGGGCAAGGGCGGCGGACCGACTGAACAGGAAGTGGAGCCCATTCATGCCGCAGCCAAAGCTCCGGCCGCCAACCGAACGTCACGAGCTGAGTTTTTCCAAGGCAGGATGCCGCCCTGGCAAGAATTCGCTTGATGAAACCGATGGGCAGGTGCAAGAATTTCGCCATGTCAACCCGGGCCAACAGGGCCAAGAAAAAGCGCCTTGCCGAGCCGTCTCCACCAACTCCAAGCTTGCGGGAGAACCATCCTCCTGCGGCCTCGCCCATCGAGGGTGCGCGCGAGCGGCTCCTCGATAGCATCGAACATCCGCTGATCCTTATCGTCCTTCTGATCATCGGGGGATTCGTGGGGGTGATCTATTTCACTCCGGCCCTGGTGATCTGCGAGGCTTGCATCCTGCTCGCTTTGCACGGCTCGAAAATCCTGAATGGCAGGGGAACGGCCATTCAAGCCACCGTCTACGGAACCCTCTTTCTGATAACCGGGGCGGCGCTGGTGGGTTTGAGTATCGTTGCCCGGCAGCCGGCTCGGGATTATCTCCATCAAATGGCCAGCCGCACTGCGGCCGGGCCGCAAGCGCCGGACGTGAATGTCCCCCCACGTTCCCCCGCAAATCCGATCCTGCCGCCAGGGGGATTCTTTAATTTTCCAACGCGCGTCCCGAACGTTCAAAACCCGCCCGCGAATCATGCCGCAATCCCCCCAGACGAGCCCCCGCCCCCGCCGCCCAATAGCGTTGAGGCCGCGCTGATGCAGGAGATGAGGGAGAGACTGACCCGCGATGCCGGCGATCCGGGGAAGATCAACGCGGACGTTCAGTGGATGCGCGAGCAATTTGAGGCCGGGTGGTCCCTGGAACCCCCGGAATTGGCCAATAAACATCGCGGAGAAACCGAAGAGACGGCCAGACTCATCCTCGCCAATGCCTCCAATCGCGAGGCTGTGCTCAAAATTATCCCGCATATTACAATCGACGCGGTCACCAAGTAAGCCGATTCTCTCCTTACGCAGTGGAATTCCGTCCACCAAGCAATCATGGCCCTCGTGGCTCGTTCCCTTCCCGCAAACATGTATCCACTCGGGGGCTGACGTGCCGGCCTCCCATCGTAGTTTTTTTGAGTTTCGCGGGGTTACACCGGCCGAACCGCGTTGAAGAGCGGCAGCAGGCAGTCTTTGACGGGTTGGTAGGTTCGGCGGTGCTCGGGGCAGGGTCCGAAACGGGCGAGCGCGTCCAGATGGTCGGGAGTTCCATAGCCTTTGTTCTTCGCCAAGCCATAGTGCGGAAATGCGTCGGCTAATTTTGCCATGTGCGCATCGCGCTCTACCTTGGCCAGAATCGAGGCGGCGGCAATGGAGACGGAGAGGGTATCACCATGAATGATCGATCGGTGCGGAATCGGGAAATTCCACGCCGTTCTCACGCAAAGGCATGGCGTCGGTGAGGATAAAATCAGGCATGGGAACGAGCGCCTTGAGCGCCCGCAGCATTCCCACTCGCGAGGCTTCATAAATGTTGATGGCATCCACTTCCGCGGCGCAGACACTCACCACTTGCCACGCAATGGCCTTGGCGCGAATCTTTTCCGCCAGCGTCTCCCGCTGTGGAGCCGTCAACTTTTTGGAATCATTCAGGCCGGGAATCGGTGCGGCGCGATCGAGAATCACCGCAGCCGCATAAACAGGCCCGATTAAGGCTCCGCGTCCGGCTTCGTCGCAACCGGCGATGAACTGGTGGCCTTGCGCCATGGCCAGAGTCTCAAAATCAAAATTGCATATGACTTCGCGAGACTGGCGTGATCGTGGCATGATTGCGGTTAGTTTCTTCCAAAAGGGGGTGTCGGCGCAAGAATGAAATGAAGTCCTCTCAAGGTGCGAGGCTCATTCCCCGTCTAACGTTTCGCCAAAGCCTCTTCCACAAGGCGCAGCATCATGACGTCTTCCTCGTTGTAGGCCAACACTTCCTTCTTGATGGCTTCGTCCTTCGTGGCTTCGTACTTCCTCCACATTTCGTCCGCCCACTTGCCGTCCCTGCCGGGGAGCTTTCGCTTGAGGCCCAGGATTTGCTCCACAACCTTCAGGCCGCCCCAGAGTCCCTTTGACCAGCACTCCGGACAGAGGTCGACATGAGCAAACTCCTTGTCTAGCACGACGTCCAATTGCGCGGCGATGACGGGAAAGTCAAACCCCACGCGCCCTTTGACCTTGTCGGGAATTGACCTCCCATTGTAAGTTACGATTCGATCCACTCCCTTAAGGATCAGCATCAGATTCGCCCGCGTCACATCGGACCCGATCAACTGGACAAAAGCATCGGTCTCACCATCCACAATCCTGATCCCGATGATCGTGATCCGGTGGTTCTTGTAATCCCTGAACAGCTTCTGATCGGTAAAGGTTCCCTGATAGCTGGTTTCAATGTCGAGGTAGGCAGTTTTCATGATGGATTCATTTCTTGAGTACAAAGGGATTACCACCAACGCACCAAGACACCAAGCAAAAAACACCCAGGCGGAATAGAAAGCCGTAGAGCCTCTCCTCAGTTGACGTTTATGTTCTTGGCTTTACTTGGTGCCTTGGTGTCTTGGTGGTGAATGATTTTGCCCATTATCGGAACCCTATTCCCGCCCCAGAAATTGCCGCCGTTTGCGCGGCTTCGCTTTGGCGTCCGTCTCGACCGACCGCGCGAGTTGGACCGCGTCGAATCCGAATTTCTCACGCACCTTATCCGCCGCTTGCAGAACTTTGTCAAGCTTCTCGTGCTGAGCGGCATCCATCAAGCTGCGCTGAAATATCGAACGCCCCAGGTTGGAGGTCCGCACTCCCACCAACCGGATTTTCTGTTTTCCGTCCCACGCATTTGCCAGCAGACGAAGCATACTCGAGAAGATAACGGAGTCCAGATTCGTGGGCTCATCCAGGGTCAAATCCCGCGTCAGAGTTTTGAATGGGGCAAAGCGCACTTTCAGCCCCACCGTGCGAGCGAACAATCCGTGGTCTCGCAGGCGGCGGGCAACAAGTTGCGCGAGATAGGAAATCGTTCTTTCCACTTCTTCTTTATTGTCGGTGTTCGTATCAAATGTTGTCTCGTGGCTTACCGACTTGGGCTCCTCTTCGTATTGGTAGGCGTCGATATCGCGTCCGCACGCCTTGGTGTAAAGCCACTCGCCAAATTTGCCAAATCGCGCGCGCAGCTTTTCCAACCCCATCTGTTGTAAGTCGCCAATGGTGACAATGCCCAGCGAGAGCAACTCGGGCTCGGTCACTTTGCCGATGCCCGGCATGCGGTCGAATGGGCAGGGGCGCGAGGAATCTGGCCTCGCAGCCCGGCAAGATGTAGAGCAGGCCGTGAGGCTTTGCCTGGTCGGAAGAGATTTTGGAAACGAGATGCGAGGTGGAGAGCCCGATCGAGCAATTCAACCGGGTTCGTTCCTTGATGGTGCGAATCAGCCGGTCGGCGCCGCGGAACGCCGAACCGTGCAGGCGCTCGCAACCGGTGAAATCAAGGTAAGCCTCATCAATGGAAACCATCTCCACGACCGGTGTGAACTCCTCGAAGATCCGGTGAATCTGCCGCGAATACTCCCCGTATTTGTGATGTTCGCCGCGCAGAAAAATCGCATGCGGGGCAGAGCTTCTTGGCCGTTCCAATCGGCATGGCGGAGTGCACGCCGAATTTGCGCGCCTCATAGCTTGCCGCTGCTACCACGCCCCGGCCGTCGGGGTCGGCTCCCACCACGACGGCTTTACCCTTCAGCGCAGGATTCTCAAGCTCCTCCACCGAAACGAAGAAGGCGTCCATGTCGACATGCAGGATATGACGGAGCATGAGAAATTATAAATTCGGTTCCCTTCGACAGCGAACGGCCAAGTCGAACCGGGGCCGATGTTGCAGACCTCATCCATTACAATTCATAATTTTCGCGCACTCAATACACGGGGAATTCCCGCGAGATCCGGGTGACCTCAATATCGCTCCACCCGTGTCCAAGCAGCGGGAGCACGCGGTCACACATATTGTAGCCAATCTCCACGACCACAGAACCGCCCGGCTTTAAGGCTTGAAGCGCTTGCGGAAGGAGGCGCTCGTAGATCTCCTCGGCACGTTCAAGGTTGATGCCGAGGGCCAAGGCCGGTTCAAAGTCACGCACCTCGCGCTGGACATTGCCCGCTTCCCGCTTGCCCACGTAGGGGGGATTGGACAGCACAAAATCAAATTTCCCCGGGGGGTCGGCGTCTAGCAGCGGCTTGAGCAAATTACCTTCGAGAAACGTAACGCGGTTCGTCATGCCAAGACGCGCGGCGTTGCGAGAGGCCACGCCCAGTGCGGCGGACGAGATATCCACGCCGAAGAGCGTCGCGCGCCGGAATTCTGACGCCACTGCGACCGCAATGCATCCCGACCCTGTGCCCACATCGACGATACGCAAAGGAGCGTCGGTTGAATGCCCTTGCCGCTTGGCCATTTCGATCACGCGCTCCACGACGTGCTCGGTCTCCGGGCGGGGGATCAGCACGTCGGGCGTGACTTCAAAATCCAGCCCCCAGAATTCCTGGTGGCCGGTGATGTATTGGGTCGGTTTTCCGTTGGAGCGTTCTTCGATGAACTGGGTGTAGCGTGCCAGAGACTGCGGGGGCAGGTCGTCGTCCGGGTGGGAATAAAGATAGGTGCGATCGCACCTCAGCACATGCATCAGCAGCAATTCTGCGGCGAGCTGCGCAGAAGGCACTTGACGAGAGAGAAGCGCTTGGTGCCCTTGCCGGAGTGTGGCGCGGAGGAGCATGGACAAACATTGTAAGCGGATGCCAATCCGGATTCACAGATTGAAATTCGGTGTGCAGTGTTATTCGCTTGGAAGAAAGTAATACCAAAGTCGATACCGGAATCGGCCAATGGTAAAAATCGATTCAAGGCCTTCAGAAAACTTAGCCGGCCGGAGCTGAGGAAGCTTCGCCGTGGCGGTCGCCCGGGGGAGGCTGCTTCAATTTCTCCGCGTGATAATAGGCGATGAGGGCATCGATGATATCGTCCAGCTTGCCTTCAATAATCCGGTCGAGTTGATGAAGAGTGAGCCCGATGCGGTGATCGGTCACGCGGTTCTGGGGATAATTGTAGGTCCGGATTTTTTCGCTGCGGTCGCCCGAGCCAATCATGGAGCGGCGCTCCTCCAGGATTTGCTTCTGCTGATTCTGAAGTTCCATGTCGTAGAGCCGCGACCGGAGCACGCGCAGGGCCTTGGCGCGATTCTTGATCTGCGATTTTTCGTCCTGGCAGGAAACGATCGTTCCGGTTGGAATGTGCGTGAGGCGAACGGCGGAGTAGGTGGTGTTCACCGATTGTCCGCCCGGACCCGACGAGCAGAACGTGTCAATGCGGATATCTTTGGGATCAATCTGGATTTCAACTTCATCCGCTTCGGGCATCACCGCAACGGTGATGGCCGAGGTGTGGATGCGCCCCTGCTGCTCGGTGGCCGGAACCCGCTGCACGCGGTGGACGCCGCTTTCATATTTCAGCTTGCTGTAAACCTTCTGGCCTTCCACCATGGCGATGACTTCCTTGATGCCGCCCACTCCCGATTCGCTGGAGGAGAGCACTTCCACCTTCCAGCGCTGCGATTCCGCATAACGCGTGTACATGCGAAAAATATCCTGGGCGAAGAGCGAGGCTTCATCACCGCCGGTCCCAGCGCGGATTTCCAGCACCACGTTCTTTTCATCATTGGGATCGCGTGGCAGAAGCAGAATATTCAATTCCTGCTCAACTTTTTCCAGGCGCTTTTCGAGGTCCATCAACTCCTCATGCGCCATAGCCTTCATTTCTGGATCGGACGACGACTCATCCACCAGCGCCTTGGTGTCGGTGACGCCCTTGCTGAGGGTTTTCCACTCGCGGAACTTCTCCACGACCTCGGTCAGGTCGGCGCGCGATTTAGCCGTTTTCTGATAGACGGCATTATCCGCCAGCACTTCCGGCGAACCGAGCTTCTCCGTCAGTGACTCGTACCGCGATTCGATTTCCGCAAGCTTTTCCAGGTAATGCATAAAGTCCAAAACTAAGGGACTGAAATTCCGTGACGGGTCTTCTGCGCGTCTGTCTAAGCCACGACCAGCTCACCGCCGCGATTCATTTCAAGGGCCATGGCCGTTTCCAGAGCCTTGATTGCCGTCTCCAGTTGACCGTCATCGGGCTCGCGAGTCGTAACGCGCTGGAGCCAGAGGCCCGGCATTGAAGCCAGCTTCCAGAGACTGCCCTTGGACTTGGCGGCGAAGCGGATGAATTCATAGGAAACGCCCGCGATGACCGGCAACAGAACAATCCGGCCCGCAAAGCGCAGCCAGAACGTGTGGAAGGGTAAAAACATATAGACCAACATGGAAATGCCCATGACCACCAGAAGGAAACTCGTTCCGCAGCGGGGATGGAAGCGCGTGCAGGCCCGAGCCGTTTCCACCGTGATCGGACCCCGCTTCTCAAACGCCCAAACCACTTTGTGTTCGGCCCCGTGATACTCGAAGACGCGCTGGATTTCCTTCCATTGCGAAATCAACAACAGGAAGGCCACAAACAATACGATGCGAATCGATCCATCCAGCAGGTTGAGCGTCAGATTGCTGTCAGTCCGCAGGTATTTGTGGGCTGCGATTGTCGCCAGATAAAGCGGCACCAGTTTGTAGAGAACGATGAAGAACGCGAGGGAAAAAGCCACGTTCGCGGCAAGCACCCAGCCGCTCATTTCCGAGCCCTTCTTGGGTTCAGCGCCTGCTTCTTGCGGATCCTCAAGCGCCTGCTCGGCGGAATAACGCAGGGCCCGCATCCCCAGCACCAGCGCCTGACCGAGCACTCCCAACCCGCGCAGGATGGGCAACTTCGACCACGGATGCTTCTCCGAGGGTCGGTCGAGATAGGCTTGGGTGACCGCCAGCCCGCCACTCGGTTGACGCACTGCCACTGCGTACGAGTGCGGCGAGCGCATCATCACTCCCTCGATGACCGCCTGTCCTCCCATCAGCGCCTCTTCCTGGGCATGAAGAATGGGTGCCAGGATCAGGCTCAGTGGGCGGCGGATCAGCGTCTCGAGGGTATTCGATAAAGTATTCATAGGAAAAGAGTTCCGAGCCAGCGCGAGACATTTCATGGCGCAGCCCGCGGAGTCCTCCAGCCCAGCGCTCCAAGCATGAATCGCTGACGCCCGCACTCCGAGCCTATCTCTCAGAATACCTGCAATTTACGGGGGGTGTCAAATAAAGGGCATTGCCCCCGGGTCGTGGTTTAGTTTGGAGGAGAGGCCGCGACCCTCAGAGGCGTTCGCGCCGCGGGCAACTTGCCCCGATTCATTGGGGTCCAGCGCGTCACAGCAATTGACATTACTCCATTCGGATTGCCTTCCGATAATTTCAAGGCGGAGCTCAATTAGGAGCATTATGCGGGGACGGGGAGAGGCGGATTGACGCTTCCAGCACCACTCTACCCTCGTCGGCCCTTTCGCTATGGATTGACAGAGCTTGCAGTCGGCGAAGTGCTTCCACCGCCACTGGCTGCCAAGGCGGCGGCAGCGGCAGCGGCTCCTCCACCTGCAGCGATACCCACAATCAGGTAAGTGTGATGAGAATGGCCGGATACCCCTGCCGGAGGGGGACCAGTCGCGGGGGTTGGAGTCGCGGCTGGGGCGGCTGCCTGCGGTTGCAAGCCGGGAACTCCCGATGCGTTTGCGGGAACCAGCGTTTTCTGTCCTGCCGCCAGCAGGTAGGTCCGGTCGGAAGAGGTTTCCGTGATGGTGACCGGGCCGACCACGGATTCGATCAGAGTGCTCCCGTCCGGCTCGATCTTCACCGAAATCATCGAGGCGGCCCCGGAGGCGGGTTCGATGTTAAATTTCGAGGTCTGAATGAGGACACTGTCGGCGCTGGCGTTTTCGGCAATGACTTCGCCACGATCCAATTTCAGCCAGACTCGTTCCGCCGGGCGGGTAAAGGTGGCCGTGGCGTTTTCGTGGAGAGTCACCTGGTTTGCCGGCCACAATCGAACGAGCGCCTTGCCATTTGCCCCGGTTGAAATCGTGTCGCCGTTGAGGACCCAATCACCGGGGGAGAGGGGCTTGCCATCCCGCGTTGTCCCCTCGGAGGCGCCGAGTTGGCCGATGGCCAGGTTCGGTGGCTTTTTTCCCTGATCCGGCAAACCCTGTGCGGAATCGCCGATCTCCGCCCGCTGTCCCTGGGCAAGCGTGTAGATCTCTTTCGATCCGGTCTGAGTAATGGCAACCGCGCCGTGCTGAGCCTCCACAACCATCTTGTCGCCGGGCAGGGAAGCGACCAGGAACTCGGTCCTGCCGCCGCCTTGTGGCCGGATACTGTAAGCAGAAGTTTTTACGACAAAGAGCTGGTTCGTCTCCCGGCTGACAATCAGAGTTCCCGCAAAGAGTCGTGCGGTGATGTTTCCGTTGGCGCCGGTGAAACGGGCATGAGTGGAGGCGGCAAGCACGGCTTGGCCTTTTTGCGGAAAGCTCAGGACTGCCGACCCGCCCTCTAGAACCTGGACAGCTTCCCCGGAAAAAATGACTCCGTGTGCTAAGAGGGCGCTATCTTCCACCGTCGCGTTGGTAGCGTGAAGAGCCATGCCAATGACGCTTGACGGCCGCTCCGCCGCGAGGGCACATGCCGCAAGGCCCGAAAGCAGCAGGAACCCGAATAACCTCCCAATTCGTTCTCGTGTTTGCATGGTTTTCCCTTTAAGCAAAGGCTAAATCCTTTGCAAATGGGGATTCAGTCCGGCGATGCCAAAGCCCCATTTCCTAAAGTGTAATTGATATCTTACAGCGCAATACTTAAAAATCTCCCCAGTACTGCACGATACACCGGACCGCCAGCTAATGCAAGCCGCTCGACTGCGGGGTAATAGCAGCGGTAATAGTAAAGGTCGAATTGGGCCCGCTCCCGCCCTCAAGCGGAGAATACCCAAAGTAACCCGCCAGCCCCGCCCTTACTTGATTTCGTTTTCGGATGGCACGCGCTATAATGACCGCGCCTGCGAATCGGTGCTGAAGATGTCCGCAGACCCAGAGGCCCTCCCATGACTTCTTCGCCCCCGCGGTTGGGTGATGAAATTGACGACTATTGTCCCCGCTGCAAACTGCTCCTGAACCACGCCGTAGCAGGAATGATGGGAGCCGCCGTGATGAAGGTGGTTTGCCAGACCTGCCACAGCGAACACCCTTTCAAGAACGGGGAAGTCCCGGTGAAGAAGAAAGCCGGACCGCGCGCGGCGTTGATGGACCAGGTTTTGGCGAAGATTGCGGCTCCCACGGAGAAGAAACCGGCAGAGGAAAACTCTCCCGAAGCAGGAGAAACGGCCGAGCCTCCCAAAAAGAAGAGCTCCTCTGCACCGGCGCGGTATATCACCCGTCATGCCACCCGCCCGCCCCGAGGCAAGTACTGACTCGTACGCCTTCATGCTTCTGACCTTCGAATCACCCGAACTTGATGGTGAGAAACCAGTTCGTACTCGGTCCCCCGCCATGCAATTCGGCGCGTAAATCCCGCGACCACAAAATTCCCCAGCATGACCCAGGGAACCAGCGGCGAGAGGAGCCAATAGCAGAAAGCTCCTCCGCCGAGTTCCGCGGCGAACATCGCGCGCGCGACGATGGAACGAATGTATCCTTTGGCCGCACCCAAGATGAGAATGACCGACAGCGTCGCAAACACCGCCATACGTTGCCGTGGGCCGGCGCCTGGGCTGATTACCAAAGCGAATCCCAAGAGAAAGCTACCACAATAGAGGATCGACGCCGCGAGCCCCAGCTTCCACAAGCGCGACGCATAAACCCGAGTAATGATGATCTGCCGCGTCGACCAGCGCAGAAATTCGCCCAGGCTGGACTCTTCCCGCGACGCAACCAGGCAGCGTGGCTCAAACGATATTCTCTCTCCCGCGTCATGAACGGCGCGCGTCATGCCGTAGTCGTCGCTGACGGTGTTCGCCCAATAGTTTTCCGCGATTTTCAATCGGCGGAAATCATCGGCGCGAATCGCCATCGACCCGCCCCAGGCGAACTGGGGGCCGTGCTCGCCCATCATCGTGGCAATGGATGTATCCCATGCGGCGCGCAGGCGTGAGGCAAATCCACTTCCCGGCAGATACCACCGGAAACCCGTGCTGACCGTAATTTGCGGGCCGTTGAGGCGGGTAATCAGCGCGCTCAGCCAACCGGCATGTGGCGTCGCGTCGATATCGGCAAAGACCAGCACGCGTCGGGACGGGTCGACGGCTTCGATTCCGCGGAGAAGATTGTTGACCTTCTCTCCGCGGCCTTCGGCAATGCCGGCCACCACGAGCCTCGCTCGGGACGGGGGACCGGAGGCAGAAGCGGCGATGACTTCGACGCGAGCCTTCAGCTTTGGGTAAGCCGCGTCATCCTCCGCCGCAACGATGAAGATCACCTGGTAATCGGGATAGTCCTGCCGAAGGAAGGCTTCGACATTGGCTTCAAAACCTGCGTCTAACCCTTTGCAGGGAATCAGGACGACGGCCGGCGGCAAGTCGATTCCTCGGGGCATTTGGAACCGGTTCCTGATCAACCGGAGAAATCGAAATCCATCGACAAGAGCCCACGCGCTTTGCAGCATCAGAAGCGCGCCGGCTACCATGAAGATTTTTCCGACCCAGAACATCAATCGATTTCCATACGGGGATGAACCCGGGGTTGAAGAGAGTAACCGGGGGCAAGTTTAGCACATCAAACCCTGGGGGCCCGAAGGCTGGCGTCTTTGGAAGCCGCCTGTTGAGCTTCGCCGCGATGGGTAGCGGGTTTCTGCTAAGATAATCCCGGTTCACGCACTCGAGGTTCGGAGCTATGTTTGCGCGGCACAACCGGATCATTGGCATCCTCTTCCTAGCCGTCGATGTCCTGCTGGCGCTGGCGAGTTTCCATCTGGCGGTTGGAATTCGCACCCACCTTCACACCGCGCGGCCCTTCTATCCGCTTACCAATTATCCCTGGTTTATTCCGTTCACCGTCCTCTTATGGGTGGGGGTGGGAGTGGCCGGGGGGCTCTACCGCGAGGTACGCGTCGAGGACTTGCGCCGAGCCCTCGCCAATCCCCTCCGCACTTGCATTGCAGCCACCCTGATCCTGTTTGCCGCGACATTCGCTTTGCAACTTGAATACGTCAGCCGTTTGTTGCTGGGAATCTATGCCATTCTGGATTTCCTGTTCATGATCACGTTCCGGCTGCTGGCAATGCGGTTTGCCGGACCCCTGCGGCGTAGCGTGGGAGGATTCCGTTATTTTCTTCTGGTTGGCGACGGGCCGGAAGTGGCCGAGATGGCGCGAATGCTGGAGAGCTATGAATCGCGCGGCATGGGCCTCTATGGCTTCGTGCGGATTCATCCGGACACAGAGGCGCAGATCGCGGGCGTCAGCCGGTCCTATCCGGTGGTCACGCTTCCCGAGCTGCCGGACCTGCTGCGCCGCCAGGTGATCGATGAGGTGATTTTTGCAGTTGCCAAAGACGACCTGGAGAAGCTGGAAGAGGCGTTTCTGCTCTGCGAAGAAGAAGGCGTCAAAACCCGCGTTCTGCTGAGCTTCTTTCCCCAGTCTGTTTCCAAAGTCTACCTGGAACGGCTGGGCTCGAAACCCCTGCTGACCTTCTCCGCCACGCCGGAAGACGAGTTGCTCCTGCTTAAGCGCGCGTTCGATTTCACCTTCGCGCTGATTTCACTGATCGTGCTTTCGCCGCTGCTGCTGGTTCTGGCGGTGTTGGTGAAGCTCACCTCCCCCGGCCCGGTCCTGTTTTCACAAACCCGCTGTGGGCTGGGTGGGCGCCGATTCAGGCTCTACAAGTTCCGGTCGATGCGGGCGGATGCGGACCTGCTGCGCGAGGAATTGGCGGCCCTGAATGAAGTGGACGGCCCGGTTTTCAAAATCGAAAACGATCCGCGTTGCACTCCTGTGGGCCGCTTCATGCGGAAGTTCAGCCTGGACGAGCTGCCCCAGCTCGTTAACATCATCATGGGTGACATGTCGCTTGTCGGGCCGCGTCCGCCGCTTCCGGAGGAAGTGGAAAAATATGAGCGCTGGCAGCGGCGCCGCCTGCGCATGCATCCCGGGCTCACCTGCCTCTGGGCGTTGGAAGGCCGGAGCAAACTGAGTTTTCGCCGCTGGATGGAACTTGACCTCGAATACATCGATCACTGGTCGATGACGCTGGACTGGAAGATTATCCTGAAGACAGTTCCCATCGTCCTGCTCGGCCGCGGCGCGAGTTAGTCGCGCAGGGCCTCGAAGCTTCCCAAATGCAATGGTGGTAAATCTCAATCCCTTCCAGTGTCTCGTAGCTTTCGTCAAAGCCGCTGCCCTTGGGGGCAGCATGCCACACGCGAGGGTCGAAAGGAACCGTCAGGTTTTCGATCAGGATGCACACCGCCGGCCGCTTACCTGGCATTCCGGCACCAGAGTTCAAAATTAACTAGGGCCCAAAGCTGCTTTTGCCTGTCGCGAACGCCGTCAAAGTGCTCGCGCACAAATTTCTCCATGTTCCCGACGTTGAAATACCTGTGAGCTTCAGCCTGCGGCGAAAGAAGCAAGTCATTCACCAACGGCCGCAGGACATTCCTGAACCAGTCACCCACCGGCACCCGGAAACCAACTTTGCGGCGGAAGAGGACCTCCTTCGGCAGGTAGGGCCGCAGTGCTTCCTTGAGCAGAACCTTGGTTTTGAAACCGCGCGTCAACATGCGCGTGGGAATTCGCGCCGCAAGCTCAACCAGACGGTGGTCGAGGAAGGGTCCGCGCTCTTCAATGGATGAGGCCATGGTCATCTGGTCGCCACGCAGCAGCAGATTATCGGGTAGCCAAACTTTGAGGTCCGCATAGAGCATCCGTTTGAGGGGCGATCGGTCCCGAACCTTTTCCAGATAGCTTGCGAAGACGCGGGCGGGATGCGAGGGGTCCACCTGCGCGAGGAAATCCGGGGAGAACAGGCCCTCCCGCTCCTCGCGTGAAAATGAGGCAAACCAGGTGACGGAGCGCTCCGCCTCATCGGAGATTGAAAGCGCCTCAAGAGCGGTTTTGGCCCGGTGCTGGCGGTAGGGAAGCCAGCGAATCAGCGCGCGCGTGACTCCCTGCGGGAACGAGGATACCAATCCCGCCAGACGGTCTGCGGAGTATTTGGGGTAACCGGCAAACAATTCGTCTCCGCCTTCACCCGCCAGCACGACTTTGACGCTCTGAGCCGCCAGGCGCGAGATTAGGTAGAGCGCAACATCCGTGGGTTCAGCGATCGGTTCATTACGGAATGCCACGAGGCGCGGCAGTTCGTCATTCATTTGCTGCGGCGTGAAGACGAGTTCGTGATGCTCGGTTTCATAGCGGCTGGCCACGGCCCGCGCGTAGGGCAGCTCGCTGTGTTCGGCTTCGTCGAATCCCACGGAGTAGGTCCGCAGCGGACGGGCGCCAAGCTCCGCCATGAAGGCCACGACGGCGCTGGAATCCGTGCCGCCGCTGAGAAAGACCCCCAAGGGAACATCGGCAATCAGTCGCAACCGAACGGACTCGCGAAGCTGCTCAGCAATTTCCGCAGCAAACTCGCTCGCGCGTTTCTCTGACTCCTCTTCCGGAGGAATATCCCAATAAGCCTGGCTGCGCACTCCATTGGCATCGGCGATAAGCCAGTGACCCGGCAGCAGCTTTTCCACGCCGCGATAAAAAGTTCGTGGGGCGGGAATGTAACGAAATCCAAAGAAGTCGTAAATCGATTGCGGATCGATCTCGGGCGCATGGGGCAGGAGTTCACGAAGCGTGCGCAGCTCCGAGGCAAATGCCAGCCGCCCCGCATCCAAACGAAAGAACAGTGGTTTGACGCCCAGACGGTCACGCGCCAGCAACAACCTCTTCAGCCGGCGATCCCAGATGGCGAAGGCAAACATCCCCCGCAAATGGTCAAGGCAATCGAGGCCGTACTCCTCATAAAGATGCAGGATGGTTTCAGTGTCGCTGCTGGTGCGAAAGCGGTGGCCGCGCGCCAGAAGGTCAGGCCGCAAGTCGCGATAGTTGTAGATTTCGCCGTTGAAGGTAATCCAAACGGACTCGTCTTCATTGGCGAGGGGTTGGTGTCCGCCGGGCAGATCGATGATGCTTAGCCGCCGGTTGCCCAATCCGAGAGAGCCGTCGACATAAAAACCTTCGTCGTCGGGCCCACGATGCGCCATCGCGTCCGTGGCGCGCTTCAGGGCGCGAGGATCCGCCGGCTCACCCGTTCCGAAATTGTAGACTCCGCAAATTCCGCACATAGAAAGCAGTAATGTGACTTAAAACCAAATGCTCCCGTGGGCGCTCGCTTAACGCGCCGCCGGCTTTTCTCTCAAATCCATTTCCGCACGCCGGGTAAAGCAGATGAAAGAGCGTCATCGCCTGCGGGCCGTGGATACGATCGCCCATCGCGCAAAAAGCCGTAGTCCCCCGTCAGTATAGGCAAAACTGCCTCCTGCCGCTGCCGCTTGAGGAGGCGGGCATAGCAGAGCGTCGCTCGAGTTCCCTCGCGCTTGCCGATTGAGATTGCCGCAATCGCCGTTTGGCCTCCCGCAGTGCCGCCGCCAGAACCGCCGTGAAGTAATCCGTCTCCGGCTGCACGTGGTGAGCAATCGGTTGCACTCGCGCCGGTTTCGGTAACGCCATTGGCCAGGAAACCAGCAAGCGCCGAAAGGAAGCGCGTTCGTGCGCGGATCGGGCCGAAGCGCTTCTGCCCAGGCGAGCTTCAAAAATTGAAAAGCATTGTACTGGTAGCAGAGATAATGATCGCGGCCCTTCTCATACGGGCCATCGACAATATAGGGCAACTCCCCGGTGGGAAGCTGCGTGACTGGCCAGAAAATCCAGCATGGCATCCACGTGCTCCAGGAAGCGCGCATCACCCGTGGCCTTCCAGAGCCGCAAAAAGAGCCACACCGCCTCCACGGAATTGTTCGGGATTTTTCCCCGAGGCTTATCGAAGTAGTTAATGGCCTCTGCCGGTGTGTGGGCTTGAAAGCCAATCGTCCCCACCAAATAATCGTACCAGCGAACCGCCGCCTGACAGGAATTCTTTTCGCGGCTCGCGGGCATAAGTGGCGAGAAGTCCAATCGCTCCCCAATCTCCTTCCACGGTGGCGATCAGATGCTTGCGCTCGGGCAGCGGGTACAGCCAGAAACCTCCGGGCTGCTGCAACCGGAGCGTCGCTTCGGTGCTTTCCAGGGCGAGCGCGCGATACTTCGGTTCTCCCGTCGCCTCATGGAGCATCCAGTTGGACAATATCCAATAGCCCTGCGACTGCATGAAAACGTAATCGTCGTTCCAAGGGACAAAATCCAGTGCGGCCTTGAAAAACCTCCAGAGGCGCAGATTGGAAACGAACGCCGGCGTCGGGGCCATGCACCAACCCTTGCGAATAATGGCGTTTCAGCAGGTGCGCGTGCAGGCGCTCGGCGGCGTGAATGAGTTCCTGGTCAGTTGGCATGTTCGTTTCCAAGCCGCAGTCTTACCACAGCCGGCGCAAGGTGTTGACGACACTGCGATCCGGATTAAAGAGTGAGTTAACGACTGCGCGTCGCACTCGATTCCGGGCGGGTTTGATTGGCGACGAACCAAATTTCCGCCAATGACCTATCCGCCAATGCCGCGTAGACTTCCACGATCTGCCGCGCCACCGCCTCCATGGAAAGTTTGCTGATCCACTCGCGCCCGTTGGTACGCCCGCCGCGGCGGCAAACTTCCACGATCTTTTCCGCCATCGCCCCTGCCTCCCGCGGCACCAGATGGCACCCGGCGGTGGGACCGATGAGATCGGCGGCATCGCCCACATCGACGGTAATCACCGGCAGGTTTGTCGCCATGGCTTCTTTAACCGCGTTGGGTGAACCTTCCGACATGGAAGCCATCACCAGAACATCGGCGGCGTTCATATAAAGCGGAATCTGTTCCTGAGGCAGCCGCGCGCCATCAGGATTTCCAGTCCGACACCTGCCTACGCGCCAGGGAGACGGCCGACTCGAATCAGATCAAAGCGCTTGCGGACTTCCTTGGGGTTGTAAGGAAAAAGGACAAATTTCTTTCCGGGGTCGAGACCGAGCGTCTGGCGGGCCTGCGCTTGTTCCATGGGCCGGAATAGATTGAGGTCAACGCCGTTGGGAATGACATGTGCGGAGGGCATTCGCAGCACGGACAGCCATCTGGCGGGACTTCACAATGACGCGAGTCGCGAGGCGGGCGAGAACAAATCCCGAGACTTGCAGGAAGTGGCCGCCGAAGTGTAATTCCGCCCGTTGCGTTTGGGCCGGCCCAAAACATCATCGCCCATGAACGAGATGACAATCGGCACGCGCGATTGCCATCGCGCCACCCAGCCTGACAATCCAAAGTGCGCGTGAATCAAGTCATAGCGCTTCGCACGCAGTTGCCGGCGCACCTCGAAGATGCCGCGAAGATAATTCCATTTGGATTCGCGGCCATTGACGAAGATAACGTCGAAATCGACGCCAAGCGGCCGGAGGGATTCCATCTGCGCCTTCACGAAGCTGCCGAAACTCGGGTCAGCCTGCGTGGGCCACAGGTTGGTGAGAGTCAAAACATTAAAAATTCTCGGCATTGTGAATTTCGGGGGCGCCGTGGCCATTTTGCCAAATCCGACCTAAATGGGAATCATAATGCTTCTTTAGCCGGGTGTTGAAATTCATCCTTTGATTCCCACGGCAAAGAATGAAGGTGAAAAGTGCCGAGAATGAGGTTTCCAAGGGGAAAGCCGAAACGCCAGTGAAATAAGGCCACTTCCAACCCTTACCAATAAATGGACGAGAAACCAGAGCCAGCGCGGCCAGGTGCTGAAGGCAGACCATCGGGGGTCATATCCGACATGAAGATGAAATGATCCGAGATACCCACTCTGAATTTCTCGCAGACCTAGAGCGGAAAGTGTTTCGGCCAGGTCGCTTGGACTGAAGACGCAGTGCGCACCCCACAACGAAGGAGCCAGCTTGGCGAAAACCCGCCCTTGCACTCCTTGAAGATTGGGTACGACGAGAACCAGCTTCCCTCCGGGCTTCAGCAAGCGAAGATGCTCAGCCACCACCGCTGCGGTGTCGTCAAAGTGTTCGATGAGCCCGGAAGAGTAGACCAAGTCAAAGGAATCTGGCGCCAGTGAGGAGTGGAACAGATCTTCGCACACCACTCCCCCGTCAATCCCCAACAGGCTGAGGTTTGCCTTCAGCAGCACGCACCCTCTCTGGGAGAAATCGGTGCCGAATACGCGGAAGCCGAATTTGCGGCCAAGGTAAGGCAGAATCCGCGACCCGCCTCCGCCCAGCTCGAGGGCGCGGCACGTTTTCGAGCTGCCTGCCCGCTCAAGTAAAAGTACCATCTCATAATCCACATCCCGGTAGAGCCGCAGACGCTCAGGGCGTTTGCGATGCCACCACCCTTCTTCCCAAAAAGATGTGTCGGTGAGCCGTTTCATGCGTTTATGTTGTGTTGCAGCGCAAGGGAAAGGACCGTTTCGCGGTGGGCTTGACCACTTCCACCTGCACATTCGTGGAATTTACTTCAAGATACGCTTTCACGTGACCAGAGCAACGCCAATTGGGCCATGGGAAGAGCATTGAGCGCCGCCAGTGTGACCAAGTACGCAACACTGCCCAAACCGCACGTGATGCACAGGAAGGTGAAATCCTGAGCGCCTGTGTTCGGCATCGGCAACCCAAATCGCAGAGCCCCCACGACAACCATGGCAGAGAATGCGCCAAGGAGATTTTTGATCGCGAAAAGGCCCAATGATCTATTCAGGGTCACATGCAGGTCACCCAGATTTCTGCGGATTGCCAATCCGGATGCCAGCAATGATCCGGTTAGGAACCCGAGGGGAATTCCTTTCGCCCCAAACCTGACAACTCCGACGTAGAAGAGATCGAAAACAAGAACCAGGCCGTAATGAAGCAGGGTCAGGCGGAGATAAACATTCGGCTCGCGCCGGGCGAAGAGGGCAAAGTCCAGCAAGCGGATAAAAGCAAAGGGCAAAAGGCTTAGGCTGTAGTAAAAGAAAATCGTGGTCATCTGGTCCGTTGCCCCGGGAGTAAATTGTCCGCGCTGGAAGACCAGACGGATGATGTTATGAGGCAGCATCAGGCAGAAGACCGCCATGGGCGTGAGCAGGATCAGGCTGATTTCCAGCGTATCGCGAAACG
Organism: uncultured Acidobacteriota bacterium; assembly: GCA_963733285.1. Classification (GTDB taxonomy): domain Bacteria; phylum Acidobacteriota; class Terriglobia; order UBA7540; family UBA7540; genus Bog-366. The sequence goes on from CAVTDA010000077.1 coordinate 88,315, forward strand.
TTTTGTGTTCCCCTTCGCGATCTCCAGAGGCAACGGCGCGAGAAAGGGCAGGCAGTGAGGCGGTCCCCACGCTTCCACCCAGCAGTTCCGCCAGCGTTCCGAGAATGCGGAAACCATAATTGAGAGCCGTCAACGTTCCGGCGGGGAGGAACGAGGCGATTATGCGTTCGGCGATGACGACGCCCTGCCAAGCCATGGCTCCGCCCAATTGCGCCGTTCCCGCGCCGCGCAAATGACTGAAGGATTCGCCGCTGGCCTGCAAGACGAAAGAGTATCGCGGCCGGAACGACTTCACGAATCTGAAACCCCAGCACCGCCAATTGCAAGCAGGTACCCGGCGAGATATCCGAGAAAGATGCTTTGGGGCCCGTAGCGGTGAAATCCCACCAGGATGACAACAATGGAAGCCACATTGCGAATGAAGCCCGAGGCCGTGGAGATCGCGAAGTAATGCCGGCTGAGAAGGAAGGAACGCAAAATTTCACCCACTCCGGCAGGGAACGATGATCAGAAAGAGCCAGCGGGAAAGTTGCGTCGCAAGCACATCCTGCTGGTGGCTGAATCCCGGAGCTATGCCGTGAATGATGATGGGTGAAGCCAGCGCGCCAATCACCGAAATGGCTCCCAGGCCCAGGACGATGATATTGGTCACGTAACTGAATCCGTGCCAGAGTTCACTCTCGTCCTTGCTGGATTCAAGCGAAGAGAAGAACGGCACGAGGGAGAATTGCCCCGTCGCGGTCAGCAAGTTGGTAATGATGTAGGGGATCGTGTAAGCGACGTAAAACGTGTCAGATCTTATCGATAGACCCAGGTTGGCGGCGATGCTGGTCTCCACCAAAATACCGCTTAACCCACCCAGCAGGTTGAAAAATGCCACCACCACCGAACTTTTCAACATCTGCTGCTTTGGGTTCATGGATGAGATAGTTTATCTTGAAAACTGCAAATCATTGAAAAATAGGTTGAATGGCCGCTATAAGAAGTCTGGCTTAGCGGCCCCAGGTGTCCACGGGCTTCGCAGCATTGGCGCCTGTATCCGCAATCTTCGCGGCGATAAATGGCGTCGAAGTTACGAAGAGAAAAGCCATAAACACGGGAGAGGTCCCAAAATTGAACTCGAAGATCCCTTCCACCAGGAAAGCCATCAGTGCCGCCAGCGCGGCATCGGCAACCCACCGCTGACTCGCGAGTCGGCGTCGGAACTTCCACATCGACCAGCCCAATGCCGCCATCAGCCAAACCCATGCGGCCAGGCACGGCAGCCCGCGTTCCGCCCCAATTTGCAGATAATCGTCATGGAAGTGGTTGTGGTAGCCCACTTCGGGCGTTCCCCGGCGGCAGGTAGAGAACGTATTCCTCCTCAACATTATTGGGTCCCACTCCCGCCCACGGATGAGCGCGAATCATTTTGACCGCCACCTGCCACATCTCCAGGCGGATCGAAAGCGCCGGTTCGTTCCTGGGATGCATCGCAAGATGCAGCCTCTCCCGGATTAGGCCCGGAGCTCCCACATAACCCAGGGCCAGCAGAAGCGGCAGCGCCAGGAGAACCTTGGGCCTCCAACGATAGACGAGATAGACGGCCGATAGGGAACAGCCCAGCCACACTCCGCGCGTAAAATTCAGGATGATGGAGACGACGACGAAGGCCAGCACAACCCACCAGACGGGCCAATCCCGGTAATCCCAGCTCGCCGCCACAGCTTCAGAGGAGGCGCTTGGGCCTTGGCTCTTGTCAGTCCGGCGGGGGGAAAGAGGCAGGAACGCGACAAGCAAGGCAAATACCATCATTTGCTGTCCGCCGAAGTGCATCCAGTGGCCCATGAAGCCATGAATGCGCGTCGAGGTCAGTAAGTGGTACAGCTCGGCAGGATGGTGGGCGCGCACATCGCGATACTGGACAACGAATTGCCCGATGGCTACCACGCTCGTCAGCAGGGAAACTGCCAGGAATCCCAGGATGAGCCGGCGCAGATGGTCCGCGCTCACGATGAGATTCACTGCCAGGAGCCAAATCAGAAAAAGATTGAACTTTCTAACCGCAAACAACCCGGCGGCTGGGTTCGTCGCCAGGAAAATTGCAACCACGGTGAGTACACAGAAGATTGCGAGGGGCAACTTAACGGCCGGAAAATCCACCTTGGGCCGGGCTTGCAGAAGATGAATCAGATAGAGCACGCCCGCTGCGGCCAGGAAAATCTGGCACACCGCAATGGAGATTTGAATGTTCAGGACAAAGAGCGTAAAGAAAATTGAGGCCCATTTGGCAACAGGGGCCCCCGGCAGTTCACCGCAAGCTCGCTTCAAAACGTTATCGAAATTGTTCACTGACCTCCTGTGAATGTATTGGAATCAGGCAAGGAATACAAGGGGTGGGCCTGGGGACCAAAAAGAAAGGGTAAACTTTGAAGGGTAAAGGGTAATGGATAGGTGACGTTGTGTTTTACCCCTCAGCCTTTACACTTCACTTTTCATCCCCTTAAGCCCCGAAATGAAGCCCTGAACAAGTGGTCCCATCAGCATCGGCCCCGACATCAACACATTCCGGTTAAATGCGAGAGCTTGCGTCAGGTGTCCGTGATAGAAGGCAGCCAGAGCCCGAGTGCCGCCCTAGGCGGGGCAGGCAGACAGATGGAACAGGTGCTTCGATACGCAAATATCCGGACCTCGCGCCAACACCTCCGGGGGCAACCCTATCGAAACTTCTCCTCTTCGAAGCAGGTCTGCCGTCGGGGGCCTACTGTTCCGTCACTCTCTTCTAGAGCTTACTTACTCGCAAAGCTTCCCTTTTCCAGTCGTTTTTGGAAAGCCTCGGCGTCTTGCACCTCTGATTCTGCATTCCGGCTTACCGTCCTGACCCATCGACGATCCTGCCATGCGCTAATCTGAATGCCAAGAAGCACAAGGGCAATAAGTCCTCCGCCAAAGCCAAGAATCATGCCGAAGATGAATACAAACCAGTCCCACATAGTTGGCGTTCCTTGTTGAAAGCCATGCGTTGCCCCATATATTCCCAAGGCCAGGCAGGGCAGCCACATTGCTACGTAAGAAATCGTTGCTGTGGGCGACACTGCCCCCTTGAACTCCAGCATCGTTCCGATTAGTTTCTCCCTCAGTTCGCGCGGGGCTGAAAGGATAAATGCCTTTCGGTCTTCCTTCTTCATTCTGCGTAGCGTCTCACATAGTTGCAGGACAAATTGAGGGTTCGAGGCAAGGGCCGTTTCCATCTCGTTCCAGTCAACTCGCGCTCGCCAATCCTTGTCCCAGGCCAGGAGGGCTAATAAGGTGTCCAAAGAGCCGCAAAAGCCACCGCCCTCCTCAAACAGGCGGCATTCCAACCGCCGCTCGCGCATGCCCGACCGGACACTATAAAGCAACCAGAGTCCAAGGCACGAAGACCCAACGAACACAGCAAGACCGAAGATCGTCCAAAACACCTCCCCCGCGTCTGGTGCTCGCTGTGGCTCCCATGCCCTGGCCCGTGGCAAAAACATACAGCGTCATAACGGATAGAAACATTAAAGGTGCCAAGCAGACCATCCCAGAGAAGATCTTGAAGGCCTGGTTGCCAGATCCCCTGCCGGCACTCCTTGCACACATGCCCGCGACCCCCTTCAATCCTTCAGGGCCTACGCGCGCTGACAGCACAAAGGCGCGACGCACCTCCTTTTTCTGGCGTTTGTAAACGGGGACAAAAGACTGGGCATAATCGGATTCTGAGAAAGCGCTTTCCGCTCGCTGGCTAAAGGACGGTCTGTCCGTAACGAAAAGCGAGGCCATTACCTCCTCCGGCAGCGGGTATGCGGCGAAGCCTCTGATCGCAGATGCTAATGAACGCGCCCCGAATGAGCCATCCATGTCCCGGCCGGGCGCACGGACAACCAAGCAGCTTCCATGATCGGAAAAAGCCGAATCGAAGGCTGCAGGCGGACTGCCCAATACGTGCACACGAAGCGTGTCGAGGTCGGTTGTAACGTTTAAAGGGCGGAACGCAATAACCCCCATCGCCTTTAAGGCCGTCGGGGTGTGGTCGACTAGTTCCGGCGGCAATCTCGCATCGGTTGCCGATTCGCCGATCATTTTGAAGGTGCCGAGCTTTATCAGGAACACGTTGCGGTTCCCAACCGCGAGAATGCCGAGGTCACATGCGCACTTCGCAGGCTCTTCCTTCTTATCAGACAGAACGCTTAACAGTACACCTGCAGGACCAAGGGCAACACCTAATGCCAGATCCTTCGCCCTCATACCCGATGTCGCACGCCCTGCGAGCCCACCAGGTTTCTCTGCGGTTTCCACAACATTCCAAAAAACAGTCCCGGCGATTTGTATTGATTCTCCGTTGGTGTAACGCCTTGCCAAGTCTGCATATGATTCGGTCGTGTTATTCATGACGGCTCCACTCTGCGAAATTGTTTATCTGACACTGGCGAACAAGGGGCGCTCATCATGGAGAGCCCAATAAATGACCAAGTACACTTGCATTTCACAAAGGACCCTTCATGAGGCGGTTCACAAGATGGCGGCCAAACCGGCTTGCAACTCGGACCACTTACGTCCAAACGGTAGAACTGGTGGCCCATGTTGTCAGACTTCGTTCCGCAGGGCGACGCTGGCCGCTGTCCACACAGAACTTTGGATTACCGTCAAGCCGTCTTGAACAATTCCGGCAATATATGACGAACCCTCAAGAACAAATCTTTTGAACTGCTCAGGGTACTTATAGTGTCTTCAATGGCTTATGTAAATGGATTTGATGGACATACTAACCAGATAAAGAGACATGAGCCGGGCGAATGATCCCTCTCAAGCGTTTTACCATGAGGAGTGATCCTCAGCTAAAATTATAAACTTGAGACATTGAGAAAGGTAGGATGTGGAATGCAAAACCTTTATTTGATCACCACCGGGGGAACCATTGAAAAAGTTTATCTGGAACGGACCGGCTCCGTCGCCAACCTCGGCACAAAAATTACGAAGTACCTTTCCAAACTGCGGCTTCCCGGCCTGAACGTCAAGACCTCCAACATCATGAACAAGGACAGCCTGGAGATGACCCCCGCGGACCGGGAATGCCTGCTGCGCATGGTGGAGAAGAAATTGAAACACCCGGCCCCGATTGTGATTACCCACGGCACCGACACCCTGGTGGAAACCGGGATGCTTCTGAAGAAACGCTTGCGGGGGCTGAAATTTCCCGTTGTTTTGACCGGAGCGATGACTCCGCTGGGATTTGAAAAAAGTGACGGTTTGCAGAACCTTACCGAGAGCCTGCTGGCAGCGCGACTGCTTCCCCCCGGCGTCTACCTCGTGATTCACAGCCAGGTCTTTCCCATCGACCGCGTGCGCAAGGACCGCAAGCATTCCCGGTTTGTGTCGACCGAGGTTCGCAAGTAAGAAACCGCTCGAAGACGATTCCCTTCCCCCTAAAAAAATCACCCCCGGAGGAATAACTCCCGAGGGTGAATGGTTAAAGGTTTTGGCTGTGGACTTAATTCGGTGTCCCGGCAGCAGCCGCAGGAGCCACTTTCACACTGCGCCGACCCTTTACCGCAACTTCCGGCACAGGATCCTTCTCAAGTCCCAACCCTACGACCTCCTTAATAGTCTTAACGTAGTGGAGGGTCAATCCCTTGAGCATTTCCGGATTCAGATCCTCGGCAATGTTGGTTTCGTTGTCGGCGGGCAGAATCACTTCCACCACGCCGGCACGCTTGGCCGCCAGCACCTTCTCCTTGATGCCGCCCACGGGAAGCACCTGCCCGCTGAGGGTAATTTCACCGGTCATGGCCAGCCGTTGCCGCGATGGCCGGCGGGTCAGGGCGGAGACGAGGGCGGAAACCATGGTCACGCCCGCCGAGGGCCCGTCCTTAGGAATCGCCCCGGAAGGAACGTGGATGTGGATGTCCTTCGACTGGAAGAACTCCGGGTCGATACCGTAATCGGCGGCGTGCGAGCGCACCCAGGCCAGAGCCGCCTGCATGGATTCCTGCATGACTTGGCCCACGTGTCCGGTCATGGTGAAGCCCTTGCCGCCCTTCATGGCATTGGCTTCCACGTAGAGAACGTCTCCGCCGGTGGGCGTCCAGGCCAGCCCCACCATCACTCCGGGTTCGCGCGTGCGTTCGACGATTTCGGTTTCCAGACGATAGCGGGGAATTCCCAGGAAATCGCGCAGATTGTCCTGGGTCAGCAGGAGTTTCTCCGTTTTCCCCTCGGCGATGCGGCGCGCCTGCTTGCGGCAGACGGTGGCGATTTCCCTCTCCAGATTTCGCACTCCCGCTTCGCGCGTGTAGTGGCGAATCATTGCGGCCAGCGCGCCCGGGTGAATTCAATTTGCTCGGGCGATCTTGATTCCATGTTCCTCGGTTTGCTTCAGAATCAGGTGCCGGAAGGCAATCTGGATTTTTTCCTCCTCGCTGTAACCCTGGAGTTCGAGGACCTCCATGCGGTCAAGCAGCGGAGGAGGAATGGTGTCGAGCACGTTCGCCGTGCAGATGAACAACACTCTGGAGAGGTCAAACTGCACATCGAGGTAGTTGTCGCGGAAGTGCGAGTTCTGCTCGGGATCGAGAACTTCGAGCAGGGCCGAGGAGGGATCGCCGCGAAAATCGCGCCCAATTTTGTCCACCTCATCGAGCATGAAGACCGGGTCGCGGGTTTCCGCCCGCCGCACGCCTTGAATGATCTGGCCGGGCAGCGCGCCGATGTAAGTCCGCCGGTGGCCGCGAATTTCCGCTTCGTCATGGATGCCGCCGAGCGACATGCGGACGAATTTGCGGTCGAGCGCGCGCGCGATGGATTTGCCCAGCGAAGTTTTCCCCACTCCCGGAGGCCCCACAAAGCACAGGATGGGACCCTTAAGCTGGGGTTTCAACTGCAACACCGCGAGATAATCCAGGATGCGCTCCTTGACTTTCTCCAGGTCCCAGTGGTCCTCGTCGAGCACTTCCTTGGCCTTGTTGATGTCAACGCGGGTATCGCTGATTTTGTTCCAGGGCAGCGCCACCAGCCATTCCAGGTAGGTGCGCGTCACATGGTAGTCCGCTGCCGCCGGTGACATCTTCGCCAGCCGGCCCAACTCCCGCATCGCCTCCTTCTTGGCCTCTTCCGTCATCCCCGCTTCATCAATCTTCTTGCGAAGCTCTTCCACCTCCTGCTGCTCATCCGCTTCGCCCAATTCCTTTTGAATGGCCTTCATCTGCTCGCGCAGGTAGTATTCGCGCTGGCTCTGGGTCACCTGGTCCTGCACGTCGGACTGAATCTTGGAACGAAGTTGCAGCACTTCCACTTCCCGGCCCAACTGCCGGTTGAGGCGGTCGAGGCGCACTTTCAATTCCAGGCTCTCCAGGAGTTCCTGCTTTTCCGTGCTGGAAAGCGATGGTAGATTGGCAGCGATAAAATCGGAAAGACGGCTGGGGTCGTCGATGTTCATCACCACGGTCTGGAGATCATCCGAGAGCGTGGGGAGAGCTGCACGACCTGTTGAAACATGCGTCGTTACGCTGCGCACCAGGGCATCGAAGTCCGGCTCTTTCCCGCCCGGTAGCAGGTCGTTCAGCGGCTTGACGCGGGCGCGCAGAAACGGCTCCGTCTGCGTAACTTCCTCAATGGCAATGCGCTGCAGGCCCTCGACGAAGATGAACAGGCTTTGGCTGGGCAGCTTGATGATTTTGTGGACGTAGGCCACGGTGCCGATCTGAAAAAGATCGACGGGTTGGGGATTGTCCACGCGCGGATCGCGCTGGGAGATCACCCCGACGTACTTATCCTCCTCTTTCAATTCGCTGATCAATTTCAGCGAGCTGTCTCTTCCCACCGTCAGCGGCAGAATCGCATTGGGAAACAGTACCGTGTCGCGAACGGGAAGAATCGGCAAGGCACTGTAATCGATGGGAACCTTCTGCTTAGTCGCCATGGCTGAAAAACCTCTTTCTTCTATTTGCAGCCGAAAATCGCAAACGGCCAGGAGCAGGCACTTTACCACGTGATTGTAGCAGCGTAAAAGGCCGTACCCAATTCCGGCCCGCCGTTCACGTTCGTCCTGGCCCCGGAGCTGTTGATCCGGCCAAGCTTACGGCCCAATTTAATTAGATGCGGACCATGCCCGGGGCGACGCAATCGATTGCCGGTTGCCGCACGACGGCTGGGCAGAGTATCTTGTCTCTGGCCACCTGAGGAGAAGATCATGGTCGAATATTTCGCCCGAGCCCTCCATGTCAGCAACGTAACGTTTTACACCCTGCTGTTTGCGACGCTGATCCTCGGCTCGTTGCTGCTGGGATTCGCCCTCAGCCGAGTTCTTCACTACGCCAAGAAACGAGTCCACGAAGGCCCCAGACAACTTCTGCTGGCGCTGCTCGAATCCCTGCCCATGCCCTTGCTCCTGATTGGCTCCCTTTATCTCGGCGTGGAGACTCTGCCGCTGCCCCGGCGGTTCGAACAGATTGGCTCCAAGGTCCTTCTGGTTCTTGTCATTTTTGTCATGGTCTACTTTCCCGCCAAGGTCATTGTGCTGGCCTTGCGCCGCTGGGGCCAGCGGGATACCCACATGCTGCGCGTCACCCAGCCCGCCACGTTCCTCGTCCAGACACTTTTCGCATTGATCGGCGTACTCATCATCCTGAACAAGATGGGGGTTTCGCTGACCGCCGTTTGGGGGACTCTGGGCGTCGGCAGCTTGGCGGTCGCGCTCGCCCTGCAGGATACCCTAAGCAATTTCTTTTCCGGACTCTATCTTCTTGCTGATCGGCCAATTAGCCCAAATGATTACATTCGGCTGGATAGCGGGGAAGGTTATGTTGTGCAGATTGGTTGGCGCTCCACGATCCTGCGGACCCTGGGCAATAATTACGTCATTATTCCCAACTCTACCTTGGCTAAGGCGACTCTTACCAATTATTCCGTCCCCGAACCGCGCATGTCCACCTCGGTCACGGTAGGCGTTGCCTATGGAACCGATCCGGCAAAAGTTGAGAAGATTCTGCTGGAAGTGGCCCAGGAAGCTCTCCGCGAGGGAATGGAAGGGATGCTCGCCATGCCCGTGCCCGGAGTGAGCTTCAGCCCCGGCTTCGGGGATTCGGCACTCGAGTTTACGCTGGGAGTGCAAATCCGCCAGTTCACCGACCAGTTTTCCGTTCAGAGTAATTTAAAAAGGATGATTTTAAAGAGATTTACCGAAGCCGGGATTGTGATGCCGTTCCCAACCCGCACTCTGGTTCTCGATGAGTCCGCAAAGAACCTGCTGGGTAAGGGTTCCCAAAAGTAGGCCCCCGAATCGTGCTGCCTGATATTGCGTTGATGAATCATTTAACCCTCCCCGCCAGCATTAGGCCGCGGGAAAGCGCCGGAAGGGGAAGTTCGAGGAACCCTCGGAATAAATGGTATTGGGTAACATCCTACGAATGGGGTGCGGCTCTGTACTTCAACATATTATCCGTATAGCAATAAACGAAACATTCGACTTTTCTGCTCACGGAAATTTCCTTCGCTCTTTGCACCGCTTCACTCAAATCGTTTAGGTCCTCAATAAGTATCGGGCCTTGTCCGTCCCGCATAAAAATCGCAAAATCCTCATCCATATTCCCTCGCTTTCTTTCTAGATACTAATGGAGGAAATTGGAATTTATGACTACGGCAGACTACCTAGACGGCCAATTTTTTCGCCGTATGGTCTTTGCTTCCCACCCCGGGAACTTTGTGAAGTGCATAATTCCGGCGCTTATCAGCCAATAAGCTAATTTTCGCTTAGTATGGGAGGTTGTCCAGAATTGAGTGGCGAGGCAATCGCTAGGTGATCATCTAGCTCCTACATTCCCCAATTCTCCCTAAGGTATCTATGGCCGTGCCTTCCCTCCAATGCTCAGCGACATCGAGGCCTTTTGCCTCCTGGCCTGGACGACCCTGTTGCCCTCCAAACCGGTAAAGCGGTGCGGCGTAAAGGCCGCACGGACATATTGTCGCCAATGAAATCACCAACCCTAAATGATTGAACTCATTAGCGTAAATAATTAAGTGCATTTGTCATTATTGGAACTACAATTGGACACAAATGTTATATCGCCGGAGTCTACGAGAGGGAGTTGTCCACCTTCAATCTGATGATCCGGTTCAAAACAACTCTAAGTGCGTCGGAGACCATGGGAAAGTTTGGCACTAAAAAGGGTTGAGTGCCGGAAATCTGGCCCATCTCGACTCGCTTTTCCGGGCAAAACTGCAGGCCTTAAGGGTACCCTGATTGAGAACCTCCACATCACTCACGACCCAGTTTACCTGAAGGGCGCTTGACGGCCCGGCCACAGCTCGCCGATCGAGAAGCGACCTCGGACGAACCGCATGGAAGTCGACATGGAGGAGCAAGCACCATGAAAAATCGCGGCCGAGGCGTTCACAAACCCCAAACCAGCCCCACCGGCCCTGGGGCGAATTCGGCGGCCATCCAGCGGCAGGAAATCGCGGAGTCAAAGCGGGCGGAGCTGGAGCTCCGGCGTATGAGCCGCGCCTTTCAGACCGTTAGTCGGTGCAACCAGATTTTGGTGCGCGCCCAGAACGAGCAAGAGCTTCTCGACTCCCTATGCAAGAACCTGGTGGACTCGGGGGGCTACCGCATGGCTTGGGTTGGTTATGCGGAACAGGATGAGGCCAAGCACGTTCGGCCGGTTGCCCACGCGGGATTCGAGGAGGGGTACCTGAGCCTGGCGCAGATTACCTGGGGCGAGGACGAGCGGGGACGCGGACCGACCGGCCAAGCCATCCGCACTGGCCGTCCGGTGATCAATCGTATTACCCAATCCGATGCCACCGTTGCCCCCTGGCGGGAAGAAGCGCTGAAACGCGGCTATCTGTCATCTATTGCGCTTCCTCTGCATTCCGGTGCGCAGACCCTCGGCGCACTCACCCTTTACGGAGCGGAACCCGACGCTTTCGACGACAGCGAGGTTAAGCTGCTTTCCGAACTGGCTGAAGACCTTAGCTTCGGAATCGAGACGCTCCGCGCGCGGGCTGATCACAAGCGGGCGGAAGAGCAACTTCACCTCACGCAATTTTCACTGGAACACGCTTCCGACCCTGTGCTTTGGATGGACTCGCAAGGCCGGATAGTTTATGTCAACGAGGCAGCGTGCCGGTCTTTGGGTCGTTCCCAAGAGGAACTCCTCTCCTTGAGCATCCCTGACATCGATCCGAGCTTTTCTGCCGAATTCTGGAGAGCTGCATGGGAAGAGGTCAAAGCAAAAGCTTCGATTACCTTTGAAACCTGCCACCGAACCAAAGACGGCAGGGTCTTCCCGGTCGAGGTAACGAGCAATTACCTCCAATTCGGTGGGAAGGAATATGCTTTCGCTTTTGCCCGTGACATCACCGAACGCAGGCAAGCGGCAGAGGCATTGCAACGGGAAAAGGCCTTCACCGAAGCCGTCATTGACAGCTTTCCGGATGTGTTTTTTGTCATCCAGGAAACAGGGAGGTTTCTCCACTGGAGCGGAAATCCCGAGAAAGTCCTTGGCTATACCCGTGAGGAGACGTTGGCCATGGAAAGCGCCGTGGAGATCGTGGCGAAGGAAGACCGCCCGCAGGCCGCCCGCGCCATCGAGAAGGCGTTTGCTCAGGGTAACGCCGCCGTTGAAGTTCACCTTTTGCAGCGAGAAGGCAGGAAGATTCCCTATCTCGTGAGGGCGACGCGCGCCATCATCGGCCAGGGGACGTACTTGGTGGGATTTGGTCTCGATATCACCGAACGCAAGCAGGCGGAGGAGGCGCTACGTCAGAGTGAAACCGCGCTGAAGGAAGCATTGCTGGCCGCCCAGATGGGCGTGTGGATGTGGACGGTCGCGACAGACACCGTAACTTGGGATGAGAACCTCTATCGCATCATGGACCGAAGTGAGCAACTGCCCGCACCCAACTATCGGGAGCTCTCACAGATCTACACCCCGGCAAGTTGGGCGCGGTTGAAGTCAGCGGTGGAGAATGCCCTTTCCACTGGAACTCCCTACGTTCTCGACCTGGAAATGCTTCGCTCCGATGGCTCGAAAAGGTGGTTGATCAGCCGCGGCGAGCCGGTGCGGGACGCGAGCGGCCACATTACGCAGCTCCGCGGCACGGTACAGGACATCACGGAGCGTATGCAGGCGGAACAAAGGGTTAGGGAGAGTGTGGAAAAATTCCGCAAAGCCTTCATGATCGGAGCTGATGCATCCTATATTGCCACGTTGAAGGAAGGGCGACTCATTGAAGCCAATGATCGCTTCTATGAAGTTTTCGGCTATTCACGGGAAGAGATTGCCGGGAGATCGTCGCTGGAATTGGGCCTTTATGCCAACCCTGAAGACAGGCAGAAAATGATAACTGAAATCACATCGAAGGGACTTGTCAGGGAAATGGAGTTGAGGGGGAGGAAAAAAGACGGCACTTTGATTACCGTGCTCCTCTCAGTAAACCCTCTTCAAGGGGGGGACGAGCCACTCGTTCTTGGGGCGGTAACGGACATCACCGAACGAAAAAAAGCGGAGGAGGCGCTGCGGGAGAGTGAAGCTCGCCTAAAAGAGGCCGAAAAGTTGGCGCATCTTGGAAGCTCAAGCTGGGACGTGGCTGCCGACTCGACGACATGGTCGGACGAGCTTTACCGCATTGTCGGCAGGGACCCGCAGTTGCCGCCGCCGAAACATCAGGAGCGCGCCGCGATCTATACTCCCGAAAGCTGGCAACGTTTGGATATCGCTGTCCGTCAGGCGCTGGCGATGGGTGCGCCATACAGCTTGGAACTGGAGCTTGTCCGCCCGGACGGAACAACGCGCTTTGTTCACGCTCGGGGGGTCGCGGAGCGCGCCCCCGACGGCAGCATACTCCGGCTGCATGGCACGTTACAGGACGTCACAGAGCACCACAAGTTGGAGCAACAGTTCCGGCAGGCACAGAAGATGGAAGCCGTGGGACGCTTGGCAGGAGGGGTGGCCCATGATTTCAATAATCTGCTTACTGTCATCAATGGGTATAGTGAAATGGCGCTGGAAGCCCTGGGCCCCGATGACCCCAAGCGGACTTACATTTCGGAGATTAGGAAGGCGGGCGAGCGGGCTGCTTCCCTCACCCGGCAGCTCCTGGCCTTCAGCCGCCAGCAAGTACTGGCCCCTCGGGTTTTGGACTTGAACTCCGTCCTCGTGAACATGGAGAGAATGCTGCGACGATTGATTGGTGAAGACGTTGGCTTGGCGGTCGCCCAAGGTCCCGCGCTGGGGCAAGTGAAAGCCGATCCGGGACAAATCGAGCAAATCATCATGAACCTTGTCGTCAACGCCCGTGATGCCATGCCTCACGGCGGCAAGCTCGCCATCGCGACCACCAATACGGACTTGGACGAAAGCGACATCGATAAAGTCTCGACGGTCGTCCGAGGTCGCTATGTGATGTTGGCCGTTAGCGATACCGGCACCGGGATGGATGCGCAAACTCAGGCGCACATTTTTGAACCATTCTTCACCACGAAAGGGGAGGGGAAGGGCACCGGGCTGGGATTGGCGACAGTCTATGGAATTGTCAAGCAGAGTGGTGGGTATATCTCGGTCTATAGCGTGCTGGGGCAAGGGACTACCTTCAAGATATATCTACCAAGGGTCGATGAACCCAGCAAACCATTCTTACCCTCGGAGAAGGATGTCCCTCCTGTGGGAGGCTCAGAAACCATACTGCTGGTTGAAGACGAAGCAGAACTCAGGGCACTGGCGGTAAGAGTCCTGCAAGCGCGCGGGTATAGAGTCTTGGGAAGCGCGAGCCCCGAAGAAGCCTTCCGGATTACCTCGCAGGAGCAAGGTCCCATCCACCTGCTTCTGACCGACGTGGTAATGCCGGGAATGAGCGGCCGCAAGGTCGCCGAGCAGATCGCGCCATTGCGCCCAAACATGAAGGTGCTCTATATGTCAGGGTATGCGGACGATTCCGTGTTCCGCAACGGTGTGCTGGAACCGGGCGCCGCCTTCATCCAGAAGCCTTTCACTCCGTCCGCTCTGGCCCGAAAGGTGCGCGAGGTCCTGAACAAGCAAAAACCAGATTAGCCACATTGAAGCCCTTACCTGATGCGCCACGTGTTGGAATCGCGGGGATATAAAATCCTGGAAACGTGTGGCGCATACATCGTTTGCTTGCAACCACTCGACAAATGGCGTCGTCCCGAAATTCCAATGAAAGACCCGCCCCATCCGCGCGACCTGTGCAGTTGGATCAATCGTCGCGGGCTTGGTCAACTTGGCGCTTTTGAGCGCACTAATTAGTTGTCCTCCCCCCAGCCAAGCGGACTTCCTGAAGGTAGTCACCTGTGGGCTCAAGATCAATTCCGCGTTCCTGCACCAGCATGGAAACTCGGTGGCTCGGCACTTGGCTCGCCGACAGGGCGAAAACCTGAACCTGGTTAATCGGCTTCTTTGTGATGGTGGGCTCGGGCGGTTTGGCGGCGCGCAATGCGCTAAGGAATGCCTCGCTCGCGCCTGCGGCCTTGAGGGTTTGGATAAATTCTTCCGACGGAGCGAAATCGATCCCGCGCTGCTCGATCAGCTTTGCGCCGGAATCATCGCCCAGTCCGTCGCGAACCAGTCCTTGGACCTGCTCTTGCGTAAAGGGCTTTGCTGAGTTCGTGCCTGGCGTTGTAGCGCTGACCTTGAGGTCAGCAGTCATCGACGTGCCATGGCCATCCTGGCCATGCCCCTTCACGGGCAGGATGCCCGTGCCACGTTTCTGTGCCGACCTCAAGGTCGGCGCTACACCAGCATGCCTTAGCGGCGGCGGAACCTGCCCCGATCCTATCGGGACACCGCCATGGCGAGGTAAACTCGCCGCTGCGCAAGCGCGTGCCGAGTTCAAGATTAGCGCTACGGGCTTCTTTGCCGCGGTAGGCAGGGCAAACGACATCCCCATCGCCGGGATGAGAATAATCAGCGTGGTATCGGATCGCACGGCCACCTCGCGGCTATTCGGGACTGAGAGAAAGCTAGGGCGAGATTGTAGCGCAAGTGTGGGGTGAAGAGGCTGGCGCTCTGGAGTTCTTAATCACTGTCAATAATCCGAAGCCGTCGAAGCAATTGCTCGGTCGTATACCATTCTACGCCGACGTTTTCAAAATCTTTGTCGTTTGACCACAACGGTATCTTCAGTGTGAGCGCGAGTGCGAGGATGGGGATGTCGTAGGGGTCGCGTCGCCCAATCCGCCTTGCACCATCTTGCTGACCTGGTCCTGTGTGAAGGGTTTTGCCGAGTTAGTGCCGGGCGCTACGGGGGAATCAATACGCCAAAATGGCGAGAAAAAAGCCGCGGACCTTATAGGGCGTAGGTCCGATCTAACCGCCACGAGCCCCCGAAGCGCGGGAAATTGATGATGGAGCACTTCGATCTTTTATTCCCCCCCTCGCCGGTCCCCCGGCACTTCCCCGCAACGTACATCGACAGATTTCCATGGCAAGATGAAGGATTGTTTCGCCGAAGCAAGTTTTGAAGTCCCGGCAATGAACGGCTCCCCCCTTGAGCAAAAAACATACTTCCGAAACCAGGCCCCCGAATCGATGAGGCCGCTCCTCTCTTTGCCCGGGCAAGAGATGGATTCTTATCGGGTTGCCATCGAATTCCTCAGCCGAAAATCGCCCTCCCGGCGCAGGCTTTGAGCACTTGGATCGACGCGGTGATGCGTCGTTGACACCCTCTAAACCCTCCGTTATAGTGGACTTCGGGCGCTGGAAACACCCTTCCGCTGGCTCCCGGCGTGGTCATTTGCCCAGCTCGTTCCATTCCTCCCCACTGAAGGGTGGGTGCGAAGGCTCATGAATCTCCCCATCTCGCTCACCATCCTCAGAATCTTCTTCGTTCCCATTGTGGTCGTACTGCTCCTGACCAAGGGTGGCAACATGGACCTGTGGGCGGTGGGCGTCTTCCTGCTCGCCGCCGTCACCGATCTATTGGACGGCTATATCGCCCGCAAGCGGCGCCAAATCACCACTTTGGGGATTCTGCTTGACCCCGTTGCCGACAAGCTCCTCACTTCCGCCGCTTTTATCTCGCTGACCTCCATCCATCTCGTGCCGGCATGGATGGTGGCCGTTATCGTAGGCAGGGAAGTCGCCGTCTCCGGATTGCGTTCCATTGCCGCGGCCACTGGGATTATCATGGAAGCGTCCGAGTTGGGGAAGACCAAGATGGTGCTGCAAGTCGTGGCCATCACCGTCATTATTCTGGAAGGCCACCGCTTTCAGGCACTCCATCCCCTGGGGAAAATTCTTTTGTGGACGGTCGTGGTGTCCGCGGTGGCTTCCGCCGCGCAGTACCTCTGGAGTTTCTGGAAACTATGGGGAAAACGCTGAGGCGCTAGAACTTCCCCGTCTCCAGATGACCGGAAGAAGGGATGGGAAGAAGACAATGACGCCACTGAACGAAGCTGACCAGCAAACTCTGTTGCGCATCGCGCGCGAAGCCCTCGCAAGTTACCTTGACACCGCCAAGACTCCGAAGTCCCCGGAGACATCCGATGCCCTCCTTCAGCATTGCGGCGCGTTTGTGAGCCTGCACAAAGGCAAGAATCTGCGCGGATGCGTGGGAGTCATTGCCGCGGAAAAGCCGCTCTGCATCACCGCGGGTGAATGCGCCGTATGGGCGGGTCTTCAGGACCATCGTTTTCCACCGGTGACCAAACAGGAAGTGAGCCAGTTGAATTTTGAAATTTCAGTTCTCTCGCCGCTCGAGGATATTGCTCCCGAAGATATCGAAGTCGGACGCCATGGTCTGGTAATTTCAAAGGGGGGAATTCGAGGCCTTCTGCTCCCGCAAGTCGCCACCCAGTGGAAATGGAACCGCGAACGATTCCTCGAAGAAACCTGCCGCAAAGCCGGACTTCCCTCCGACGCCTGGCGCCACGGTGCGCGCATTCAGGCCTTCACCGCGCAAGTGTTCCACGAAAATTCCGCTCCGTGAGGGAAGAGTGAAGTGGGGGACATTTTGTCGCCTCGAATCGCCTTTTTTGCGGTTCGCATAAGTGGTTTATTTTCAGGATGTTCTCAGCTTTGGGAAGCGAAAATGCCGGAAACTTTCCCTTTGTTTTCAGTAAGTTGTCAGCTTTGGGAGGTTTGCGGCCGAGGCACAATAAGTCATTGTGGAATTGGGCGGTGTTCAGGCTTTGGCAGGCAGCGTCCATCGCATTCTCGTCCGTTATATAGTAGCCTACTGAGGTAAAATTGTCAAGAGGAAAATGCCCAGGGGAGGGGTCGGCGCCAGCCGCTACCGCTTCTCTGATTATGAACCACTTGCTGATCTGGTAGCAGGCATGCGGTGCCGGGGCTAGACGACCGGGAGGGGTCCGAGTCAGCGAGTTAAGAGGGATCTATTCCGCTTCCACGTAGTCGCCCGCGGCAATTTCACGATAACTTCCGACGATAATGGCGACGCTCGATTTGGGACGGGCAGAAAGTACTACTGCTTCCCCAATCGTCTCGGGAGGAGTTGCCTCGTGCGTAAGGCCCGCTGTTTCGTTGGGGGCAGGAAGCTTGTAAATTCTGAAGCGCTTGCCCGGTTGCACGGACTGCTCATTGCCCAGGTTCAAGTAGACGATTGTGCCGTTGCCCAGGTAGCCGAAGTTACTGTTGGTCGCGGTAATTCGTCCGTGCGATTTGCTTTCATCGAGTGGGGCGAAGTGATCGAGAGGCGGGGTAATCGTATAGTCGGGAATGACGCGGATTTGAAACGGTACCAGAATATCTCCAGGGAAGATGGGTTCACACGAAAAAGTGACTTTCGCGACGATACCTTTGGGGGTGGAGTGAGTAACCTGGACTTGCGCCACATCGGCGTACGGGGTACCCAATTTTCGGATATCCCCATTTTCTCCCTGATAGCGCGTTGTTTGGAAAATGTCGTTGGCGGGGCGGACCACGCTATATTCTGTGCCCACGGGAATGTCAGCGCTGTTCCGCCTGGAGATAAAAACCGATTCTCCCTTCACGAACTGGCGGATTACTGAATGGAAGTCATCGTCGGAGCCACCCGAAACCGACAGATCCTGGGGAACAGGGGTTTCAGCGATGAAGCCTGCGCAGTAGGCTTGCGAATAGGACGCCGCCGGAATTGTTTTCAGCGCAGCGTCTTGCGCTTTGATGGACGCCGCGGACAGGATAAGAGCTACCACAGCTAATCGGATTGCCATTCGACGCACGGGTTTCCTCCTTTTACTTCAACAACTGGCGCAGGCGGCGCACTCCCCAGTGACGCCGCAAATCTCAAGCGAGCCCCTTCCAAGGCCGAAGTGTATGGATAAACCGGGTTGCGTGTCAAGCAAGGCTGGTACTAGTGGCCCCCCGTACCAGTGAGGGGCAGCTCCGGCCCTTTGCCGATCTCAGAAACACCTTGTGTCAGGGCCACTGGCGGAATCACCAGGGCAAGCGCCGAGGTTGGTTCGGCCCCATCGCGTTGTGGCGCCTGCAATCATGATATGGGCGACCAGTTGGGTTTGGTCCCCGTTCAGGATCTCAACGTGGTCGGGACGGCCATCAGGGTCCGGCACCAGAAAAACATACCGGCCGGGCTTTAACATGGCGCCGGAAATCATGGTCGGCGCTTTGAAGGTGACGCCGATAGTGTTGGAAACTTGTTCCTGATCCGAATTTAACTCGGCAGGTTGAATATCGGTGGCCTCGCGAAGCCATAGGTTAGTCAAACGCTCTTCAATTAAGTTCATTTCATCCTCCTCCGCCAAATAATTCCGAGAAGCAACACGAATTCCAGCTCAACTAAGAGGAATCACAATCTTTTATTGCCGTCTGACGAAATACCTATCGGCATCTCGCACGCGAACCATAAGAGGGACTTTCGCTTACAAGGAAAATGACTCTTGGGAGCTGAAATCGGGGGTAGTTGAAAATCACCATAGCGAACGGAAACCACCACCAGAGCAATCAGCTTCGGTTTTTGACCCGTTCGCTCGCCAGGTTGCTAACGATATGAAATAAATCAACTTAGTTGGCAAGCCGCAAATGGCATCTGCATTGCCCATGACGATGGCGTGGTTCGCTTTTGAGATTCGAGGTTTGAGGAGGGACGAACATGAGAAACATCACACTGTTGACGACACTCGGTTTTGGTCTGTTGATGGCTCCCCAAGCGCGTGCCGCGGAGGTTAGCGTCGGGATCGGAATAGGGGCTCCGATTTTCGCGGGACCTGCTCCTCTGTGCCCGTACGGCTATTACCCCTCCTATCCGTATGCCTGCGCACCCTACGGATACTACGGGCCTGATTGGTTTGTGGGTGGAGTATTTATTGGCGCCGGTCCGTGGTTCCACGGTTTCCATGGGCGCCCGGATTTCCGCCCCGAGCGCGGTCGCTTTGATCATGGGCGGGTCGCCCCCGCGCCACGTGCGTTTCGTGGAGAGGTGAACCGCGGAAATACCGAAAGACGCTTTGACGGCGGAAGTGGCTTCCGCGGCAGAGGTCGAAGGTAGAGTTTAGAACTGATTCCAAAGCAAAGCGGCCGGCGGGAAATCTCGCCGGCCGTTCTGTTTCATAATACAGTGAACGTGCTGGTGATTAAAATTTCTGAATCGGTTGGTCGCGGGGGCTTTCGAGTGGCGCTGGCAGCTCGACCCCGATTGAATAATTACCTCTTTTTCCCCGTATTCGACTCTTCCGAAAAACCGCTTTCAGGTACCGAAATACTCGTGGAGGATTGAAAAGGGTTCAAGGCGCGATTTCGTGCCGTCGTATCCGTCGCTACGGAGCCATCGGTGAGCAATTTGTTCAGGATCGGCACATTGCCGCGATTGGCTTCGACAAAGTCAACTCCAAGTGCCGTTAAAGTGAAATCTGAATTGTCAGCCTGAGTGATGTATTTTTTGTTCCAGAGATACCAGGTCGTGAACTGCAAATACTCACGCGGGAATCCCATCCGCCGCTCAACTTCGGCGAGTGACACTTCAGGGTTGTAGGGATTCGTACGCCGTTTCATGTACAGGAGGGCCAGAATTGCCAGGCGCCGGTTCAGCTCACCATCGACGCTGTCCATAAAATCAATGGAAGTGGATAGGGGCGGAGGTGGTGGAACATCGTTCTTGTAATTCGCATCGTATTTCGCCCGCCGGTCAGGATCAGAAAGTGTGTCGTAAGCTTCTTTCAAGAGGCGGAACTTCTCCGCATCGCCCGTTTCCGGATTATCGGGGTGAAGGCGGCTGGCGAGAAAGCGGTAAACCCTGGTAATCGTCAGGGGTTCAGCGTTGGGGCTGATTTGAAGGAACTCGTAGAAATCCTGAGTCTCCTGTGTTTCCTTGGTTTCCTTGGATTCCTTCTTTTCTTTTTCTTCCATAAGCTCTCTCCGGCGGCTCAGAATGCCCTTTCTATGGTGTTACCCCGCCGACCCGAGGGGAATTCCTATTTGAATCGCTAAAGCCCAAATCTGCGTAAGCTTGGCTCGGCGAACAACATGACGGGCCTTTAGCCAAAAAAGTGGTAGCTTCCAGCCGCAAAAACATATCGAACGCGGTCCAAATCGATGGCCAACACAAGCCCCAGCGACGAGGGTGTTAGGATTCAAATCGGAACAAATTGTCGGTCAACCACCGATTAGGGTGAAATTTAGTTTGGCGGCATGACCCTTGTCAATGCTTTTCATTCCCATTAAGCCGCAGTAGGCGAACAATTTACAAGAACCGTAAGTACCGGAGGCAGTAACCCTATTCAGCCCTACGGAGCCAAAGACGTGGGGTTTTCGGTGGAGTCGGCCCAGGGAGGCGCTAAGGCTCGACTCGATGGCCACGCCAGAACCCTCACCATTCAAAGGCCTGGCGACCTGTGTCGAGCGAATGTCGGACCTTGCGGTACAAAATCCACCCGGGTAAACTCTGTAGCGGCGGTAGATTTAGCGATCCGCCGCGCCGAACCGTCCCCAAGGGACGGCCTCTCTGGGAAAGCCGCCTCGTCAACCGCGTGACGGATCCTTGCTCGCGCAGTGCTGCCCGACAGCTCTTCTAAAAGGAATGCTCCAAGAGAAAGGGTGATTGGAATGTACCCACGATTTTGTTCGATCTTTCCGAGCTTCATCAGAAATGCCGGCATAGCTTTCATCCTGATTATCAGCTTGAGTGCCGCACTTTCAGCCCAAAATTCAACTCTGCCGGCCTCAAAAGTGGTCAAGGGCAAGTGGCTGGATAGAACTCTGTCCCCCGATCAGAGGGCAAGTCTGGTTGAGGCGCAATTGACCCTCGACGAGAAGCTCCGGCTTGTCCATGGGGAGGAAGGGCCGGGTGTCAAAGCGCAGTCGCTGGGCGGCGCCGGATTCGTTCCGGGAATCCCACGCCTGGGTATCCCGGATTTGCAGATGGCGGACGGGAGATCGGGGGTTTCGAACGAAGGGTCGCGTGGCCGCTATGCAACTGCCCTGCCCAGTGTGCTTGCCGATGGTGCGACTTGGGACCCGGAAGTGGCCTACGAATATGGCGCGCTCGTAGGCAGGGAAGTGCGTGACATGGGCTTTCAAGTGTCGTTGGGTGGCACTGCGAACATCATTCGCGAGCCGCGCAACGGCCGGAATTTCGAGTGCCTGGGCGAGGACCCCGTCCTAGTCGGCAGGATGCTCGGCCAGGAACTGAAGGGTACCGAGAGCCAGCAGGTGATTGGCAATCTGAACCGCTATGCCGTGAACGACCAGGAAACGGGCCGCACGATTGCCAACTCGGTGATCGGCCGCCGCGCCATGCAGGAATCCGACCTGCTGGCTTTTGAAATTGCGCTCAAGGAGTCGAATGTCGGCAGCGTGATGTGCGCCTACACGCTCGTCAACGGCGTCTACCCTTGCCAGGACCCTTACCTGCTGAATGACGTTCTGAAGCAATCGTGGGGATTTCAGGGCTGGGTCATGACCGATTGGTACGGCGCCCACAGCACGGTGGCATCGGCGCTTGCGGGACTTGATCAGGAAATGCCGAACGATCGCTTCTTCGGCGCACCGCTCAAAACTGCGGTGGAAAAGGGATCGGTACCTCTGAGCCGCTTGGACGACATGGTTCACCGCATTCTGCGCACGGAGTTTGCTCTGGGCGTGATTGACAATCCGCCTTCGCCGCACCCGGTCAATCCTTTTACCGGCGCCGAGGTCGCACGACACGTGGAAGAGCAAGCTATCGTTCTGCTCAAGAACACCGGGGCGCTTCTACCCTGAATGGAGAAACCGTAAAATCCATCGCCGTGATTGGCGCGCACGCGGATGTTGGGGTTCTATCCGGCGGCGGGGCGGACCAGATTGATGCGGCGGGTGGGAACGCCGTGCCGGGTGCAAAGGGCATCTGGCATCGCTCATCGCCGCTCAAGGCGATTCGCCTTCATGCATCCATTGGGCGCGTGGAATACGATGCCGGAACGGATCTGGAATCGGCGTCCAAACTCGCCGCGAATTCCGAAGTCGCCATCGTCTTCGTGCATCAACACACCGGCGAAAACGCCGACCTCGCGAATCTTTCCTTGCCGGACCATCAGGACGAATTGGTCAGCCGCGTGGCCTCTGCCAATCCGCATTGCATCGTGGTTCTGGAAACCGGCGGACCCGTGAAGATGCCGTGGGTCGAAAAGGTCAGCGCGATTCTGGAATCGTGGTATCCGGGAATTCGCGGCGGAGAGGCGATTGCCAACATCCTCTTCGGCGCCGTCAATCCTTCAGGAAAACTGCCCGTGACGTTTCCCAAATCGGAAGCGGACCTGCCACGCCCCGTGATGGCCGGTATTTCTCCCGAAGCGGCGAGCGCCGGGGGTGAAGTGGGGAACCAATGGTGGGCCGAGGGCATGAAGCCGCTGAAATCGTTCGACATCAACTACACCGAGGGAGCGAAGGTCGGCTACAAATGGTTTGAGGCGGAAGGCAAAACGCCGTTATTCCCGTTTGGATTCGGGCTTTCCTACACAACGTTTTCGTTCGAGAACCTTGAGGTTTCGACGGAGGGAGGGCTGAAGGCGAGCTTTCATGTTACCAACGCAGGGGCACGCGCCGGAGCCGAAATGGCGCAGGTCTATGTCCAATTGCCGCAAAGTTCCGGGGAATCGTACAAGCGTCTGGTGGCATGGAAGAAGGTACCGCTTGCACCTGGGGAATCGCAGGGCGTGATGCTCGCGCTCGATCCTCACTTCCTATCCATATTTAATGTCAGCAAGAACGCCTGGGAGCTTCTGCCGGGGGAATATAAAATCTACGTCGGCGGATCGTCGCAGGATTTGCCGCTGAGCGAAACCGTGCCGATTCAAAATGGTCTTTAAGGTGAGGGGATTGCGCCGGAGGCAGGTATGCCGCCTTAATCGAATCTTCTTCGGCGATGATATTCTCCGCCCCCCAGGCCGCCAACATCAATAATCACGGCAAGAATCAGAATCAGCAGATTTCCCCCCTCGGTGGGCCGGCCGGTGTTCACCATCCAGGCGTAGACCAAGGTCGTTATGGGCAGGAAGAAGAATCCCAAGAGGGGAATCAACAGGCCGTGGTAGGCGCGGTTTAAGTAGTGAGTGAAAAGAAATACCAGCACCAAGACGATGCG
The DNA here is from genome assembly GCA_963733285.1 of uncultured Acidobacteriota bacterium. Classification (GTDB taxonomy): domain Bacteria; phylum Acidobacteriota; class Terriglobia; order UBA7540; family UBA7540; genus Bog-366. The sequence continues at coordinate 111,844 of CAVTDA010000077.1, forward strand.
CGGGAAAAATAGGACCAGGAGCGCGACAAAACAGGGCATGGTTTCGAACCCCCTCGGTTTACTTGACAGGGAAATTATAGCGCCTTCTGCTTTCCACCCGCGCAGTTAAATTCCTGGGGTTGATCCATGTTGTGGGGAATAACCCGGGAAATTGCTTGAGGTATGAGCATAGTCTGGCATCGTCCGACAGCAATCTTTGGATATTGACGCCAGACCGTCATGGTGTTAAGCTTGTCGTTCTTGCAGATGGTTACCAATCTCCATTCCGTAAAGACCAATGCCGCGCAGCAGGCGTGTTGTTGTACGTGTTGTACATACGCCAGCGGTGCATTGTCTTCAGGGAATAGGGATTAGTCGGATCCACTAAAACCGGAATTCAAAACCTGAGACGCCCGCTGACGGAAACTGCCGCAGCGGGCGTTTTTGATTTTAGGCACCTTCTGGGGCAGTACTTATCAAGGTTTCCGCCAACGAATAACGCGCCGGAAGGATTGCAGTTCGTATGTTGATCACAGTCATTGGATTTTTCACGGGAATACTGATTGGGCTCACAGGAACGGGCGGGGGCGTGCTGGTCACTCCATTGCTGCTGGTGCTGACGCCTTATCCCGCGGTCGTGCTGATCGGAACCGACATCGTCAACGGCGCTTTCACCAAGTTGCTGGGAGTTTTTGAGCATCGGCGTCTGGGCCAGGTGCGTTGGCGGCTCGCCTCGTTCCTGATTGTCGGCACGGTGCCCGGAACCATCGGCGGCATCCTCGTGCTGAAGCATCTGAAAGCCACCATGGGCGGACCGAACTGGATCACTTCCTCCGCATGGTGCTGGGCGTAACCCTCTTCTGCGTCGCCATCCTGCTGCCGCTCGTCCGCCTGGGGAAGATCAAGCCTCCCAAGACATGGCTTGACTCGCCCGTTTTCAGCGCGCGGCTTAACCTGGTCGCAGTGGGCGCTCTGGTGGGATTTCTGGTCGCGATGACCTCCATCGGCAGCGGAAGCTTGCTGATGGTCTTCCTGCTGCTGCTCACGCCTTATCCGCTGGGCGAATTGGTGGGAACGGACATTCTCTATGGCCTCGCCACGATGGCTCTGGCGGGCTCCATGCACATGCGCATGGGCCACTTTGACGGCGGTCTCCTGATGCACCTGGTTATCGGCTCGCTGCCCGGAGTGGTGATCGGCAGCCGGCTGACCAAGATCATTCCCGAGCGTTATTTCAGTTGGCTGTTCACCGTTCTGTATTTCTCTCTCGGTGCCCGCCTGCTGGTAGGATAAGAACAGCAGACGCCAGAGTTCTTGGAACAACAGTCGAAATTCGAAACTCGAAATTCGAACTCGCGGGTCTGGAATGTCGAGTTTCGATTTCAATATTCTGACTGCAACTGACTTCTGTCTTTACTTACAACACTGAAAGGAACATGAATCAATTATGCCTATTGAAGTTGCAAAATTGGTCCGAACTGGCTGAGCAGTACGCGCAGAAGCATCCCAGCGATATTCTGGCGCTGGCATTTGAAAGTTCTCGCCCAACATTGGCATCAGCTTCAGCGGTGCGGAAGATGTGGTTCTCGTGGATCTGGCTTCAAAACTGGGTGCCAAGTTCCGCGTCTTCTCGCTCGATACCGCGCGTCTTCACGTCGAAACCTATCAGTACCTCGAAAAGGTCCGCGAGAAGTACAAGATTGCAACTCGAGATCTTCTTCCCCAAGCCGGAAGCCGTGCAGAAATTCGTGCAACAGAAGGGATTCTTCTCCTTCTACAAGGACGGCCACCAGGAATGTTGCGGTGTCCGCAAGGTTGAGCCCCTGCGCCGCGCGCTTGCCACCATGCCCGCATGGATTACCGGCCAGCGCCGCGACCAGAGCCCTTCCACCCGCACCTTCGTCCCCGTTGTGCAAGCCGACCCGACCTTCGCCACGCCCGAAAACGCCCTGGTGAAGTTCAACCCCCTGGCCAATTGGAGTTCCAAGCAGGTATGGGACTACATCCGTGAGAACGATGTTCCCTACAACTCGCTGCACGAAAAGGGATTCATTTCGATCGGCTGCGAGCCTTGCACGAAAGCGGTTCTGCCCGGACAGCACGAACGCGAAGGCCGCTGGTGGTGGGAAGAGTCGACCAAGAAGGAATGCGGGCTGCACTCCGGAAACAAAGTCAGCTAACGCGCGGCAATTCGATTTGCGGTTGCGCGAATTCAACCCGGAAATAAAGAAGGGCGCCTGAACCTCTTGGCGCCCTTTTCATTAACAGCGAATTCCCCGATCCTAGCTCAGCCCTTCGAGGAGCACCACCGTCGATCGCGGGGGGACCGTGGCCTCTCCACCGAAGCTTCGGGGCTCGGGATTTTCCGGAGTGACGGAAACCAACTTCCCAGTACCCCCCTCAAGCCGCACAGTGGCCGCGAGCGTTTTGCGCTCATCCTGATTCACAATGACGACAGCGCGCTTGCGGGTCGAAGGCCGTCCAAAGACCGAGTAGTCCGAAAATGGCTTACCCTGCACCATGATCTCCGCTCCCTGAGTGTCGCGAAACTCAGCCTCCCAAAGATAATGTTTGTACCGAGTCCGAAGCGCGTCCACTTTGCGCCCATATTCCATGGTCATCGGAAAGTCGTCCAGATGCCCTTTGAAATTGTAGGGCTCATAACTGATGACATAGCGAAAACGCAGGCAGGCGTTGATCATCTCGCGGTCATCGAAGCCCGAGGCAGCCACCATCAGGGAGGCATCCGGGTCGATGTACCGGTGCAGCGGAATGTGGTCGGCGTTGATGCGGAAGTAGGAGAGCGAGTAGTGACGAAGCTCCAGGTCGTAAGGATCCTCGCCCGCAAACAGGAAATCGGGGCGGGATGCCGCGGCGATCCTGCGGAACATTGCGCCCAGCACGGCATCACCCGCGTAGAGGTTCGCAGGCACAGGATGGCCGTGGTCCGGGGCGAAACAATAGTTGGCCGAACCATGATGCTGCACTTCGTCGTAGAGAATTCCCGCCGCGCCCAAGTCGATACTCTTCTGGAATTCCCGCGCGCACACCTCCTGCCACCGGGTGCTGTTCCCGCACATCACGGCAAAACGCCGCGGATTGATTTCCGCAAGTTGCGTGGGAGTTTGATAGCGGTAGCCCTGGTACTGGTAATAGTCGCCATAGGGATCGAGCGCGGCATAGTGAATCAATTCCCTGCGGAACCACTCGGTGGTGATGTCAGACCACGTGTATTTGTTGAACAGGATGATGTTCACGCCTAGGCGCTGAACTTCCGCAATGGCCTCGCGTAATTGTTCCTTCGTGCCCAGGCGTGGGTCGGTATCGTGCGAGGGATTCCCGCGATCCTGACCGCCGTTGTTCCAACCAACGAGTTGGATTGCCTTCACTCCATATTTGGCGCAATCACGGCCAATCTTGGGCAGATCTTCATAACGCAAGCGCAGATCATCCTCGGAAGAATTGATGTTGAGCTGCTGCCAGGAGTGGACTTCTTTTGCCCAAGTGGGCGCTGAGGGCCGCTGAAACCAAGTCTTGCGCCACTGCTTGTAGGTGTCGACTCCCTTGTGCCAGCTTCCCTCAAAGGGTTGGAGGACGACGCGCATCATCGAGACACTCTCTCCGGGTGCAACAAAAGGAAAGTGCGTCACGGAAAAAACCAGACTCACGGGGTGGCCGCTGATCGATTCACCTGCCGGGACCTTATTTTGCAGCGAATCTTCATAACCAGGCTTCAGTTCAAATGTCCACTCAATCAGCTCGCGGCTCGTGACGTCGTGGGCGCCGGCATAGAGGCCTTGCTTTTCCGCTTCCACCAGAACAAATGGGCGGCTGGGTGTGGGAACCATCTGAATCGGATAATCAACACCAAAATACCCACGCTCACTGGTAAATTGAGGATAAAGCGGAACGCGCTGCATTCCGGCATAAGCCAGGTTCGCACGCGTGAGGGTTTTTGCGCCGACGGGAACTGAGAGGTCCCCCAAAATCGGGTAGCTCACCGAATTGATGGGAAGATTGGAATGATTGATGACCTCCGAATCGAACGATAGGCCATTCTCGCCGAGTGTCACGAACCCCTTCAGGGTGATATCCAGTTGGCCGGCGTGCTCGCTCTCCAGATTCTGCCAGACAAATTTGAGGGATTTCCCATCGGGAGATTTGGTGAAGCTTGCGAGCTTGTTCTTCTCACTCAGAACGGGATTGAAGTGGCGATCGGGCATCGGGGCGAAAATCACAAAGGAGCGCCCCAGTTCCCGCCGATTCTGAATCCGCCACCCCGTGATTTTGTTTTCCAAACTGACGAGCGCGCCGGAATGAACGTCAAAGCCGACCCGCAGATTCTGGTTTTCCAGAATCAAATCGCCGTCATCGTGCGCTTCCTCCGCGGCGTTGGCATGGTTCGCATCCGCATCATGACTTGAGGGCAGCCCTGAAGTCGCGGTCCCCAATCGAGGCAACAAAGCGCTACCCGCTGCAACCGTCTGTAGAAATTCACGACGTGGTAGTTTTCGTTTCTTGTCTATTGGTTCCATCATGCCCTCCGATGGGATCTTGGCTGCGAGAGTAAAAGGCGTGGATCATTGCGCCGGGTAATAGCCGGAGGCAAAAGCTGGAATCCAGGATGTCCCGTTCGTGGAAGTCGAGGACCCTGGCGTTCACCAACGGGACGAGTTTCGCAGGGTTGGCTTTTCCGCAGATTGCGCAGGTTTCACAGATTCCATTCCAGCCATCTGCGAAATCTGCGTCATCTGTGGATCAAAAATTGGCGGACCAATTCAATTCGCCAGCACCGCATCTTCGCGCTCGCGGAAATAGCGGATGCTATTCACCACCAGCGGGTCGAGCTTGGCGGGATTTGGTTTGCCGTACATCGCCGGATACGGATCGCCACCGGGGCCGAGCGGCTCAAACGTCACGTACTTTCCGGGGCTGTTGTAACCCAGCACGTATAACGCGCGGATGATCGTATCAACATCAAGCGAACCTTCGCCGAGCGCGCAACGGTTGCTGTCAGCAAAATGGAGATTGGTCAGCGCCGCGCCGGCCTCAAGCAACGCCGCGCCGATGTGGCTCTCCTCGCTCTGCATGTGATAGACGTCGCCGTTGATGTGAGCCACGCCCGGGTGGTTCATCGAAGCGATGTAGCGCTTGGCGTCGGCAACCGTATGCGTCAGGCTGGTCTCAGCGGAACGGATGGGCTCAATCGCGGCCTTCACCTTGTGCTTCACGAAGAGGTCGGCCACGCTCTGCAAGGTTTCCACCGAGCGCTCGAACTCCATCGAGTCGTACGCACCGGGGCGTCCCACTGCCGCCGGAACGACCAGTAAATATGCCCCGCTAACCGCCTGGGTAAAAGGAATCTCCCGCTGGAGATAGCTAATCGCCGCCTGCCGCTGCCCGGGACGGTTGCTGGAGAGATCATTCTCCGCGGAAAACATCCCGCACACCCCCGAAACTTTGATGCCGTGGTCTCCCAGAATTTTCAGCGTCTCCTTGGGCTCGTAGCCAAGGTCGGGGCCGTAGTGGTTGCCATGCAGCTCAATGAATGACAGTCCGGCCTTTTCCAGGCGTTTGGCGGAGTCTGCCAGATTTTCCAGTCCAAAGCCCCAGTTGCTCCATGAAAGGTTCAGGCGCTGCTTCCAGCTTTTCGGTTTGGATTTCTTCAGCGCATCAAATTTTTCCTGAATGATGGCGTTCTTTTCTTCGAAATGTTGGTTGCTCATAAATTCCTCCTGAAAAATCTCACCACTGAGGCACTGAGTACACAGAGAAAGCGTTTTTGTATTTCTTAGCCTTTATCTTTCACCGTGTTTTCTTCCTCAGTGGCCTCTGTGCCTCCGTGGTTAGTCTTTAAGCGCCGGGCTCCGGCGCGTCGGCATTGGTATCCGGTCCGAAGTAGCGCAGCATAACCAGCGGCTCGTGCCTGGAAGTATTTTCGACAACGATGCCTTTCACCGCGGCTTCGTGCGCAATGAAATATTCGTCCTCGGTCATCTCGCCAAAGCGAATCATCGAAGGGCTGTGAACCGAAAACTTTCCAAGCCATCCCGCGCCTTGGGTGACCAGCAATCCGTACGCGCCTTTTTCCTTTACTGTCAGTTTCACGCCGGGATTCACGGTCAGTTCCTTCGCCGTAAATCGCTGCCGTCCGCTGTATTTGCCATAAACGACCCACTTATCCTGATAGCCTTCCGACGCGCTTGCGGCCACCGGAACGGGCGCGAGGAAATGGTGCCGGTGGAAGTCCGGGTCGGTATTGCTCTCCCAATCAACCTGATTGACGATATACGGGATGTCGTGTTGCTTTTCGGGAGGCACGTCTTTTACCAGCAGGCTCCACGGCACCGGATAACCATAAACCAAGGACTGGAACATGCCCAGTACGTCGCTGCCCCATTGCGGTTCGTAGGTGCAGAGCGAACCCGGCGCGTGCAGAATGCAGGTGGGAACGTGCCAGCCCGTGCCCGGTTGCAGGCGATAAGCCTTCGAGTGGTTCAGGATTCCATTGTCGCCCTCGTTCCAGCGCTCCAGGCAACGGTGGATCTGCTCGCGCGTGGTTCCGGGCACCAGTCCGAAGTATGTATGAGGAAAGACACTGTCGTAGTTGTTGTATTGCGGCGGAAAGTAATAGGCCTCGGGCTTGCCCTGCTGCCCCACAAGTTTGGCCTGCTCGTCGTTCTGGTGAAGATGATGCGGCAGGGGTTCGAGATTGTCGAAGAATTTGCTGTACACCGGCCAGCGATGAAATTCATCCCACATTTTCTGGCCCACCATGCGCGGGCCTTCCGCCGCCACAGCATCCTTCAAAGTGACTTTGCCTTCCGCCGACACCACGAAGCTCAACCCCTCGTCGGGATTGCGATTTTCATTCATGGCCTCGGTGGTGGAAGCAAACCAACGCTCATCGATGCCGCCACGATGCGACCCCAGGGCAAAGTAATCGGACGGATGAAGCCGCAGCCGCCGCCCCGGTTTGCAGAACACTCGCGGAACCCAATTGGGAGCGAGCGGCAGCACTCCTTCCCCCGCCTCCAGAGCCTTGCGGGTCAGTTGAACCGCTGAATTAGTACTCATGATTCCCTCCAAAATCCTCCAGGTATAAACAAAATATGATGAACCTCCGATCGAAAGCAGCAAATCCGATTTTAAGCATATTCGATCACAACCATCGAAAGGGAAGTAAAGGGTTCGAGATCGAACTGCGCAAACTCCCCGACAGTTTTGAATTTGATGGGCTTGCGATCCGGCACGTGCATCACCGAGGTAATCTTCTTTCCCGCCGGAGGTTGCACGCGCACGGTGGCATTTACCGGCAGCGCAGGCAATTGAAGCTGCATGGTGAGCAGCGTCGCCACAAGCCGCTTTTTCTCGGCTTGGTGAAACAACGTCATCTCGACAGATGGGTGAGTGTCCACCTCGAATTGGTTGGGGCCCGGCAAAATACGCTTCAGGAGCAGCGCCACGAGCCGCGCGTTCACCGCCTCGCTGCTGATTTCAATCGGAGCAGCAACCCATACGGCTTTTCCTTTACCATAGGAATTTGCGACGATTCCGGGATCTGTCCCGGGTGTCACGGCGGGCGGATTGCTGTGGATTGCTCCGAACCGGCTGCCGATGGGCCGTCCTTGCGCGGGCGGGGCAAAGGGTAATGTGACTGTCGCCAAAACCTCGGCGCCAGGCAGCGTCATGCCCTTCAACATGGGGCCGGGATAACTGAATTCCTTCTGCGGCCAAATCGCCTTGGCCACGGCATCGTCTTTCGGCGAGAGGAACGTCCAGGAATAACGCCAGGCATCAGGTGTTGCTTCCCCGGAAAAACTTCCGCCTCCACCGCCCGCACCCTCCGGCAACGGCGCGCCAACGGTCCCCATGTAGCGCACGCCCAAGACGTCTTCCAGCAGGAAACGCGGGCCATTCTTGTCAAAACGGTCAAGCGACGACGGGCCGCTGGCGTAAAGCGCGCCGCCCCCCTCCACGAATTTGCGGAACTGGTCCGCCTGCTCGGCGGTCATTTCCAATACGTTCGGCAGGATGACGGCGCGATAATTCTTCAATTGATCCAAGTTGGCGTTGGTGACCACGCTGAAAGGAATGTGCGCCTCGCGCAAAACGCGGGTCCAGCCGACGACGGCAAAAAGGTGGGGGCAATTTTCAATGTCGCGCAAAAGGCCAACACGCTTCTTCTGCTCGTTGGGGTTGTAGACGGATTCCTTGTCGTAGTAGATCGCCACGTCTGCCATCAGGTCGCCGCCATAATAAGGTTCGTAGGGGGCGCGCTCCGCATTCAACTTGGCGAGAAATTCGTACTGGCTGTGGTTGATGGTGCCATCCACGTTGATGGCGTCGATCATCAGGAAGGCGGCGGAATGCAGAGGCGCGATGCCGGATTCCTTCGCGACCTCTTCAAATGGTTTCGTGGTGGCGTGATCGCGCAAGTCGCGCGTCCGCGAGGTGGCAAACTCGATGGGCCGGTTTTTCGTCAGGCCAAGATATGTCTTGCACACCAGCGAGTGCTGCGCGGCGCCGCCATAAAAATCACCGCTGGCATAATCCATCGCTACCCGGGCTTCCAGGGGCATTCCAGCGCGCCAGTCGTGAAATGCCGGAGCGTAGTTGTCCACCACGGTGACCGGTTTCGTCTCCTTGATGGCGCGTGTGACGGCTTCGGCAAAATCCAGCATCCAGCGCTGGCGGGCGGCTTGGAACTTTCGCCACGTGGGATCGTCCCAATCGATGCTGCGCGGCGGCTCCGCGCCTTCCTCCTTGCGGAAGCGCTCCGTGCAGTGGGCGCAATAGCAGACGTCGGGCCAGAACACCATATCCAGAAAGATGCCGTCAAAATCGTAATTGCCGGTGAGTTCGCGCAGGCATGCCAGGGCGTGGTCGCGATACGGCGAGTTGGGACAGGCAAATCCATAGCGCTGGGGATGGGTGGGGATGCTGTCGTCGTCGGGGACCATGCGCCACTCGGGATGATATTCATAAGCCCAGTTGTCGAAAATCAGGCTGTAGTATGCAACGGCGTGCAGGCCGTACTTCTTGCGCTCCTCGACCATCTCACCGAAGAAGTCGCGGTCCTTCATGTTGCGATGCACTTGGCCAATCTTCGTCTGCCAATAGCACAGACCCACATGCGAGTTGGCATAGGCGGTCATCGACTGAAACCCCGCGCCGGCAATTGCCTTCATGATGTCGACGGGATCGAATTTGGAAAGCAGGATGGGGTCCCAGTCGGGGACGTGCATGTCGATCAGGCCGCGGCGATAGGTTTCATCCGGCCAGCGGGGAATCTTTGTTCCCGCATTCGCTGCCGCATTTTGTTGTGCGTGAGCGGATTGTGGCCGCGCCATGCTTCCCAAAACGCCCAAGCCCACCAACTCGTTGAATGTCCGCCTGTTCATGCCTCGCAACCTCACTTCAAGAAGAAAATTATGAAATCCCTGTCGCCGGTACGCTCGGTTCCACCACGCCAAGGCCCCGCAGGGTGCAAATCCGCCCGCCGACACAATGTCCTCATCGCCCACAATCGGCGGCGGCGTATTATGACACAATCCAGCGCGATTGAATTCGGCATTGTGGGCCCAAGCATTGGCCTTCTCGGGATGACGCGCAGGATCCGTTTGAATTAGCCGCTTGCCGCGATCGGAAGGATGGGCTGGAAGCGGCGTGCCGCGGCGCGAATCCATTTGGAGTGCGGCCGCGGAGCTGCCGCCCTCTCTTCCAAGTTGACCCGAGAGCCAAGGCAAAAATGCCCGTCGTATTATGGAGGGTGAAATCATTCAATACGGGCTGCGCCCGCGTTTGCTTTCCCTTGCATCCAACCATGGGTTCTTGGCGGGAACTATAATGGTTGGTTTGCGTAGCACGCCGCGACTTTAAGATCGGCCGGACAGAAATTGCGCCTCTATAAGGGAATTGAAGAATGAAGCGAACTCGCCGCGACTTCCTGATGACGGCCGTGGCGGCCCCTCTGGCCGCAGGTCTAAATCCGCAAGGGCAACTTCTGGTGCTGGCGGCGCCGCTTGCCGCGCCCATGGAATTCGACAATCCCCACCTCCTTCGTTACGACGCAAAATGCTTCACCTTTAACAATCATGACACCCTGGTGATGAGCGCGGCGTTTCATTACCCCCGCTGCCCGCAAGCCTTGTGGCGCGATCGTTTGCAAAAACTCAAGCTGGCGGGCTTCAACACGATTGAGACCTACGTCTTCTGGAATTACCACGAGCGCGAGGAAGGTAAAGTCGACCTTTCGGAATTTGAAGCCTTCGTAAACTCGCGCACGAAATGGGTTTCATGATGATCGTTCGCCCGGGCCCCTACATTTGTGCAGAATGGGAGCGCGGCGGATTCCCCTCCTGGGTGGCGGCCAAGCGCTTCCCCCTGCGCTCGAACGATCCGCAAAGCCTCAGCACCTCGCGGCATTGGTACTCCGCAATTCTGCCCGTCATCATGAAGAACCAGATCATGCTGGGCGGCCCCATCATCATGGTGCAGGTGGAAAATGAGTACGATTTCAGCCCGCCCATGCCGGACGATGCCAAGCGCGCGTACATCCGAGCCCTCGCCCAGATGATGTGGAGCGCCGGCATTACCGTCCCCGTGATCACCTGCTGGACGCGGCAGGCGCGCGAGAACGCTGATCCCGACATGGCGCGCATCATCGACACGTGCAATTTCTATCCCCGCTGGAAGATCGTCGAGAAACTCACCCCGCCTCAAGAAACTGCGCGCCGAAGAGCCCTCTTCCCCGCTCGCCATCACGGAACTTCAAGGTGGATGGTTCAGCACCATCGGGGGCGTTCTGGGCGTCGATCAGGAAGGCACGGACGCCAGGGAAATCGATGTCCTCACCAAGACCGCATTCGAGTTGGGAGTCACCTCGTTCAACTATTACCTGGGTTGCGGGGGCACGAATTTCGATTGGGCCGCGAAAAAATTGACGACCACGTACGACTACGCCGCGCCCATTCGCGAACCCGGCGGCCTGTGGGAGAAGTACTATACCGTCCGCGGAATTGGCCAATCCTTGCGCGCGCTGGGGAGCGTCCTCACGCGCGCGGTGCCTCTGCCGGTTGTGGAATCCACCAACGACCGGGTCAGTGTGAGCGAACGCAGCAACGGCCCCAGCGCCGTCCTGTTCGTGCGTGAGAATTCCAACGCTCCGCAGCGCTTCAAGATGAACTTCACCGACCCCCATAGCCCCAGCAAGCGCGTCATCTCTGCTCCCCGGCAGGGCGAACGAACTCGCCCCGCGCGAAATGAAAATGCTGCCCGTGCAGGTCGAGGTCAGCGGCGGCAGGCTCTGCTATTCGACGGGAGAAATGCTGACGCACGGCGTCAATCTCGATCGCGACTTCCTGATTCTGTACGACGAGCCGGGCGGATTTTGGAGATGGGGCTTGCCACTGAGGATGAACCGGTCGTCGAGGGCGATACGGTCTATCGCTATTGGGATCCGGATACGAAACCTCCGTGCTGGCGGTGCAGGTTGGCGCCGGGGAGAAAATGGTGCTCTACCAGAATCACCTTCACATCTTTGTCGTCCCCCGCAGCAGGGCTCTACGAACTTTTTTCTGGGAGTTCCGCCCAAGATTGTGCCTGGCTCCGAGGAGACGAAAACGGTGGTGGCTCCGGTCTTTACCGATGCCTATTCACTCGTTGCCTCCGGCACGGAAAAGAACCGGATTTGGGCGGACCTGGAATTCCTTCCCGGAGAACACGACGTGAGCATCATGCTGCCTCCTGTGCCGGCGAAGTTCCGGTTGGATGATGAGCTTACGTATTTCCAATACGAAAGGCCCAGGCATCTGGCGCGTGTCCACGTGACCACTCCGGCTGCGCCATTAGAGCCCGTTAACCTGGTTGCGGGCGAGTCGTTAGTGGAAAGATTCGATCCCGCCGTCGGAGAGTGGTTGACCAGCCCGCTCCATGCGCTTGAGGATTTGGGGCCGGTGCCCTACGGGCATGTTAAGTACCGTGCTTTGTTTGACTTCCACGGAGAATCACGGATGTTTATCGCCACCCGGGCGGATGACGCCAAAAAAGTCTTCGTCAACGGCAAATATGTGGCCGAAGCTTCCAACACGGAGAAACTAACGGACTTCGCACTTTCGCCAATACGCCCAGCCGGGGTCCAATTTGGTGGAAATTTCCTATGAAGCTTTCGGGGCTCCGAGCGAAAACGAGGCCTTGGGCGAGCTAAAGGGCCTGGAATCAGCGGGGATCGGGGCTGATTTGCTTCTGCGAAAAGGCCTCGAAAGCTGGCAGATCCAACGGCGCTCCGCCATCATCAATGGCATTGAAATCAGTAACTTGGCTGATGAGCTTCCGCAACGGAACATTCCACTCGCAAAACGGGCCCCTGCGGAACCGGGCTCCTCCGCCCCCACTTGGCTGCCCTTCTCGCTGGAAAGCACGAGCGCTCACCATTCCCCAGTTCCCGCCTACACCTGGTTCCGCGCAAATTTCTTATTTCCCAAAAAAAATGAAAACTGGAATGCACCATGGAAACTCATCTTCGAAGCGGATTGTGATGCGTTGATCTATCTGAATGGGAAATTTGTAGGACGCTCGGTGACCCAGGGACCGCAGCATGAGTTCTACCTTCCGGAGCCGTTCCTGGAGTTGGGAGGGCAGAACACGCTGATGATTGCCTTGGCCCATACCGACGATCCCCGCCACTTGCGAACGCTCCAGGTGGCTCCCTACCCGGAATACACTGTCCGCCGCACACGATTCGAATTTGAGTGGTGATTCCGCGAGCCGGGGATATTCTTCATATCAAATGCAGGAATTGTCCGGGTTACGTTGAGTCCCACCGGCCCCAAGTCCCGGAGAGAACCGGAATCTTGCCGGGCAGGCGCTTTTTACTTCTTGGTTACTTGGCATTTGGGCATAAAGTTTCGTTGTTAAAAATTGCTTACCTTTCGTGATATAATCCCTCCTCCCAAAAAGCATTTGGAGATAACCACGCAGCATATTAGCCATCAAGGAGGCAACTCACATGCGCAAGAGTAAGATCAGCATTCTGCTCTCGGTCCTAGCAGTGCTGCTGCTGATCGGCACACAGTCGGCAAAAGCACAGGAAGGCAGGCTCGTTGTCCATACAGTCCCGGCTCAAGCCTTCGTTTATGCCGACGGCAATCCCATGGTTGACGCGGCCCACCACTTTCTCATTTTGGAACCCGGTGAGCACAAAATTCACATCTTGAATTACGGGTACAAACCGGAAGACCGCACGGTGACGATCGAAGCTCACAAGACTTCCGTCATCGATGTGACCTTGGAGGCAATTCCCGGTACCGTCAATGGGCCATGGGGATGCATTACGATTGAACACGCCGATCGCGACGCCGTCCTCCTGAATGGCAAGGAACCCGCGTTCTTCGTTGGACACGGCGATGAATTCAACAATGAATGGCTCTGGAAGCAGGAGTTGGTCGTTCCTCCGGGCCACTACGACCTGACGGTGGTTCGTGGCGATCCTGAATTCTGGACGATCCCGGTCGACGTCGAAGCCGGCAAGCGGGTTGTGATTGACGCCTTCAAGGGTGTGCGCAAGACTGTGGATTGGTCCTTTGGATCGAGCCTGGCACACTGCCCCGCTTCACTGCCGGAACCGCCAGTGCCCGCGTGGCAGTCGAAAAAGTCACAGGACAATTCAATGCTTCCTCCAACCAGATCGATTGCGGAGGCTCTGCTCACCTGACGTGGTCTTCCACCGGCGCTCCGTTGGTCACCCTGAACGGAACCCCCGTTCCGGCCTCGGGCGATCAGACCGTTCAGCCCAGCCAGACAACCGATTACAAATTCACTGCCGCAGGTCCGGGTGGAGTCTATAACTCCGACGCGAACGTTGCTGTGAATACTGCAATCCCTGCGTCCATCAGCGTATCTCCTGCAGAAGTCAAGTATCACAAGGTTGGCGACAAGGTCGAGCAGGCAGCCACTGCCACCCTCACTTGGTCAGCCCCCAACGCAACCTCCGTTGCGGTGGACACGGTTCCATCCGCCGGCGCTACGGGCAGTCACGATATTGAAGTGACCCCCAACAAGACCACGCCCGGGCCGATTGATGAGACCTCCACCTATACGCTGCACGCCAGCAACGCTTGCGGCGTGTCGGAAACGCGTACCGCCACCCTGCACATCACGGGCTCGATTGACCAGTCGATGGTCAATGAAGCCACTCTCGAAACCAAACTGACCCTGAACAGCATCTACTTCCCAACCAATCTGCCCACGGTTGCCGATCCCTCCAAGGGATTGGTCCCCAGCCAGCAGAGTCGCTTGGATGAAATCGTCAGCAACTTCAAGGACTATCTGACGGTTCGTCCCGAAGCCAAGTTGATTCTCGGAGCGCACGCTGACATGCGGGGTTCCGTGGCCTTCAATAAGGCTCTTTCCCAACGCCGCGCCGACATCGTAAAGAATTACCTCGTCGATCACGGCGTTCCGGCCGCCAGCATTGAGACCGAAGCCTACGGCAAGGAAAAGAACCTCACCAACAAAGAGGTTGAAGATCTGAATGCCTCGAATCCCAACGTAACGCCGGAAGCCCGTGAGAGGGTGGATAAGAACATCGTTGCTTTCCGCCTGGCGAACAACCGCCGCGTCGATCTGCACCTGAGCACGACAGGCCAGAGCTCGCTCAAGTACTTCCCCTATAATTCGGATGACCTCAATGTTCTGTTGGGTGAGCAGAAACCAGTTGCGAAGAAACCCATGAAGAAACACGCTGCGAAGTAGTTTGTAAGCCGGTAGCCATTCCTCAAAGGATCCGCCGGGGCCGTGAAAACGGCCTCGGCGAGTCCGCTCCTACCGACCCCCACTCCGGGAAACACTCCTGCCCTGAAGCTGCAAAAAACCGCACAGCCCACAGAAACCATTTATTGATTTTTTGATTGAGTGTCAGATTGCGGAAGACGCAGCGTTGTTAACTGTCGAGCGCAAGTATTCCGCGGCGCGGCGCAAACGCTCCACGACACGGCTTTGTCCCAAGGTGACCATAACTTCAAACAGGCTGGGAGCAACACCTTGCCCAGTCAGAGCCACGCGCGCGGCATTGATCAGCAAGCCCGCTTTCACGCCTTTTTCTTCCGCCAGCGCGCGAAGCGTGGCTTCGGTCCCGGCGAGGTCAAAGGGATTGATCCCCGTCAGATGTCCGGCAAGCTCATCCAACAACGGAGCCAACGTGACGTCTTTCCAGTGTTTTTTCGCCGCCTCGGGATCGTAGGCAAAATCGTCAGAAAAGAATGCCCGGAAGACGCCGGCAAAATCCTTGACCGTGCGTGCGCGAGATTGCAGCAATGAGACCTTTTGCTTGAGGGTCTCTTTCCCGCCCGGACTTTCTATTCCCGCTGCTTTCAACTCCTGCTCCACCAACGGCAAAAGCTTTTCCGCGGGCATGTGACGAACATATTCGCTATTCATCCACGCCAATTTTTCCAGGTCGAAGACGGCGTTGGATTTCGAAACCGAAGTCAGCTCGAATTCCCGAATCATGTCCTCAATTGGAACAATCTCCTTCTGGCCGGGCGGTGTCCATCCCAGCAGCGCGAGAAAATTTACCAGGGCTTCGGGGAGAACTCCCTGCTCCTGATAAGCGCCCACAGAAGTCGCTCCATGGCGTTTCGATAAGCGCTGTTTGTCCGGGCCCAGAATCAGCGGCAAGTGCGCGAAAATCGGAACGAGTGCGCCCAGCGCCTGATACATCAGAATCTGTTTAGGGGTATTCGAAATGTGGTCGGCGCCGCGGATCACGTGGGTAATGCGCAGGTCGAGGTCATCCGATACGACGCCCAAGTGGTAGGTGGGCTGTCCGTCGGAACGCAGCAACACGAAGTCTTCGATATCGTGGTGGTCCACTTCGATGTGCCCGAAGACTTGATCTTCAAAGCTGGTCTTGCCCGCATCGGGAATCCGAAAGCGCAGGACGGGCGTGCGGCCCTCAGCGCGCAACTTTTCGCGTTCCGATGCGGACAGAGAGCGGCAGGTGCCATCGTATTTCCAGGCCCGGCGCTCGGCCTCTGCGTTGGCTCGCTTGGCTTGGAGCTCCTCCTGCGTGCAAAAGCACGGATAGGCATGGCCGGAACGCTCCAGATTGGCAGCCACCTCGCGATAACGGTCGAGCCGTTGCGATTGATAAAAAGGGCCCTCATCCCACGTGAGGCCGAGCCATTCGAGGCTTTCAAGAATCGCCGTCGTGAGCTCGGGACGCGAGCGGTCAGCATCCGTATCTTCAATTCGAAGGATCAGGACACCGCCGACATGGCGGGCGAAAAGCCAGTTGTAGAGTGCCGTGCGTGCCCCACCCACGTGGAGGTACCCGGTGGGCGATGGCGCAAAGCGTACACGAATGTCAGTCATATTAAGCTTTCGCGGGAGGTTTCGGCCGGGTGAGCGAGGGGGGCGGCAATTCCGAAACGTATTTTCCCAGAAGCGCGCCGATGCTGGCGAGTTGAGCCAGATCCGCATGCGTAAAGTCCGGCCCCACGGGATCGCCTGGGCGCGCTTTGCGGCTCACTTGCAGGACGCCCACGACTTTTCCATTCACCATCATGGGTGAACTCATAATCTTCTGGATCGGGACCGCTCTTTCGCCTTCCGTGAGGTCTACCGCCTCAAAGACCGTGGCATGTTTGTAGTTGGCAAAATTATTGACGAACTCCCCGCGCTTTTCGCGAATGGTTTTGGCCGCAAGCGAGTGCGTTGTGCTGATCGGAATCGCTCCCACGTAGGAGAGCTTAATGGGGAAGATGAAACTCAAAACCTTGCTATCGGCGGAAAGCCTCAGGATGGCAACCTCTTCCTTCCGGGAACCAAATCCATTGGAAATCCGGGTCGCCAGGCGATTCCAGTCCTGTTCGGAGGGAGCTGCTCCGGCCTTGCCCATCTCCTCAATCACCTTGGTCACCGTCAGAACCACATCCGCTTCAGCCATCAGATTGCTCTCCATCATCCGTTCAAAGGTGATTAATAATTATACTGGAGCATGGGAAAGCAGGCAACGAACCATCCCGGGCAGGGTCTCGTTTTCGTCGCGGATTTTGCCTGCTTGACCCTCCGTCAAGGGGGCTAATAGAATGCTCGCTGGCCAAACCCATTTGCCGCCACCTTATCCTGGCGGCAACATCCACGCCTTGGGCCCGGCAAGTCATCATGCCTTCAATCATCTTTCGTAAACTATTTCGGCTGAAAAGGGGCGCAGCAGGAGACAAATTATTCAGCCTCCGCCCGAAACTCCGCTTTTCAGACTCCCAACGCTGCCAACCGATTCCTTAAGGAGGACCTATGTTCGCATTTCGCGGGGTGGACTATATGGAGATCGATTCCCTGTTCAACGATGAGGAGAAGCTTGTCCGCCAGACGGTGCGCGAATTCGTGGAAAACGAAATCATTCCGCATATCGAAGATTGGAACCGCGAAGGTAAGTTCCCCCTGCATCTCGTGCCAGTGATGGCCGAGTTGGGCTTCTACGGCGCGAACATGGAAGGCTACGGCTGCGCGGGCCTCTCGAGCACCCAGTACGGCCTCATCATGCAGGAGCTGGAGCGCGGCGACAGTGGCCTCCGCAGTTTCGTCAGCGTGCAGGGGGCGCTCGTGATGTATCCCCTTAACGAATTCGGCTCGGAAGACCAGAAGCAACGCTGGCTGCCGGCGCTGCAACAAGGCAAGGCCATCGGATGTTTCGGCCTCACCGAGCCCGATTTCGGCTCAAATCCCGGCGGCATGCGCACACGGGGCGTCAAAGACGGCAGCGATTATATTTTGAACGGCGAGAAGGCGTGGATCACCTCCGGCACCATCGCCGACGTCGCCGTGGTATGGGCTCGAACCGATGAAGGGATTCGCGGATTCTTGGTGGAAAAGGGCACGCCGGGCTTCTCCGCCAAGGACATCAAAGGCAAGATGTCTCTGCGCGCCTCGGTGACTTCCTCGCTCGCCTTGCAGGATGTGCGCGTACCCGCGGCGAACATGCTCCCCAAGGCGCAGGGCTTGAAGGCGCCGCTTGGTTGCCTGTCGCAGGCGCGATTCGGAATCGGCTGGGGTGCGATTGGCGCCGCCATGGCGTGTTACAACGAGGCGCTGGAATATGCGAAGGCGCGCAAGCAGTTTGACGACAAGCCGATCGCCACCCATCAGCTCGTGCAGGCCAAATTCGCCGACATGATCACGGAGATTACCAAGGCGCAATTGCTGGCGCTGCAAGTGGGCCGTCTGAAAGACCAAGGCCGCGCTGATTTCTCCCACATTTCCATGTTGAAACGCAATAACGTGAAAATGGCCCTCGACGTGGCCCGCGCCGCCCGCGACATTCTGGGCGCCAACGGCGTCGCCGACGAATATCCGATCTTTCGCCACATGTGCAACCTCGAGTCGGTGTTCACCTACGAGGGGACACATAACATCCACACGCTGATTATCGGGGAGCGGGTGACGGGCCTTGCGGCATACAAGTAGAAGCGAACTGGTATTGCTCGCGAGCCCTTCAATTGACATTGCCAGGTTTCAGGCCTAACATCAATACGTACATTTCGTCTATCCAAACGTACGAAAGGATTCACGCCATGGCTTCCGGAGATGCCAAGACCGTCACGAGAGTATCCGCGACAAAATTTCGCGAACGTTTCAAGGATTTCGCCGGGCAAGCGAAAGGGGACAAGGTCATTCTCGTCGTCAATCGCCGCCAGGAGTCGAAATACCTTGTCGACAAAGAGTGGTTCGACGTTTTAATGAACGAGCGCGAGTCGGTCTTGGCGACCCTCGAAATTCTTGCCGACCGCCAACTCGCCACACGCCTTCGGAAACTCGCGAAGAAGATCGATGCCGATGTCCAGGCCGGCAAGTTTGATACGATGCAGGAGGTCTTCGGCGGAGAATGAGTGCGGTGGTAAGTCGGCCCCGAAAATAGTTCTTGCCCGCATAACCACATTTGTGTATTACTATAGTTATGACTAAACCAGTGCCGAGTATTAACGTGTCTGGCATAATCCCCCCCTACGCGCTGGCATTTACTTCAGACGCAAAACGAGACGTCGCTTCGCTTGACGGAAGCATTAAGAAGCGCCTCAGGCAGACCCTTGAGGGCAAACTGGCAATTGACCCCTACGGTTACGGAACGCCCCTGCGAGGCGATCTGGCCGGCTTTTGGAAGCACGAATTCGCCGCTCATCGGGTGATCTACCGAATCTATCCTGACCGGAAGTTGGTTGTGGTTTGTGCTGTGGGAAAGCGCCAAGGAAAACATATTTCGGATATTTATTCGCAGCTTGCCCCCATGGTGAAGGCGGGCAAAGTACTTGAACAAGTCTTAGCCGTCCTCGCCGGGATCAAAGGCCAGGAGTAGATCAGCTCACGATCCAATGGAGGCAATGGTTCTCGTGCCCTGAGCGATTTCATCGTCAGGAATGCTCATGCTCCGGTTCAAGGGTGCTTTCGCCGCGTTCGCCAGAGCTGCCGGGCTTTCCATAACGATAGCGGGAGGGAAATCCAGGTAGAGGTCAATGGCCTTGCGCACCTCTGCGGATAAACTAATTTTGCGTCTGCGCGCACGACTGAATAAGGCTTTCCGCGGCCGCTCGGTCAAGCGAACCTTCATTGCCAAAACCATGTGGCGCTCCCCAGTCTGCCCGTCCATCAAAAATCGCCAATCCAAAATTGGCTCACCCGTTGAGCCGGTTCACGCCATCGAACGCCGCGTTCTTATAGCACTCCGCCAGAGTGGGATAATTGAAGACGGTGTTCACGAAGTAGTCAATCGTCCCGCCCAGGCTCATCACCGCCTGGCCGATGTGGATCAGCTCGCTGGCGCTTTCACCGATAATGTGAACGCCCAGGAGTTGGCGCGTTTCGCGATGGAAGAGAATCTTGAGCATCCCAATGCTGTCGCCAATGATCTGGCCGCGGGCAATTTCGCGATAGCTTGCCTTGCCCATTTCATAGGGCACGTTGGCCGCGGTCAGTTCCTCCTCATTCTTCCCCACATAGGAAATTTCGGGAATTGTGTAGATGCCATAGGGGAACAGCGCGGGAGTGCTTTTCGCTTCCACGCCAAACGCGTGGCAAGCCGCCAATCGGCCCTGCTCCAGTGAAGTTGAAGCCAGGCTGGGGAAACCAATCACATCGCCCGCGGCATAGATATGGGAAATCTCGGTTTGGTAGTGTTCATTCACCTTCAAACGCCCACGCTCATCGGGCTTGAGCCCCGCAGCCTCCAGATGCAATTTCCCCGTAGCGCCCGTCCGGCCGATGCTGTATAAAGCCTTTTCCGCCACGATCTCCTTTCCGCTCGTCAGGTGAATCTTCACCCGGGTGTCGGTGCCGCCTTCCACCAGCTCGATTCCGCTCACTGTTTCATTGAAGCGCAGCGTCATGCGGTTTTGGCGGAGGTGATAGTCGAGCGACTCTACGACCTCTGCATCCACAAACGGAAGCAGCCGGCGCGCGCGGTCCACCAGCGTTACACGCACGCCCAACGCGGAGAAAATGCTCGCGTACTCGCAACCAATCACACCGGCCCCAATCACCGCCAGCGTCCGCGGAAGTTTCTTCAAGGTCAGGATGTCATCGCTGACGAAGATATTCTGGCCATCGAAGGGTATGTTGGGGTCGCGTGTGGCTTCCGTGCCGGTCGCGATCAAAACGTGAGCTGCGGTCACATTACGCTCACCGGAATGATCCACCATCGTCAGGCGCAGGGTGTGCGAATCCACAAAAGCCGCCTCGGCGTTGAGCATCTCCACGCCGTTGCGCTGCAACTGGTGACGGGTTACGTCGATTTCGTGACGAATGACGTAATCGGTGCGAAAGAGCAGGTCTTCCATCGTGATGTTCTGCTTCAGCGTGTAGGATTCCCCATAAACGCTGCGCAACCGGTAGCCGGAAAGGTAGATGACAGCTTCGCGCAGGGTTTTGCTGGGAATGGTTCCCGAGTTGATGCAAACACCTCCGAGGACACCTTTGCGTTCGATCAAGGCTGCGCGCTTGTCGAGTTTTGCCGCTTGGATGGCTGCCCGCTGCCCGGCCGGGCCGGAGCCAATCACTACTAAGTCATACTCAAACTCCGCCATGGGCGCTCCTCATGAGAATCTTCAGTAACGAAGCTGCTCGTATCGTAGTCTTAAGAGTGATGTTACGGCTGCCCGCTCTTACTGAAGGCCCGGTAATTGCCGGCAACTTTCGGAATCTCCGACTTCTGTTTCGTGCAGCACACCATGGGCCGTGCTGGAAACCTGCATCCCGTCATAAGGGACGAAAACTCCAGGTCAGAATGATCAGCCTCTGGGAATTCACCGTGGCCTAGGGAAACAGCAGGGAGAAGGCACAGCATAGCATCGGCAGGACACGCACTCAAGCGGATGAAGGCACAATCATAGAATTCATCGGGCAATTTAATATTGCTGGAACATTGCGCAGTGCGCGGCTAAAAGAGCACTCAGCGCTCTCGAGCCAAATCGTTTCCCCGGTCCCCGGAGGAAAATCCTATGAATCCCGTCGCGATGACTGGGGCGGTGTTGTTCTGCCCTACTCCGGTTACCCTTTCAATTGAAGAACAGGCAACTCCTTTTTCCACTGGCTTCGCAGGGTTGATTCAGTAACTTGAGCCAAATGAGCGGCAAAGGGACCATCGTAGACAAAATTTGCCTTCCGCAACCCATCGGCTTCCCAGACGATTTCCACCTCCCAAGGCAGGTGATTCTTCCTAGTCCCGTTGGTCGAAGAATTAGCCTGCAAGCTCCGGACCTTCGCCAAGGGAATCGTAAGCAGGTGGCGGTGGCCCGGTCCATGAACGATAACCCTTTCAGGATGAATAAATAACCGAGTCTTCCGGGCGGATAGGGCTTCCGGCGAGGCGGTACAGGTTCCCCCATTCAGCACAACCAGCGCGCCGAGTTCCTGGGCAATGGTATCCAAGGATTTCTCAACGGGTTTGGCGCGGACCAACAGGGCGAAGAGGAGCAAAACCAATCCACCTACGAGCGCCACCACGCCAACTCGCAAATGCGCGTACCGCCAAACTACCCACCCGCCACAAACAGCAGCAGTTAGGCGGATGAGCGTCCACGCCCAGACCCTCCGGCGGAGTCTGCGGATGCGCGGAATGAACAGGATGGTTCCAAAAAGGAGGTAGAGCCCCGCCCGTTTGGCTCGCTGGCCCAAGGATGGGGGAGGCTGAGTTAATTTCTCGCCTGTATTGGTTTCTGCCATAAGCCCTGCGTGGCAATGTGCCACATCGGAAGCTCTCGAGGCAAATGATTCTCCTCGCACATTCAGGTCGCCTAACAATAACTTGCCGGCGGGGTTCAATAGGCGTTTCGTGCGGAGGGCGGGGAAATGGGATTTAAGAACTTCGGGCAGGGCGAAACCTCCATCCCGGCCCTTTGTCCTCTGTGCACGAAGATCAAGTCGGATTGCCATCCCTCTTTCCAAACGCCGAAGGCCTCCCTCGGAAGAGCCGTAAACCCTGGCGAATAAGCCTGCAATTCCCGTTGGCGGGCGCGGAGGCGGGTGAGGTAGACTGGCGAAGTCGCAGGGTTATATCTTATGTCCGCCACTTCCCCGCATGACGTCACTTCGGTAATCGGCCGGATTCCCTACCGCATCGCGCTTGCCGGCGGATGGATTGACCAGCCCTTCGTATCACGCCACAACCCCACGCCGCCGGGTTCGATGGTCGTGGTGGGAATCGAGCCCACTTTCCGCTGCATGGATCGCGCCGGCATGGCGACGAGCACGCGCGAAGTGGCGCGGAAATTGTGGGGCGACGAGTTGCCCCATCAAGATCCGCTCGAACTCGTGCGCACACTCTACGATGCGGAAAATCGGAACAAACCCGAGCCCTCGGGTTCGCAGGACATGGCGGGACTCGATCATTCCTGGAATCAGCCGTCTCGATTACGACATCGCGCACGAGGGCGGATATTTTCCCGCGCACATTGAGACCACGAACGATCCAGGTGTCGCACATTGGCTCGAAAACGTTCTGCATCTTTTGCCAATTGCGCAGCGCCCCGATCATTACAGTCCACTTGAAGAAAAGAATCTCGATGCGGAATGGATTCGGCGGCTCGGGCATTCGGGAAAGGATTGCTATAACGCGATTCTGGCGCGTGACACCACTGCGCTCGGCCGCTCGATGAACGAGTGCATGCGGTGCTGGGAAGCAATTCTGCCCGGCACCGTGCGGCACGCGGCGTTGCGCACTGACCTGTGCAGCATTCTGAACTACTACCAAACCCAGTACGCTGGGGCCATGTATTCCGGTTGCGGTGGAGGATATCTGTTTGTGGCTTCGGATGAGCCCGTGCCCGGAGCGCTGCATGTGAAGGTGCGGATGGGGGCGGCGCAATCGTAGAGCCGCCCTTGAGGGCGGCACCAGGCGCAGGGAGCGCCGGAAGATCATGCCGGGCTCAACTGGCTCCGGCGCTACAGTTCGCGGAAAGTCATCAGCATGAAGACCGTTGTGGTCACCGGCAGCTTTGACAATTTACGCTCGGCCCACGTCCGCTTTCTCGAGGAAGCCGCGAAGTTCGGTAAAGTTCACGTCGCTTTGTGGAGCGATGAGGCCGTCAAGAGGCTGGAAGGGAAGTTGCCAAAATTTCCCGAACGCGAGCGTGCCTATTTGCTCGGGTCGCTGCGATTCGTGGATAGCCTCTCGCTCGCCCGTGAAGTCAAAAGTCCCGACGATCCGCCGGACTTCGGGAATCGGAAGCCTGATGTTTGGGTGGTTGACGAGATCAGCGATTGCCCGGCCAAGCGCGACCACGCGAAGTCACAAGGAATCGAGTACCGCGTTATTCCCAACAAAGATTGCAGCGGATTCCCTCTGCGCCCGGAGACGCCCCAAAGCACGGACACACTCCGAAAGAGAGTCATCGTGACCGGGTGCTACGACTGGTTCCATTCCGGACACGTGCGGTTTTTTGAAGAGGCTTCGGCGCTGGGAGATTTGTACGCCGTCGTCGGGCATGACGCCAACATCAAACTCTTGAAAGGTGAAGGTCATCCGCTGCTGCCCGAAGCCGAGCGCGTTTACATGGTCGGCGCAGTGCGATTTGTTCACCACGCGATGATCTCAAGTGGCCACGGATGGATGGACGCTGAGCCGGAAATTGAACGCTTGAAGCCCGACATCTACCTCGTCAACGAAGACGGTGACAAGCCGGAGAAAAGAAATTTCTGCGCGCGTCACGGCATTGAATATGTCGTGCTGAAGCGGATTCCCAAGGAAGGCCTGCCCCGGCGGGAGAGTACGTCTCTGCGAGGATCTTGATTGAACCATGAATGTAGGGGTAGGGCTTGCCCTACCCTCGCGACCGGGTGGTCGCGGAGGGAGGGGACGGCAAGCCGTCCCCCTACATTCCGGTGCACGGTATGCCAATCCCGACCGGCGGCGCGCGGTCCCAGGCCCGGCTCTCTTTCGCGAGTCGCAGAGCTGAGAACGCTCTGCGCCAGCCCTCGATGATTCTCTTTCCATAAAATTCCCCAAAAAATAAATCTTGAAAACCGCTGCACGAGAATCTGCTTGTCAACAAATATTCATATGGACTTAATGCAGCCCGCCCGCAATTCAGCGAAGATCATATTTCATCTCACCACTGCAAGGGGACCCGGGGAGGTTCGACCTTCGTCCTCAAAAGAAAGCGGGAGTTTTGAATTTCAGCAGGATGGCCATGATGTCAGGCCGCGTATTGGTGTGCGCGTCGATTACGGCGGGGATTTTTGCGTGCAATGCCCGGGCGCAAAATTCCCCGTCGGATCCCTGTCCGCGTCCGGCCGTAGGCAGCATCGTTCCAGAACCGTATGAGGTGCAAAGTCACGACGGGGTTCTCAAGGTGTCGCTGACCTACCGCAACTACCTCGATGCGCAGGGAAAAATTCGCTACTGCTATACCGACGCGCAAGGTCACGAATCCCCACTGCTCCGCTTGAAACCCGGCGACCTGCTAATTCTTAATCTGAAAAATGAACTTTCGCTGCCCTTGCCCGAACCTGCCGTGCCGATGAGCCCTCATCACGACCCTGTGAAGATGCGCGGCGCGTGCGGCGGAGGCGAGATGACTTCGCTCTCCACCAACCTGCACTTTCACGGATTGACCGTGCCGCCGGTCTGCCACGAGGACGATGTGCTCACCACGCTCGTCCCATCCCACGGCCCCACCTTCGAGTACCGTTTTCATATTCCCGAGGATGAGGCTCCAGGGCTTTACTGGTACCACCCGCACGTTCACGGCTATACCAGTCCGCAGGTTTTAGGCGGCGCTTCGGGCGGGTTAATTGTCGAGGGAATTGAGCGATCCAATTTAAATTTGGCGGGATTGCCCGAGCGCGTCTTTGTTATTCGCGACCAGGACCTGCTGAACCCTAATGCCCAACCCCTGGGCGCCGCCAATCAACCTCATGCAACCTTGATGCGCGACAATGAGGGCGATGTCATGAACATGGGAACGGATGGCGGAACGCCCGCGAAGGACCTCTCGATTAATTTCGTGCCCGTGGCCTTCCCCCAATACACCCCGCCGCAAATTCCCATCAGGCCGCTCGAAAGGCAACTGTGGCGCGTCTTGAACGCCTCAGCCATCACCTATCTGGACCTGAAGGTGCTGCTGAAGAGCAGACCACTGCCCCTCGGGGTGGTGTCGCTGGACGGGGTTCCCATCAACGAGCACGGCATGGCGGGCAATCGCATCATTTGGGAAAGCCACATCCTGCTGCCTCCCGCCGGCCGCGTTGAATTCATTGTGAAGGGGCCGCCCACGGGATCGAGCGCCAGTTTCGTCACCGGAAAGGTTGACACTGGACCGGCCGGTGAAAACGATCCGACGCGGCCGCTGGCAACTCTGGTGGCTGCGCCGGACGCGCCCGAACCCCGCGGCAAATTGCCAGCCGCGCCTGCGCCACTCCCCCCGCCGAAAACGGTCTGGCTGGGTGACATCAAGCCGGTGGGCGAAAGAAAGCTGTACTTTTCGGAAAAGGCACTGGATCCCACAAACCCTTCCAGCCCCACCGAATTCTTTATTACGGTGGAGGGTCAAACTCCCGCGCCCTTCGATCCCACTTCCACCACGCCCAACATCACCGTGCATCAGGGCGACGTGGAAGAAACTAAATAAGGCCGATGTGGACGCC
>CAVTDA010000078.1:0-101093 GCA_963733285.1 uncultured Acidobacteriota bacterium
TACGAACTGGGCGGGTACTTCTTGTTGGGATTGTCAGACAAGAAATGTCGTCCGTCGATTTGCCAACGCACTGATTTTACTTCGCACATTCACGGCACCCCACCCGCCGAGAAACGTGTACACAATTGGGATAACGATGAGATTGTACGGTGTCGCGGCTTCTTCTCTTTGAATGAGCATTCCAATGAAGGCAGCGCAGACAACGGCGCCGCAGATTTCATGCCGGTGATGATCCAGAGTCGAATCGTCATTGGCTCTTGCTGCGGCGCTTCCGCATAACGTCACCCCTGGACCTGTTGGCCATGAGACAGCGTAGCGGCCAGACGTGCCGCGCACAAAAATGCGATGATTCATTGCTGATTTACTGGCGGCTGAGAGATCGTCGCCATATCCTCGCCTCGGAAATGATGCTGTTGCTTGTTGCCATCTCAGCGTGGTCGAGCTTATGGGATAGCGTTACTTCGGCGATCGGCTCATCGCCCATCCATTTCCGCCAGAATGGCACGCTGATTTTTGGTGGAGTTGTCCCCGACGGCGGCTGCCAGTCCTTCAGCGTCGTGATAATACTACGATGCTCCTTGATGAAAACTCTCATGGCTTGCCGCTCGCGAACAATCCGGACTTGCCATGCTAGCCAGACGGCAAAGAAGAACCATCCATTACGACAAACATCGTCCCCAACGAAAACTGAAACCAGCGGCGGCGGGTCTCGGGAGCTTCGCTCATGCCCGCGATTGTACTCGGCAGCGTCGACGCGACGCCAGCAACACAAGTCCGCCGAGTGCGGTCTGTTCGCAATCCAGGAAGGCGTCGAGGATATTCTCCGCTTCCAAGACGGACGTGGCGTACACGGTCTGCTTGCCATCAAGCGTCGCCACCACAAAGCAGAACCTGTCGCCGCTCCTGTGAATCCAGACGCCGCGATAGATCGCGCAGCGAGAACCGATTTCGAGGGCGCCGCGTTCAGGATTTATCGCGCAACCTGCGGATCATTGCCTTTCGCCAGCATGTCTTCCCAACACGAATCGCAAAGGGCGGGCAAGCGAAAGGGAACTTGGCCTGCCAAAGATAGAAAAGTCGCCAATAGCACTCTGCCTCGCGACTGGATAGTCGAAATTCAGTGCGACATTTCACACACGTGCCCCGCATGTCATCAAACTCCCAATAAGCCACCGCGAGAGGGAATGCCTCGCAGCAGCAGCGGATGGGAGCCCGAAGCACCACAATCGGGCTCGCCTCACCATGAATGAAAAAAGCCACCAAGTGAAGCAAAGCACCTGGCGGCCTGAGGATCGCCCTGAAGCGCGACATCGGCCGATCTAGACGAACCGTTCGCGTATAGACGGCGGCGATTGGAAAACGGCCGACAAGTGCTACGTCTGCCTCCCGGCCACGTTGAAGAAGCGGTTCGCAAGCCAATACCAAAGCATCTGCTTCAATATCGCATCAGGCTCTTGCACTGCTCAATCGCCTTATCTTGGTCCCGAGAACAATCCTGGCAAAGGTCGATCGCTTTGATAAGTTCTTTTTCGATCTGCACCCGTGTTCCGCTTGTCCAGCCCTCAGGCAGGACGACGACAGCCGTTAGTTCCGACCTATTACACGCCTCGCAGGTCCACTCCTGCACAATCACAGGACGACGCGTCATGGTTGATTCCGTTTTGAGGTTCAGACGGGCGAACGTGCCAGCTTTAGTCGATGCAAGCGGGACTGTCAAACTGTGGTCGTAGTTTGTGCTTTTTGAACGACTAGAGCGAGGCAAAAAGGCCGCCAGACAACTGACCAGGGAGCCTGGCGGCCAAGCCGCGGGAGGCATGCCGCCCGCAACGCCTTGTATCCGCCGAGGGAATGCGCCTCCGGACAATTCGATGCGCAGGAAGTCGCATGGAAAGGCCGCCAGGCTGGGCAGAAACCTGGACGGCTGTTGGCTTGACACGATGGCAACCGTGAAAGCATAGGTTGGGGATTTGGTGAGCGCATGAAAAAGCCGCCGAGAAGGGCTGTCCCCGGCGGCCGTAGCTGGCAAAACGGCTAAGCAAAACCAGCCGTCATATCTTCACCAAGACAATGCGCGGCCTGACAAATGTTGACAACAAGTTGTGCCTTCTCGACAATGCGTGCACTGAAACCTGAGTTGCCGCGGCCGTCTGATCTGGCCTGAGGCGGGAAACGTAGAGTGTCTCCTGAGAGTCCACTGAACACAATCTTAGAAACCCAGAGCCCGCGCGACGGGCGAACCGGCCTTTGGCACAGGTAACGAAGCCACGGGCGGCCTCAAGACCGTCCGAGTAAGCCACGGTCATTCGTCGCGCGGCCTCATTGGCCTCATGCTTAGAGCACGAAAGGGGTCAGCAATGGCTCGTCATTCTGGTCGGCAACGCCGTGCTCATCGTCACGGTGCCGGAGTCCTGGCATCCGGAAAGCCTGAGCACCGTTCCACGTGATGTCCTGTCGAGTCGCTTCTACGTCCGCCGCACCGCTCTATAAGGCCGTCTGTGTGGCCGAGCAGTACAACCGTGACCGCCTGGCCGGATCTGGTTCCCCTGATGGCACGTGGGCATTGACCGTACTCTCATTGGCAATTCGCCGCTCAAGCCTTAGCCGCCAGCTGGATGGCCGGATGTGCATCCGTGGCGAGAGGAGTGACCAGACGCTAGAGGGGGCCCACAGGACCGTGGTTAAGCTGTGGCCCCGGCCGCTCGGTCGGTGAATTCGAGGTGTGTGCTAGTGCTCGCCCGTCGGCACCGTGACGACCATGCGGCGCCAGCGGGGGGTCTTGAAAAGATACTAATCTAGCAAGTTTTTCTAACTGAAACGCCAACAGAAATTAAGCCGCACTTTGACCGACGAGGACGCCAACGGCGACGGCGATCGTGAACAAGGCCATAACGATGAACGGGATTCAGCGATCGTTCTCCGCGCCAAACACAGTGCAGGCCGTCTCGATACCGCTTTGGATTTCCATCTCAAGTGGCGCGTTCGTTGAGTACAGGAAATGCAACACAAGCAAACCACCTCCACGGGAAGCACACAAGATGGGGGTATTCGTACACCCGATTCGATCGGTTTACGTCTGTTTGTACAGTGTCTTGGCCCGGACCGTATTCGCATCAAAAACGCCTTCCTATTTTGCACTAGAACTTAATCACCTGGGGTATCGTGCTGCAAACGACATTGCGAGAGTAACCGCGAACGCCGAAGCGGCAAGAGGGAGAGGGTGACCGTGCACGTCAGCATCAACGAACTGACGAACGCCGGCGGGGCTTAACGCGGTTACGATGCAACGAGGCAAAAACGCCAAAGGGGGCGCGTCGGAGACAGCCGCCATGCCGAGCCAGGCCAACACGGCCAAGCTGCTGGCCGACAACCCGATCCTGATGCGCTGCAGGAGCTGGAGATCTTGGAAAAGATCGCGGCCAGCTCGAAGCTCAACATCGTGTTGGGCGAGAAGGGACTGACGGACCGGGTCGTCAACGTGCTGTAACAAAGGAGCCCCGAGGGCTGGACTTCGGTCCAGCTCTCGGGCTCTTGCCGCCGACTGCGCCGGGACTCAATCACAAGCCGGGTTAGCACTCCACGCGCGATCAATATCACCGAACGAACGAATTTTCGCTTGAGCTTGATTCTAGGTCCGCGTTTTACAGCGAATCAGCGGTCTGAGGCCTCGTCGGCGAATAGGGTATCTTGCTCGCCGGGTCACAAGTGCATGAGTCAGGGTTCCATCTATCGCCACTCGTGACCTTTCTGCACGTGTGTGGAGGACTCGTGTGACAGGCACAGGCGGACTAGATGTCCGGATCTATTTCGTCGATGATTTGTCTCTCGAACGCTGCGTCCGATGAATCGTTTGTTCAGAGAGGGTGTTGATCATAAACCGGGTCATTGTAATCAGTTCGATCGGGAGATCTGCGGGAAGTGCTTGATGGAGCCATGGTGCGAACTCTCCGAGAACCTTCGCTTTAATGGGGAAGGTGCCGGCCTTCGCGGTTGAGCAAAAAGACAGGCCCGCTCTGGCACAGATGGTTCAAGCGTTCGTTGCTCTAACAAGCGGGTGTCACTGACACCCGCTAACGCTGTTTTTGGCGATTTGTGAGGTCTACCTTGGCTCATGATCGAAAAAGAAGAAAAAACCTCGTAAATTACCGAGTGAAGTGGTGTTTTGGGGCTTCGGCGAGAAGGCTGAGTGTTTGCATTAGAAGTCCGCTGCTCTATCCAATTGAGCTACGGGCACATGTGCCGTGATAATCTGGCTTGATTACCTTTTCTTGTGCGATCGTCTTGATGCCGTTGGCGAGGCCGGGCAGCCGCACGCCGAGGCCATGTCCAAGACTACTCGCAAATGGCTGAAGGGCAAGGTAGCAAAGTCTTGCTCGGATGTTCCGGTGCTTCACCGCGCTTCCGGCTGCTGGTCGCGGAATGCCCGCGGCCGATTGACGTACCACAGTCCCCGTCGAAGGGGGTGTGTGACTTCTCGTGCTGAGGATTTCCGCGCTTGCCGTCCAGCACACAAAGCGCATGGCAGCGGCCAAAAGCAACGCGACGCTCCTTCGGGTGTCGCGTCGCTAGCAAACTTGACCGTTCCGCAAACGCACTGGTTCAGTGCGAAATCGGTCGCGGCCTTGCTGCGTAAGGTGCTCAGAGGCAGGCGATCCGTTGTTGAATCCGCTGCCTCATGGCGATCCGTCACTTGGGCATGGGGGACATGATGAGAAGCGGGGTTCTGGGAAGTCTGGAACTGCACGCCTCTCCAATGCGCCGTTTAACGGGCTGACCGTAGCTTTGTCCCACGGCGTCAAGGCCTGGGTCTCGAGAGCGGTTACACAGGTTGGCGGAAACACTCGGGATTAGCGGTGGCGGAACTTGGTCCGGGCATATCGGGATGCCGCCGTGCCCCCTAAGCCTGCCCGGGACTGATTATCCGGTTCCTTTTCTGAGAGCGTCGGGCGCATCCGGGTTGTAAAATCCTGCCACAAAATCTGCCGGGAGTTTCATTTTTGCACGACGACAGGTTCGGTAACGAGCGTATTGGCCAGGGCCTCCGGGTCGGGAATGGACGGCTTCCACAAGAGGTCGAACTGAAACTCCATCGAACCGTGCTCATTGCCGACGTAGCCGGCATAAGCGAAGTTATTGAAGACCACCGCGAGGATGCGGTCAGCGGGGGCGGGAGTTGTGCGGCGCGTCCAGATCTCGGGATGATTGAACGTCACCATGGGAACGTCGCGGCTGACCCAAAACCAATGGCCGTCCGGGGTGGCATAATCCGCCCACCCATCGATGGCGAAGTAGTCTTTGCAACTTCCGGGGATCTGATCGACGTAGGGCGTAAAGGGCAGTCCCCCCTCTGAGAGGCGGGGAAGAACGCCTTGCACCGGCAAGGGGAACGCAACGTACAGACTCTCCGGGTCGTCTGATGAGCGCCGGTAAATCTTAATCGTCAAGCGTACGCGGGGCTCGCTCTTCCAGACCTCGATCGTCCGCGACCCGCGCTTCAAGCTGGGATGGGTGAAAGACTGCTTGAAGACGAGAGAATGCCCCGTCTCGGTGAATTCAACTTCACCTCCCGGCGTGGCGCTGATCTCTTCGATCTTTCCGGGCTTGCCCACGGACATATCCTTCAGCACCCAATCGGGGCGAGAATCCGACGGGCCGGGCGGAGAGGAAATCGCCCAGTCCCTCGGTGAATAAAGGCCTGCCCCATGGCCTTCCAGCGCACCGAGACCGGCCAGCCGGAAGCATCCCTTATCACTTCGGGAGCTTCGTGAACCGCAGGCGCGCCCTTGAGCAATTCCACGGAATTCGGGGCGAGATTATCCACCCAAAACACGGAGATTTGTTTGGGGGCCATGTCGGCAAAGTCGGCCGCATCGTTTTCCGGAGAAACGTCGGCAGCGGTTCGCGGCCGAATCCATTGCTGGAGCCCGGGCTGGTAATGATCCACGCCGGGAACATCGACGCGCATCGCCCGAGTAGGGACCGGCACCCACCCGGTATAGGGAAGCGGGGCGGGATTTATGACGTAGAAGCCTGGCGCGGAGTCATGAAGGCGCTGGCGGGCAAGTTCCGCCTGCCGCCATTCGCCCAACGCCATGGCGCGATAGGCGAGGCGCGCCTTCTCCATGAATTGACCGATGGAATCCAGGCTGTCAGGAAGGGCAACGGCGTTCGCACCTCCCCACGAATGCTCGTCGATCAGACAGAGGTCTTTGCGGAGTTCTTCGATCAGGGAAGACGTCTTGGCGTCGGGCGCGCCGAAAACCGGCGAGGCGAGATTGCGCAGATAAGCCTTGGCGAAGCGCGAGGCGGAAACTTCTCGAGGAGCGGACTGCGGACCATTCGCCCACCAGTCCGGCCATTCACCGGAGTATTCGGGCAGGGAGGCGCCGGCCTCGGACTCAAATTTTTCCAGCGCCTCGGCTCCAGTCACCAGACGCAGTTCCGGCTTCAGCCCCAGGCGATTCCAGGCGGCGACAAAATCAGCAAGAGGCGGAAAGGGCGGGTCGTTGTCCATCCGCCATTGGTTCGTGAAGGACAGCAGCAGAGTGGAGTAGGGGTAACCGCCCGCCTCGAGACTTTTGAGGCGCTTCAGGCAGACTTCATGCGCCTGGCGCAACGATTGCTCATCGGTTTTGAAAAAGTCGCCGGCGTGCGGGGGACGGAAAGCGGTTTCAGCAATGCGCGGAACCGGGCCGCGCCGCCAATCACTTTCATGAAAGTAGCTGTACCCCATCGGATAGCTGTCGCCGAGATACACGAACAGGCGGCGGCCATCGGGCATCCGCCACCAGAAGGCCGTGGGGCGGCGAAACGGCGGTCCGCCACTATCGCTGTTCATGCCCATCAAGCAGCCGGTGAATCCCGTGGTCGAGCAATTGGACGGCGCCCGCCCGCGGGAATCCATTCACATCATCCTGAATGGCAAAATTCGGATGCAGGAGCTTCCACATATCGTCCGGCAGCCAATGGAGCATCTGGCGCCATTCGTCATCGTCCAGGTAAGGGGCGTTGTTGAGGGGAAGCGCGGCGATGGCGATTTGGCCTCGCGCGACGGCGGCAACCAGTTGATCCCTTCGGGCGGGAGAGGCGGCCTGCCACCAATCGGTGACCGCCAGCAGCGATTCGGTCGTCCAGCGGAAATCCGGGTTCGCCGCGCACGCATCGATGGCGATGTCGATGTATTCCTTCTGCATCTCCCGCGTCACCGCCGGATGGTCGGTAAATCCAATGTCCATGTGGGCAAGATGAATGATGTCAATGCGCGTAACCTGCGCACGCGCCATCGACAACGTTGCGAATCCAGCCAAAATTGATACGACGAGTCGCTTGAGAAGATTCATGTCACGGCTCCAATTCGCAGGGGGGATCATGGTGAATTCGGACTTGCTCTGGCAGGCGATAGTCATCAGCCGCCACCGCAAAATCTGTTGCCAAACTCCGGTTGAAACATTATGGGAATTCCCGGCGCCATGCCGGCCAACGAGCCGACGGCCAGGCAAGTGTACCGCTGACCGGAATCAGGGGCCACGGCTTTTCGCTGCGGCTTGAAATGAGCAACAACCATGCCGGGGGCAGCTCCGTGCCTGCAATTACTGCCTACTGCGCGAAATATATTCACGCCGGATTCGTCACCGGCGATTCAACTTCCATTCAACTCATTGAAGAACCGAGTGCTTAGATTAAGACTCCCATGGCAATCAACGTGCCTTAACAACATGATTGGATTCGGGAGTACCGCTGACTCTGCCCAATCGCCATTGGAAAAATCGCTCCGCGCAATGAATTTGGGGTAAAGGACGAGTGATCTTATGCTCTGGGATAAGAAACCTGCAACCGGCGCTCGCCGATCGTTGGAGCCTGCTTCGCCGGTCAGAACGATTGAGGCCGGCAATGTGAAATCTATGGAGGAAACCACTATGGGAGGAACAAGCGTTAAGAGCGTCGGGGGCGTGCCCGCGGATTCAGGCCGTACGCAATTGGGCCGTTCTCTGGTGTTCAAAGGGGATGTGACTGGGAACGAAGACCTGGTCATATTCGGCCAATTTGAAGGGAGCATCAATCTGCAAGGACATTGCCTGACGATCGGCCCGGAAGGGAAGGTCAAGGCGGAGATCAACGCCTCGCGGGTGGTGATCCACGGCTCGGTGCAGGGAAACATTTCCGTCAAGGAGCGCGTGGAAATCTATAAAACCGGTCATGTTATTGGCGATTTGAGCGCTCCGGGAATTTCCATTGAAGATGGCGCGTACTTCAAGGGCAAAATTGAAATTCTGCGCGACGACGTGCGCGAAACGGAGCCCTACGCAACGTCCTTCAGCAAGGAGAGCCTGGCCTCCCCGGTTGCGGGCCTGGTTCGCTAAGAAGATTTAACAAATTGAGGATTTAGAATTCCGCCCGCCAAGGGCGCGAAATTTCTGCTTATCCACGACCCCTAACCAAGTCTGCCTTTGGGGATGGACCCGGTTAGGCGCGGCACAAGTTATTCCTGCCACAGAGCTTCCTTGCTGTTTGGGGGCTAGCCTCGAAAGGGGCGCTCCAGAGCGGCCAGAGGAAGCCCCATGCCTATTGTTAGAACGGTAGTATTACCCTACATGGGACTAGACAAGTATAGTGACTCCGAATTAAACTCACCCTGCTGAGCTGTCTCACGAAACTGGATGGGCATGCAGCTCAAAATGATTAGGTCAAACGATAAATATAATTTAAGAGCCGTTTCCCCACTGTACTGATGGGCCAGGGGTGACCGTACTAATGGGTCTTGACGCGCCGGGAAGTCCAATAAGATCATCGATGTTGAGGCTGAGATAAAAGATGTCACAGTTGCATCGAAGAATGGGCGGACCACAAATGAGTTTAGGGTTTCATCGCAGCAATAATTCTCTGGCGCCATCACCACCTCGGATCGAACGCTGGTCCATCGCGAAGATGTTCCGGCGCCTCTTCCGCGAAAACCGGGGATCGCAACTGGTGGAATTTGCCGTCGTCCTTCCCCTTTTGGCCGGCCTCATTATGGGCATCATCGCTTTTGGCCAGGCCTTTAGTATTGATCAGACGTTGACAAATTCAGCGGCCGCGGGCGCACACGCTCTTTCTATCAGCGCAGGATATACCACCGATCCATGCATGACCGTTTCGAGCCCCGCGTTCAACACGGGGTCATCCCTGAACCGAGCCAATATCAAATTCACGATTAGTGTTTCTCCAGCCAACGGGACGACTGGCACCACCCAGACGCTGGTATCGAATCAAGCCAATCCGACCTGTCCGAACACCACCAGTACGCCGACACCGGCTAGCTACGTCCAGACAGGTTTTAACGCCAACGTCACACTTACTTACCCTTGCGCGATTGAGATTTACGGAGTGAATTTTGCCCCCGGTTGCACGCTGACGGCCGAATCGACGGAGGTTATTCAATGAGCCGACCTCCTAAATCACACGTCCAACGATGGAATGAGCGCGGACAGACTCTGGTGCTGGTTCCGCTCCTCCTCATCGTAATGCTCGGCATTTGCGCCCTGGTCATCGACCTGGGAAATATCTATGTTTGCTACCAGGAATTGCAGGCGGCGACCCAGGCCGCGGCGATTGCAGGGGCGTAAGGCATGCAATTGCCCAATAACGGCGTCAGTTCGAAAACCTTGGCAAAGGAATATAGCGGGTCCGTGTCTAACGGCGCACTTTACAACATCCATTCCAATCTGAATGTCACAGGGGTCACCCCAACCCTCACCTGCGTCAACCCCGCGTCATACCCCAATCTCAACCTGCCCCCAGTGTGTGACCTATAGTCCCGGCTGACGGCAACGTTAACGTTATCCAGGTGAAAGAGACAGCCTCCGTCCCGACCTATTTCGCCAAGATTATTGGGGTCACAACGGTTCCAATCGGCGCCGTTGCCACGGCCAGCGCCCGAGGAGGGAGCGCCTCTGCCGTACAATATTATGCTCGTTCTCGATACTACAGCGTCGATGGGCCGGGTGACTGACACCAACTGCGTCACGGGAGTCACGTGGAAGCTATAGCCCGGAAGCCTGCGCTCAATATGGTGTGCAGACGCTCCTCAAAGAACTCGACCCCTGCCCCACGACCTACACCACTTGTCCAACAGGGCTGCCAACGCAGTGGATGAGGTTGGGTTGATGGTCTTTCCGGGATTGACGCCAACCCAGACTAAGAACCTTACGGACACAACCACCGGCGCAACGGCCAATGCGATTACGATTGCAATACCCAGACCAATCCTTCCATCACCGCCTACAACAACAATCCGGAATATCTGATCCTGGGGTTTACAAAACGATTACCGCACCTCCGATTCATCTTCTTTGAACCAGGGCTCAGACCTGTTTAAATCGGTTGGCGCCGGGGTCGGGACCGGAAGAAGTGCCTGCGGCGCGCAGACGCCGGGCGGCGAAGGAACATTCTATGGGGGCGTCATCGTTGCGGCACAGGATTACCTTACTGCGAACTCGAGACAAGGCGTTGATAACGTCATTATTTTCTTGAGCGATGGCGACGCAACGGCTGCCGCCACGCAGATGGGCGGAACAACCCAGCAGACCATCAGGACAATAGCCGGCATGAAAAATGGTCTTTGTCTGCTACGGCGGAATGCACCCAGGCGGTCAACGCCGCCAATTGGGCAAAGGGTCAAGGCACGCTGATCTACTCCATCTCGTACGGCTCAGAGACTTCAGGCTGCACGGCGGGTGAAACCTCCCCGTACAATACGCCTTGCGGCACAATGCAGGGAATCGCCTCTACGCCGTTACGATACGTATTTCTACTCCGTCCCCCAATCGAAGAGTGGACAAAATACTATTTGTCCCAATGCCGCTCCCATCACCAAGTTGAGTGACGTTTTTACTGCCATCTATGGATCGCTTACAAAGTCTCGACTGGTCCCCAACGCCGTATTCTGACGAGCCCTCTCCTGAAGAGGGCGAAGCGAGTGTGGTTTCGCTCCCTTGCTGTTCTCTGGGAGCCGCTTGTGCCGCTGTGGCGGCTTGACTGAATGAAATCTGAAAATATTCGCGTCTGTTTTTGCACGTCCGAACCGGACTTCGGTGAAGTCCTCGGCCGGGCTCTCGGCGCGGGTTTCGCAGTCGGCCTGAACGTCAGCGAGAAGCAAAAGTCAGGCTGTTGCAGCGGAGAGCATGATTGTGTTCTGCTCGACCTGCGAGAGCTGCCCACCGGACTGGACGCCGCGGCCGCGGAGAAGTATCTCGAAAAATACCGGCAAACCGATTTTCCCCCTCCCATCGTGGTTCTTCTAGGTGACGATGATCCCGCCACGCTGCGCCACATGATGGAAGCCGGGGCCTACGATGTGATGATCAATCCCCCGGACATCGTGGAGCTGCGCATGGTTTTGCGCCGCGCCCATCGCCTGCACCGGGCGGAAGATGGAGTTGCGCCAGCTCCGCGCCGAGCAGACCTCGGCGAACCGCTTTGATGAGCTGGTGGGATTCAGCGAAAACATGCAGGAAGTTTTTAACATGGCGCGCAAGGTGGCTCCCTGCGACGTTACGGTGCTGATCACCGGGGAAACGGGGACGGGCAAGACGACCTTGAGCCGCGCCTTGCATCGCCTCAGCCCCCGCGGCGCCGGCCCGTTTGTGGCCTTCTCCTGCGCCAACCTGCCCGAGCACCTGGTGGAAGACGAACTGTTTGGGCACGAAAAGGGCGCGTTTACCGGGGCGATGATGATGCGCCGCGGCCGGTTTGAGGCGGCGGACGGCGGTACTTTGTTTCTGGACGAGATTGGCGATTTGCCGTTGGGACTGCAAGCCAAGCTCCTGCGCGTGCTGCACGACCGCAGCTTCGAGCGCCTGGGCAGCAATACTCCCATCACCGTCGACGTCCGCCTGGTCTGCGCCACGCACCGGAATCTGGAAGAGATGATCAAGCGGGGTGAATTCCGCGAGGACCTCTATTACCGCTTGAACGTGATTCAGCTTCATCTTCCCCCGCTGCGCGAGCGCGTGGGCGGCATTCTGCTGCTCGCGCATCATCTGCTGCAACAGATCAGCGGGGAGTTCAACAAGAAAGTGACGCGCTTCTCCCGCATGGCCATCGAGGCCATGGATGAATATGGCTGGCCGGGTAATGTCCGCGAACTGGAAAACGCCATCCGCCGCGCCGTGGTTCTGGCGGAGGGCTCCACCATTGAAGTCTGGCATCTTCCGGCGAAAATGCGCGAGGGGTTCGACCAGACGCAGCGGGCGCGCTCCTATGAAGAGGAAATGCGCGACTTCAAGCGCCGGCTGGTGATCCGCACGCTGCAAAAGTGCAACGGCAACAAAGCCGAGACGGCCCGCGCCCTGGGCCTGGCTCGCGGCTACCTGCACCGGCTCATCCACGATCTCAAGATTCAAACGGAAGAGACCGCTCTCGCCACCGCTCCCGACAATCCTCCTTCCCACGTGATGTAACGTTCAATCCCTAACTTTCCACGTTCAGATCTCTGTCTGAAAATTCCACTGATCGCGCCCGCAAGATGCAGATCTGCCCTTGAGGGCTGTGGCGGCATAAAGCCGCCGCTACGTTGCGAATCCCGAGTTTTTCCGCAGCCTGTCAAGCCCAGCTCTACACCAGTGCTGAAGACATCCCTGACCGCGCAATGGAATTGACGTTTGCCGCCCCGCGTTGGAAGATTACAATGGCATCGTCAATATTTCGTTCACACCAGCTTTCTAAATTTTCGGATCTTCGACTCCGTATGAGTTCAACTCTGCCGCTCGATTCGCACTGCCGGGAATTCCTTGCGAGCCATCAAAATTCCGATGGCGGATGGGGGTTTCATCCCGGCGCGCCCAGCGCGGTGGAGGCCACGGCGTGGGCGCTCGTGGCGCTTCGTTCCAATCATCACGCTCCGGCGCCTGCCGAGATTTCCGCCCGGGCAAAGGATTGGCTGATTCGCGCGCAGCTTGCCGATGGCTCCTGGCCTGCCTTGCCCGGCCAATCCACCGGATGTTGGGTGACGTCGCTGGCCTCCAGGGTTTTGCACCTGGAGGGAGGCGCGCAGGATGCCGTCGCGCGCGGGCTGCATTGGGTCTTGAATACGTGGCCGGCGGAAGGAACACTCTGGTGGCGCGTGAAGCAGGCGATCTACCGCAATCGCGATTCGAAGCAGGACTCAACGCTGCGCGGGTGGAACTGGACGCCGGGCACCGCGAGTTGGGTTGAACCCACGGCGCATGCCTTGCTGCTTCTGCGCGCGCTGCCGGCGGAGACGCTGCCTCCCACAGCCGCCAAGCGCCGCGAGCTGGCAGAACGAATGCTCTTTGACCGCATGTGCCCGGGGGGCGGCTGGAACAGCGGGAATCCGCTCGTCTACGGAGTGAGTGGAATCCCGCGCATTGGGCCCACAGTTTGGGCTCTGCTTGCGCTCCGCGACCACGCCGAGCGCCCCGAGGTGCAGATGAGCGTGGCGGTGCTCGAGACCGCCTATCCAACAATCCCCGGCCCGGCATCTTTAGCCCTTGCGAACCTGTGCCTCACGGCCTACGGGCGGTGGACTTCTCCGCTCGCCTCCCCATTGAATAAGCTTTACTCCCGCAATCGATTCTTTGACAATATGCTCACCATGGCCTGGGTGATTCTGGCATTGAATGCGAGAAGCGAGCGCGGCGGTACCTGCTCCGGGAGTGGCGGCAAGCGATGAGCTACGCTACGCCCAGCCTGATGCCTTCCTTCACACGCCCGCCCTCGCGCGTGGCGATTGTGCGGGCGGACCAATATGACGGCAACCTTGGCGAGCTCTTGTATGAAAGCTTGCGCGAGTTTGACCCTCCCGTAAGCGGCAAGAAGGTCGTGCTGAAACCCAATCTGGTGGAGCCCGATCCCGAGGGAATCATCAACACCAATCCCGCCGTGGTGGCCGCCGCGCGCGAGGCGTTCCTGCGGCTCGGAGCGGAATCGGTGGGCGTCGCCGAGGGGCCCGGCCATGAGCGGGACACTGAGGCGATTGTGGAGACGCTGCGGCTGAGCGATCACCTTGGCCCACTGCGCGACGTTTTTGTGGATCTCAACCTTGACGAAGTTCACGCCATCAAATTGCGCACCCAGGCCTCGCGGCTCAAGCAGCTCTATCTTCCCCGCACGATTTTGGAGGCGGACTACCTCGTTTCCATGCCCAAGCTCAAGACTCATCATTGGGTGGGCGTCACGCTTTCACTCAAGAACATGTTTGGCGTTGTGCCGGGATGCTGCTACGGATGGCCCAAAAATGTGCTGCACTGGGCGGGCATCGTGCCCTCCATTCTCGACATCAACAGCACCGTGCGCCCGGATTTCGCCATCGTGGACGGCATCGTCGGCATGGAGGGCAACGGACCCATCCAGGGAACCGCCAAAGTCCCGCGGCGTGCTGGTTCTGGGCAACGATCCCGTGGCGGTTGATGGGACCTGCGCGCGCGTGATGGGCTTCAATCCCCGCCACATTGAATATCTGTCGAAGGCCGCCACGCTGCTCGGACATTTGCAGGAGGACAAGATCCGAGCAACTTGGGCGAGAGTGTGGCGAGCGTCAGAACATCCTTTGCCGTCTTGCCGGCATTCCAAAATATTGTCGCTGCGGGCGCCAAGTGAACGGCGCGTAACGATGCCTTCATACGCTATGATGGCCGCAATGCCCGGGCCGAAGCCTCTAGACTTCTTGAAAGGGAGAGATCCAAGTTGACCTCAGACACGCCGGCGATTCCTTCCGATTTGCAACCCACTTCGCCGCAACCGATTTGGCAGAGACTCGTTTCCTTCCCGGCGCTGATTGCGGTTTTGCTGGTCGGGTGCAATATTCATCCCCCTGCGCAACTTTGGTGTCGACCCCGACCTCTGGTGGCACATCAAAGTCGGCGCCACGATTCTCTCCACCCACCACTTTCCAACTTTCGATATTTATTCCTTCACCGCCTTCCATAGCCCCTGGATCGCCTATGAATGGCTGGGCGAATTGTTGGTCGCGGCCGTTGACCGCGCAGGAGGTCTAAGGGGTCTTCTGGCGCTTGACCTGGGCCTGACGATTGCGATTCTGTTCAGTCTTTACGGCCTGGCGACAAGGCGCAGCGGGAATTCCAAGGCGGCAGGCGTGGCCTGCGTCCTTGTCCTGCCGCTTGTTTACGTGTCGCTCACCTTGCGCCCGCAGATGCTGGGCTACGTTTTTCTGATCCTAACGCTTGGCATTCTCTACTGTTTTCGCAACGGCCAAACTTGGAGTCTGTGGCTCCTGCCGCCGATGTTTCTGTTGTGGGTCAACATTCACGGCAGTTTTGTGCTGGGACTTTTCGCTTTGGGAGTTTATTGGGCGAGTGGTCTTTTCAAAATTCAATGGGGCAATCTCGAATCCCATCTGTGGACGGCCGCTGAGCGCATGCGCCTGGAGCTGGTTGCGCTGCTGATTCTCCTGTGCCTGATGGTGACGCCCTACGGCGCCGAGGCCTGCCTCTATCCTCTGGACATGGCATTCTCGCAACCCATCAATGTCGGCAATATCCAGGAATGGCAATCGCTGGCGTTCACCGGGCTCTACGGCAAGGTTTTTTTGGCGCTCGTGCTGGCCTTTCTCTTCATTCAGATTACCGTGTGCCCCGGCTGGAGACTCGAAGACTTGATTCTTGCCCTCACCGGAATCGCCGGCGCCTGCATTCACACGCGATTCCTGCTGGCGTTTGTTCCTTTCTTTACGCCTTTGCTGGCCTTGATGCTGGCGCGCGGATTTCCCCCTTATGACCCGCGCAAAGACAAGTACGCGCTGAACGCCATCATGATGGCGCTCGTCATCGGGGCCATGGTTTGGTACTTTCCCTCGCGCAAGGAAATGAAAACGATTCTTACCGACAACTGGCCGGTACGGGCCATTGCCTATGCGCGGCAGCATAACGTCCCCAAGCCCATGCTCAACAATTACGGGTACGGCGGCTACCTGATTTACGCAATGTCGGACGCGAACAAGGTCTTCATCGATGGGCGCGGCGATCTTTACGAGCGGTCGGGAGTCCTGTCGGACTATCTCACCATCATGCGGCTGGGCGCAGGAGCCCCGGTTCTGCTGGATGCCTACGGCGTGCAGTCTTGCATGATTGGCCAGGACGAGCCGCTGCGAACTTTTCTTGAAGCTTCCCCCCGCTGGCAGAAAGTTTATGGAGATCCGCTTACGGTCATCTACGTTCGAAGGCCGCGCACGTCCGCCCCGGTGAGCGCTCCCGTGGAAGTTGGCACTGAGCCCATCAGCATGCCGCTTTCTGAAAGGCAGAAGATGACGGATTCTGAAAACCCGCCCGCGGCGCCGGCAATGACCGAAGCTCCCGGCGCCGATACTCAGCCTGCGCTTGGCTGGCCTGCTCTGACGATCTTGCTCGTCGCGATCGTGGCGGGTCTGCTCGCTCCGATCTGGACGGTCCGCTTTCCGCTGCTGGTTGATTATCCCAATCACCTTGCCAGCGCCTTCGTCCTCGCGCACCTGCGCGACCCGGCCTTTCACTTCAGCGAGTATTACCGCGCCAACTGGAATACCTATCCCTACCTCAGCATGGACGTCATTTTGCTGACGTTGCAGCGGTTTGTGCGGATAACTCTTGCCGGCCGGCTTTTCTTGACCCTCTGCGTCCTGAGCGTCCCCGCCGCCACATGGTTTTTCCTGCGGCGCGCCAATCCCGGAGAGGAAAATCTGGCGCTCTGGTCCCTGTTGGTCTGTCACAACCTCTATTTCTTCCGCTTCGGCTTTCTGAATCTCCAGCTCAGTATGGCGATCTGTTTTTTTCTGCTGGGAGTCTGGCTGTGGCACCTCGATCGCCCAAGGGTTTGGAGCTGGCTGGTGCTTCTGGCGGTGGCGACGGCGCTTTACTTCACCCACATTTTTGGGTTCGCGGTTGCCGCCGTGGTGATGACGGCCTACGCGTGGGCGGCAAAACGGCGTTGGAGCGAAATGCTCTCCACCGGGGCGCTCTTCATCCCTGGGGCGATTTGTTATTTGCACGCCGTTGTGGGTCATGGACAGCAGGGTGGAATCGTCTTCGGGCGCCTGTCCGCAAAGATAGGAAACTTGATTTCAGTGATGATCTCGTGGTCGCCCATTCTCGACTTATTGACGATTGTCGCTCTTCTCGCGGTTCTCGCGTGGGCACAAATTGACAATCCCGAGTTTCAGTGGAATCGCCCTTGGCGGCGCGCGACGCTCATCTTGTTCCTGTTTTACTGGATTCTTCCCGGTGTCATCGGCCAAGCCACGAATGTTGACAAGCGCATCCTGCCGTTTGTCTTTGTTCTTGGCCTCGCGGCCGCGCGCGTCGGCCGGCGGGGAAGAAAGCTCGCGCTCGCCGCGCTTCTCATCTTCTTCGTTCGGACGGCCGCGCTCGAACGGAGTTTCATTTCGCTTCAGCCGCAGTTCGCGAAGCTGGCCGAAGCAACTTCCGCGATTCCGCAGGGCGCGCGCGTGCTGCCGCTGGTGGATTGGGCGGGCGGCGCGTCGTGGCCGGAGCGCCACTTCTGGGCCTACGGGGTCATCTGGCACGGATGGTTGACGCCATGCCTGTTTCACCTTCCCG
This sequence comes from uncultured Acidobacteriota bacterium, assembly GCA_963733285.1. GTDB lineage: Bacteria > Acidobacteriota > Terriglobia > UBA7540 > UBA7540 > Bog-366. The sequence goes on from CAVTDA010000078.1 coordinate 17,544, forward strand.
GCCTGCAGCCGTTCGCTTTGAAGGATGATCCCTACGACCCCTGCTTTGTGAACATGACACCTGAAACCTCCCTCGATTGGGGGCGTATCGGCAGGGAATTCGACTACGTTTGGGTCTACCACCTTCCTCAGTTCGCTTCTCCATTATCATCCGTGGGGACCTTAGTTTTTCGTGATGACGATATTATGGTATTTCGAATGGGCGCCGCGGCAAAGCCCGGAGCTTTGCCGCACTGAACAATCAGACCGTATTCATTCAGCCTTGGTTTGGGACGAGTATCCGTCTATGGATCACGATAAAGGGAATGTTGCGCAGTTGGGAGATTCACGACCCACCCGGCTACTCGCCTCCGGCCCTAACGCCTGGTCGGAACGGGTTCATAGGGCAACAGTTTGACTGGCGTATCATCGGGATCAATCACCCAAACATGGCGCCCCTTAAAGTACGCAAACAGTTCCAGATTCTCTGCCGGGCTCATGTCCCGAGCCCAGACGACCTTGGCTTGGTCGATTTCTGCCTCGTTGTACACCCATTCATTCATCCAATTGTGTTTCGGCTCGTAACGCACCATTACCAAATGGTATCCCGGAGTAGACTTGAGTTGGGCGAGGATGCGAGCACGGTCAAGAATCCCGCGGTGCGAGGAGCACCACGTGAGTGGATTCTGCGGCGGAACGGGAATGCCTGGAAGTGGAGCCGCTGCCCGGATCAGCAACATGATGAAGCAGATTGAAGGTATGGCCCGAACCAAAAACCTTCCCATTGGGTTCCCATGCCATTGCCAAACCCGTAAGTGGCGCATCGCCTGCAGAAGGAGTGCATACAGCGCGGCCGTGGCCGGTGCCGCATAGTGAGGAGCCGGACGATAGACGACTAATGCCATGCCCACGTAAACCGAGAAGCAAACGAAAAGAAGAATGCGCGTCTTGCTGCCGACGCTGCGGAAGGAGAACCGGGCAGGCGCCATGATGAACAACATAACCAGGGGAATGGTCAGTACCGGTCCGATAAAGAAAAACCACAGAGGCACAACGTTCCACAGAGCAAGCAGGAAGGGGTAACGGCGAGCGTATTCGTACATGCCATAAAACTGAACCCGATAGCCCTCTTGTAAGATGGCGTGGTGGTAATGGGGCGGGAAGGCGGGCGTTTGCCAGGGGAAGTAGGCAATGCCGTAGGTCTGTGCGTTGAGTTGGTAAGGAAGTAGAAAAGGGCTGCCCGTGACCCGCCAGAAGTAGTAACCCAATGCGCAAGACGCAAGAGCCACCACCGGGATGGCGAGAGCTACCGCGCGCTGCATCGGCACCCGCGAAAGCGACCCTTTCTTCTGAACCAGCCAAATCAAAATCATTAAGCCAACCGGGAGAGCCAGGAATAATCCTTCATAAGGCCGGCTGCACTCCAGAACTGCCAGGCCCAGGCCCAGCAAAAGGCCGTCGCGCGCGCGCTGATCGCGGTGGAGGCGTGGCAGAGCCCCCAAGACGAGAGCGCCCCCCATGGCGGGCACGGCTCCACCATAGTAACTGTTCGCCCAATAGCTGAAAATGTCGATGCGCATGATGGCGAGCGCTCCGCCCAGCAGAGCCCACCTCCCCGGCAACCAACCCTGTAACGCCCAACAAATGGCAGCGCACATCAAGCCCGCGCTCAACCACACTCCCCAGAATGGATTGTGGGCAACTACCTGGCCCGCTGCCAGGAACAGTCCCTGGGCAGGGTAAAATATGGAAGCGTAGGTGGGATGCCAAAAGACGTGGAAGGTCTCGAAATGAACCCACATCGGATGAGTGGGGTTGGCCAGCCGGCCGTGGGCGAAAGTGTCGCCCAGGAGCAGCAGACTGAATTCATCATGAATAGTGGGTTGGGGAATTGGTTCGGCGGGAAGCACGGCAATCCGCCCCACGAGCGCGACGATGCCGACGATTAATACTGAGAGCCTTGGTCGGCAGGCAAGCCACCGGAAGGCGCGCTCCAGCCGAAGGAAGCCCCGCGACCCCAAATCGGGGTTGGTAAAAGCCAACGCCATCGCCGCGGCAACCAAGCACCACTCGATTTTCAGCATCTTCGGAACCCTCCGAGGACCGCGAGCTTTAGTTCGATTGCATAGCCTTTCCGCCTGCAAATCACAGATCGCTTGACACATTTACTGGCGAGGAATCCATGCGTAGTACCGCTTCGCCTCAAAGAGCCTGGCCGCGGCGCCATTGACGGGCCGATAGTTCTGAATGATGGCCTGATAGAACTGGTGCGGCAGGCACCCGCCGCCGGGCTCGGCTAGGTCTTTCTCGGCCTGCAAATCGAACCACAACAGGATGAGCTTGTATCGACGCTCTTCGAGGGGTGTCAGCAAAATTCGATCGGAGAGCCTGCCCTCGCGGACCAGCCAGATGTAATTGCCTAGATCCGTAATCGGAGTATCGAGTCCCGCCCGCACCAAGTCCCCCACATAAAGGCCCAGGGTTGGAGACTTGGGCGAAAAGTTTGCGCGAAGATAGGCTTGAATCGCATGGTCCTGATCGAAATCCTTCGCCTTGGGCGCCCAAACCGGAATCACATTCCCGAGCCAAAGCGTGAGTGCAAGAAGAAATGTAAACAGAAAAGCCAGCGAAGGGCGGGGAAGACTGGAAACGATTTGCGCAGCAAAGAGTGGGCACAACAAGAGGGGAAGTTCGATGGCATAGTTGATGTTCGCGCCGCGCCTTGCCAAGGTCACAATGAGCAAAGGAACGACACAGGCCAGATAACAGGCCAGTAGACGATTTGGATGTGTCCTGAGGTAATAAATCGCGACACCTGCGGGAACCAGAAACATTACGGCCAGAACCACTCCCCATTGTACTGATTGCATAAAACTGGCGGGAACCGCGACATAGAAGAATAAGTGAAGCAGGAATGACTGGTGGCGAAATATGACAAACTGGAACAACGACAGCATGCCGAAGCCGACCACTCCCAATAATGTCACAAATTGGGCTGCGATCCGGTATCGCTTTTCAAGAATTAGAAAGAGCAGGATGGCGAGCGGCGTCGCGATGAATTGCTGCTTATAAAAGAAGCCGAGCGTCATGAGCGGGACGGAGAGCAAGATTTTGTTGCTACCGCGAAACCGATAGGCGGTGAGAAATCCCGAGAACCAGAGCAGAAGCGCAACGGTATCGCAGCGGGCCTGGGTGCCGAAGAGAGTGATGAAGGGGTAAGCGAGAAACAGCAGGGGTGCGATGATGGCGGCCATCAGGCTGCGCGCGAGCCAGAACGTCAGCAGCGCGCACCCCGCAGCCAGGCCCAACGTCGCGAACAGTGAAACTTCGCGTAGATGCTCATGACTCGGGTTCTGCGGGTCAATCAAGTGGGAGCAGAACAGATAGAACAGTGGGCCATACAGACCCGAGTCGTAACGCTGTGTCGAAGCCGGCGCGTAGATCGGAATACCTTCGCGCAGGTGGACCATCTCGGCGAGGACGGTGCTTTCCCCATGGTCAAGTTCGCCCGGATATCGGACCCTTACCGGCCAAGACGATGCATTGTGGATCGCGAAATACGCCGGCATGGCGATGCTTGCGAGCACGAAAATCAAGCCCAGCAGGCCGCTGCGAGTCTTCGTGATGGCCATTCGATCTGTGCATGGGGTCCCCGGGCTCCCGGAAGCTTTGTGCAAAATTGATTCCTCAAGAGGAGTGAAGAAGCGTTTCTGCGGTCTCATCGCCGATGAGTATACACCGGCCTCCCTCAAATCGAGCCGTGGGGAAATTTTGCGTCAGGCCTTCCTCTTTCCCTTGAAATAGATCATCTCCCAGAGTGTCGTTCCCAGTCCGGTAAGCGGATAAGGCTCGAACACCACCGGCTCGAACACGTCACTAAAGATCTGCCTCCATTCTTCCATCGGCCGCGGAAACTCGCCGCGATCCATGCGCGCGAGCAGTCGTGCCGCCGAGGGCTTGGCGGGCAAAACGAGCTCGAGGATGTGGACGTGACCGTCCGGCGGCAAGCAGGTCAGCGACCCTCGAAAGGATTTCGCGGGTCGCGGGCGCATCAATATGATGGAGAAAACTGTTGACGAGGATGAAATCGAAGCGCGCGACCTGGGCGAGGGCCGGGCGGCGGATGTCCGCAACGAGAAAATCCCTTGCATGCATACGGCGGGCATGTTGGAGGTAGCGCAAATTGTGATCAATGCCCAGGTAGCGCGTGTGAGCGAAATGAGCGGCGTTGGTGCCGGGCCCGCAACCCACGTCCAAGACCCAGCGCGCCTGGCGCAGGTCATTGTGGGCAAGATGGGGGCGAACTTTTTCTCCGCAAAGGGAGCCTGCCAGAGGCTGTAGGCAGCGGTGTTCTCCATGATCCGGGTTACGAACTTCATGGTTTGTCTCGATTGCTCCGGTACGACTCCGAATCCAATTGACGATTACTTTGCGCGACGACTCACTCCGCCGGATACGCGGACAGGCGTCGCGGCGTCGCATCCGGCTCCACGAGCCAAAACGTGCGGCCCGCATAATACTTCAGCAGTTCAGCATTCTTCTCCCGCCCCAGGTCGCGCGCCCACACAACTTTCGCGGCATCGATGTCGGCGCGATTGTAGACCCAATCCAGACCCAATTGATGCGAATGCGAGTATCTGACAAAGACCACTTGCTGGCCGGGCTCCCGTTCGAGTTGAGCCTGCAACCTGGCGCGGTCCGACATTAATTCTGACGCCCCCGGTGAACACCATGTCCAAAGCTCGGGACTCCACTGCGGCCGCGCCGAGGGCATCGCGACAAAGATCAATGCCAGCGCGACGGCGATCAGTGGAATTGATCGCGTGATAGCAAGCCCGACGGGCTTCCAGTTCCATTCCCAATTCTTCACTTTGCGCATTGCGACTAGGACCAGGGCATAGATCAGACACGTGGCCGGGGCAAAATAGTGAGGATTGAAGTAAACTTCCCCCGAGTATCCCAGCAAACTGAATGCCGTCGCGAGGAGCAAAAATCGGGTGGGCGGGCTGATGTCCCGCCAGGCAAAGCCGATGGGCAGGATTGAGACCACCATCAAGAAAGGCAGCGTGAGCAAGGGAAGCAAGTAGAACGTCCAGAGCTCAATCACGCGAGTGGCTTCGAGCCGTAGCAGGCCTATGGGAGTGTGAATCCGCCGCCAGTAGGGAAGTTCGATCTTCTCGTAAAAATCCTGCGTGACGTCATGATGACCGGTTGTGACGGGCTTTGACTTCTGCCAGAGAAAATAGGGGTTGGTGATGTGAGTGGCGTTGTAAGCCTGGTGGCCCATGCGGAAGGGGCTGCCGGTGACTCTCCACGCATAATAGCCCATGCAGGCGGCAACGATGGCGAGGAACACTCCGGCGGGGAGCAGCAGGCGGCGGAAGACATCGCGCGACGGCAGGTGATTTTTGCCAAACATCCAGACCACGAGCGCCAGGAGAGCCGGGAAGCTGATCACCAATCCCTCGAAAGGCCGGCTATTGGCGAGAAAAGCCAGACCGAGGGCGAGCATCAGGGCGTCCATCACCCGCAGGCTTTGTTTTAATCGTGGCAGGGCGCCGAACACCAAGGCTCCGCCTGTGGCGGCGACCGCGCCTCCCCAATAGCTGTTGGCCCAGTAGCTGAATGTGGCAAGTCGAACCACGGCCAAAAACCCGCCCAGCAGCGCCCACTTGGGAGGTAGCCATCCTTGCAGCATCCAAGTAAGGGCCGCACACATGAGTCCCAGACTCAGCCAGATGCCCCAAAACGGGTGGCCTAAAACTGCCTGTCCGAGAGCCATAATGAGTCCCTGTGCCGGAGGAAACATCGAGGCATAAGACGGATTCCAAAGCACATAGTGGGTTTCAAAGTGGAGCCACATGGGGTTCGCCGGATTGGCAAGGCGCCCGTGAGCGAAGGTGTCCGCCGCCAGCAGATAGCAGAACTCATCGTGAAAGGCTGGATGGGGGATGGGGAGAATGGGCAGCAGAGCCGCACGCGCGGCCAAGGCGGTAACACCGGTCACGAGAACGGCGAGGCCGGGGCGGGTGGCAAGTGTTCCAAAAGTGCGCTCAAGGGGTGCATGCCCCACCGCGATCCCAGAGTAGGGGCGATGAAGGCAATCACCAGAGCAATCAGGATGAGCCCGAGTTCAAAGGCGTAGATCATCTCACTCCGGGCGCCCGCTTGCCATCTTCGGGCGGTGTGGCTGCGGTGACCTCGTGATAGTAGCCCTCGGGATGGGTAAGGTGTTGGGGGGTCAGCATCCGAAATCGTCCCAGGCCTTTTTTCTGGAGCCAAAATTTGGTGATTACCCAAAGCACTAACAGCCCGTACTTGGCACTGCGCCCAAAATTGAGCGAAGAGGCCTCGGGGAAGTAGCGAGCCGGGCAGGAAATTTCGCCGAGGCGATAACCGAAGTGGATGGCTTGGGCGAGAAACTCGGCGTCAAAGATGAAGTCGTCGGAGTTTCCATCGAGAGGCAGTTTGCTGAGCACCTCGCGCGAGAATGCGCGGTAGCCGGTGTGGTATTCCGAAATCTTGTGGTCGAAGGCAAGGTTTTGGATAAAGGTCAGAAAGCGATTGGATACGTATTTATAGAACGGCATTCCACCGCGGCGCGCGCCAACTCCCAGAATGCGAGAGCCGAGGACGAGATCGTATTCGCCGTAGGCAATCATGCTAGCGATGGCAGTGACTAACCGCGGCGAGTACTGGTAATCCGCGTGGAGCATGACCACAATGTCAGCCCCGCGGCGAAGGGCCTCAAAGTAGCAGGTCTTCTGGTTGCGCCCGTACCCGAGGTTTTGATTGTGAACAAACGTCGTCAGATGCAATTCGCGGGCTAATTCAACCGTCGCGTCGGAACTGTGGTCGTCGACCAGAAGGACTTCGTCCACAATTTCACGGGGCAACTCGGCGCACGTCTGCCGCAAAGTCCGGACAGCATTATAGGCAGGCATGACGACAATGACTTTTTTCCCATTTAACAAAGTGAGGTCTCCCCAAGGTCCCGTACAGATGCTCGCATAGTTGTTTATCACAAATTGTAGAATCGTCAAGTGCAATTCGGTACGTTCGAAAATTATGGGAGGGAGTGAGGCTGCCAAAGCGCCCTTCCTAAGCGATTACTCCGAGGCAGCGCACGCGGCGACAAATGGGAAATTTGGGCCCTAAATCGCGCCATACATATTGCCCTTTAGTGCCCCTAAGCCTATGAATTGTTAGATGTTAGTATTCGTCGCTTTAAATGTATTTATCGCTAAGGAATCGTGGCAATCATCTCCATAAGTCATCGAAAAGTCTAAAATTGTCTCATTTAGTGTCTCCAAAAGGTTACGGTTGCTCGGCGTCGCTTTCGATAAACCCACTTTGGGCAGAGGCAATTCGGATAAGCCCTTTATTTTCAGCAAGTAAGATTTTCGCTTTCAAAAATAGATTTTGGCAGTCTGACTGCGTATTAGCCACATAGATTGAGGGGGCGAAAGTGTGCCAGTACTTAACTTTTTTTGTTGGAGAGGATTGGAAATGAAGAACATGTTGAAAAGGCTTTGGCACGAGGAAGACGGCCAAGATCTGGTGGAATACGGCCTGCTCGTAGTTTTGATCGCTTTGTTTGCCATTGCGGCAATGGGTAAGCTGGCGACCGCCGTGAGCTCGGTGTTCTCCCAGGCAGCCACAAACCTGACCGCAGCCAGCTAGTCGATCCGCGCGTTACATAGGGGCCGGTTAACTTTTGGGGATAACCAAGATTTGCTGATGGAGGAAACAATGCTGAAGAGACTTTGGCAAGAGGAAGAAGGTCAGGATCTAGTGGAATACGGCTTGCTGGTGGTTTTAATTGCTCTGTTTGCCATTGCGGCAATGGGCAAACTGGCGACGGCCGTGAGCTCAGTGTTCTCCCAAGCAGCGACGAACTTAACCGCTGCCAGCTAGGGCCGGTTGAGGGGGCGATCCTTGGCGGAAGGATTTTAAACCTAAAAGCGGTTCCTAAAGGGGGGGACTTCATGCGACGACTTTGGCAAGAGGAAGACGGCCAGGATCTGGTGGAATACGGCTTGTTGGTGGTTTTGATTGCTCTGTTTGCCATTGCCGGAATGGGTCAACTCGCAACAGCCGTGAGTTCAGTTTTTTCCCAGGCAGCGACGAACCTCACCGCCGCCAGCTAGTTGAGTGGAAGGCGGCTGCGTTGGCGTTCGCCGGAGTGGCTGTACTTTTTACGGCGTGAACCGAATGATGGAGTTAACCGTCGGCGTGCGTTGAGGTTATACTTGACTCGGCAGGGCTGGGATGTGATAAGGTTCAGCCTGATATTGGGTCTTTCCTGCGGAAGGAGCCAGGCAAGGAAACGCTTCCCTGATTTCTAACCTGAGTCTAAAGCCGTAACGCCACGCAGCCTTGCCGGGTGTGAATATGGGATCAGGTTCGCAATCAAGCTTGCGGGCGTGGTTCCAGCGCGATGATGTACGCGCATCTCGGGCAGCGCATGTGGTTCGGCATTAGGATGGTTGACCCAAAGTTGGTCAGTGGGTTGTGGAAGACGGTCGTGCTCTCCACAGGTGCGGTGGGACTGGCAAGTTGGGCGGGTTGGTGGGATTGGCGCCATCGTAAGATTCCCAACTGGCTGACCGTGCCCGGGTTGCTGGTGGGATTGGCACTGAGCGTGGCTCTCTGGCGATGGCCAGGATTAAAGGCCTCGTTGGAGGGAGCCGGGCTTTGCCTCGGGTTGTTGCTCCCTTTCGTGTTAGTCCGGGGATTGGGAGCAGGCGATTGGAAGCTGATGGGCGCTCTGGGGTCGTTTCTTGGGCCGCAGCGAGTGATTGTCGTCCTAATCGGCACAGTTCTCATCGCCGGCGTGATGTCGGTCGTGGAAGTCTTCCGGCAGCGGAAGGTGCAGGAGACGGGCAGGAATCTTTTGACGCTCCTCCTTGCATACTCAACGTTTAACGTAAATAATGTGCGTGCAATTTCGCTGGACAATCCCGGGCTCCTGAAAATTCCGTTTGGGGTGGCAGCGGCTTTTTCCACAAGTTCGTTTTTCCTGATCGTATTCTTGGTCCGATTTTTTGGTAAGCTGGGATGAAAGCATGAATCGTAATCGGATATTGCTCGGGTTGGGCGGTGCGTTGGTAGTCGCAATTGTGGCGAGCATCATCGTCTACAACAAGCTCCAGCAGGGGCAGGTTAAGACCAAGCCCGTGGGCCACATTCAGTTGATCGTGGCGGCCAATCCTCTGCAGGTAGGCCAGGTCATCAGTCCCACCGACGTAAATCTGGTGGATTGGCCGGAGGATCTGCAGCCGCAGGGGTCATTTCGGACGAAGGATGACTGCGTTGGCCGGGCTGTGATCGTTCCTCTGGTTCCTAACGAAGTCATTCTTGACCAGGAACTGGCCAAACGGGGGGAAGGCGGAGGCCTTCCAGTTTCCATCCCTGCGGGAATGCGTGCCGTTTCCGTGGGCGTGGACGATGTTGTGGCCGTCGCGGGCTTTGTGACGCCGGGAACGATCGTCGACGTCCTGGCCACGGGCACTGTTCCCGGGCAGTCTGAGTCCATTACCCGAACGATCCTCGAACATGCCAAAGTGTTGGCGGTGGGGCAGCAAGTGACGACCGAAAACGGAAAGCCCGTTTCCGCCCCCGTGGTCACGCTGTTGGTGAGTCCCGAGGATGGCGAAAAGCTGACGCTTGCGGCGTCAGCGGGCAAGATTCATCTTGCCCTGCGCAATGTGGTCGATGCCGCGGATGTCAACCCTCCGCCCGTCTATGGCGACAGCGTGTTTGCGGGGGGGGCAAGGCCCGCGCCGGTTGCTTCACACTCAGTTTACAAGCCGGCCCCCAAGCCACCGCCACCGCCCCCACCGTTCAATGTGCAAGTTATTCGTGGCGACAAAGTTGAAAACCAAGCATTCCCTCGATGATTCAGTAAACTAGGCGGCTTCATGAAGGTCCCGAACAGGCGACACAATTTACTGAGGTTGATGGTCACGGCCCTGGTGGCCACGCTCTTTCCCTGGGCAGCTTCGGCTCCCGGGATGGAAGCATTTTGGCGGCGCAGCCGACAGGCGCGCCCCAGGCAGCGGCGCCTGCGCCTTCTGTCGAAGCGCTCCACCTGCTGGTGGGCCGCTCGCTGGTTATCACCTCTCAGGCCCGCATCTGTCCGCATCTCGGTGGCGGATCCGACCATCGTTGATGCCCTCGTCGTGAGCCCGACGCAGATCCTGATCAGCGGCAAGGCCGCCGGCGTTGCCTCGATCGTCATTTGGGACGAAACCGGGCAGAACCAGACCTTTGATGCCTACGTCGATCTTGACGTCGCGGAGTTGGCGGCGAAGATCCACCAGATTCTTCCGCAAGAGCCCGTGCAAGTTGAGGCTCGCGGCGGGGTGATCACCCTTTCAGGATTGGTCTCTTCCCAGCCCGTTGCGGACCATGTTCTGGCCATTGCCCAGGGCATGGTGCCCCGCAAGGAGAGCGTGGTGAGCCTCCTGCAAATTCCGACGCCGAGCAATGGCGAGGTTTTGTTGGAAGTGAAATTCTGCGATATCGATCGCTCCACGATGAGCCAGTTTGGCGCGAATCTGATGAGCACTTCCCCCGCGAAGACCGTATTCACCACAACCACGGGTGAATTTTCGCCGCCGGCGATTCAATCCGGCCAAACCATAACCGGGACATCTACTTCGACAACGACAAGCGCAGTCAGTTCTGCGGGAATTCCGATCACTCTCGGCCAGTTGTTGAACGTCTTCATCTTCCGCTCTGACATCAATCTGGGCGTGGTCATCCAGGCGCTGGAACAGAAAAACCTGGTCCAGATTCTCGCCGAGCCCAATGTTCTTGCCGAGACCGGCAAGGAAGCGAGTTTTCTGGCGGGCGGCGAGTTCCCTTTCCCCGTGGTGCAAGGCGCCACCGGCGGCGTGCCGGTGGTGACCGTACAGTTCCGTGAATATGGAGTGAAGCTCGCCTTCACCCCGCTGATAACGCCGGAGGGGTTGATTCACCTCAAAGTGGCGCCTGAAGTCAGTTCGCTTGATTACACCAATGCGCTGACTATTCAAGGATTTACGATTCCCTCACTCTCCACCCGGAGCGTACAGTCGGAAATGGTCTTGAAGGACGGACAGAGTTTCGCGATTGCGGGCTTGGTGAACAACCAGGTCGTCGAACAATTTTCGAAAATTCCTGGCCTGGGTGACCTGCCCATCCTCGGACAATTCTTCAAGAGCAAATCCATCTCGAAGAGCCAGGACGAATTGCTGGTATTGGTGACACCGCACATCGTGCGCTTGAATGCCCAGCAAACGCCGCCTACCGTGCCGCAATTCCCCGACACCTTCTTGAAGCCCTCGCAACCGTCGAAAGATGCTCCCCCGAGTGGAAAATAGGGGAGAGGAATCTCCGCGAACGCGGTTGACCGATTTGTGAGGAAAGGATCCCCAGCATGTTGACGGTGGGTGTTGTCAGTTCGGATACGAAAAACAGTGCGGCTTTATTGGCCATGTTGCAGCAGACGGGCCTGGTGCAGCCGGTCGAGCACTGGGATTTGATGTCGGGCGACGGTCCCACTACCGCAGCGAGCGTTCCCGATGTCGTCCTGACTGAAATCGGCCGCGATGCCAAGACCCCTCTGGAATTTGCCGCACGCCTGCACCGCCTCAATCCCGCGGTTTGCATCATCGCCATTTCGGGTTATCAGGAACCGGGCCCTGACCTGCTGATGCAGGCCATGCGCAGCGGTGTCCGCGAATTCCTTTCCACGCCGGTTGATCCCATGATTGTTCGGGAAATGCTGGAACGGCTGGTAAAGCAGAAAGGCGTTCCGCAGTCTGACACTGAGAAGCTGATCGTGATTCTGGGCGCCAAGGGCGGAGTTGGGACGACCACGATTACGGTCAATCTTTCCGTTCAGTTGGCCCGCGCGGGTGGGAAAAAGGTCGCGTTGATCGATTTTGGCCGGCCCTGGGCCACTGCGCCCTGCTGCTGGATCTGGAAGCACGATTTAATTTCCGCTCTGCCGTGGAAAGTCTGGAGCGTCTTGACAGCCATCTTTTCAGCGGACTGCTCGCCAGCCACAAGAGCGGCGTGCAAGTTCTTGCCGGCGCCTCCAATGCGGATGATTGGGACCGCATGTCGCCCGGTGCCCTCGCCCGCGTCGTCAACGTGGCGCAGAGCAGCTTTGATCATGTGATGGTGGACCTCGGTTGCAATTGCTCCACGGAATGGGCCCCCGTCCTCAGACTGGCCCGCAATATCGTTCTGGTGACCGAGACCAATGTCACCGGTTTGTGGAGCCTGGAGCGCGAAATCGGCATGCTGCGCTCCATGGGAATTGATCCGGCACGTCTCCGGCTGGTGATCAACCGCTGGCACAAGCCCGATGAGGAAGCCCTCTCGGCGTTTGAGAAGCGGACCAAACTGAAGATCTTTGAGCGGTTGCCGAACGACTACAAGTCGGTCAGCCGGGCCGTGAATATGGGTGCGGAACTCTCCCGCGGCCAGAACGACCTCCTGTTGCAAAAAGTTTCGCAGCATCGCGGAACAGTTGACCGGCAGTGGCAGCGGTGTGAGAAGCCCCCGCGGAAGCGAAGCGCGGAGGCCTTCTGGGGCTGTTCAAAGGATAAGGACGGATACGAGGCATAGATGGCTGATATTTACACGGGTCAACCCGATCTCGGCAAGGTCAAGGCAACGATTCACCGCCGTTTGATTCAGCGCTTGAACCTTGATCGCGTGACACAACTCAATCGGGAGGCCGTGCGCGCGGAAGTGGTGCAGTTGGTCGATAACATGACCAATTCCGAAAGCGCCCCGATGACCCTGCAGGAGAAGGAACGCCTGGCCACGGAAATTCTCGATGAAGTGTTTGGCCTGGGCCCCCTGGAACCCCTGCTGAAAGATAACACCATCTCCGACATCCTGGTGAACACCCACAAGGATGTTTATATTGAGCGCCGCGGCCTCCTGGAACGAACCAACGTCCAGTTTCGCGATGAGGCGCATTTGCTCGCGATTATCGACCGCATCGTCTCTGCTGTGGGCCGCCGGATTGATGAATCTTCCCCCATGGTGGACGCGCGCCTGGCGGACGGATCCCGCGTGAACGCGATCATTCCTCCCCTGGCCATTGACGGTCCCTGCCTTTCCATTCGGCGATTCGGGGGCGAACCCTTGAACGTCGACGCCCTGCTGCGCAACCAGACGCTCACCTCAGGAATGCTGGCCCTGATGCGCGGGTGCGTCTATGCCCGGATGAACGTGCTGATTTCAGGCGGGACCGGCGCCGGAAAAACCACCCTGTTGAACGTGCTGTCGTCTTTTATCTCCAACCGGGAACGCATTGTCACCATTGAGGACGCGGCGGAACTTCAACTCCACCAGGACCACGTGGTTCGCCTGGAAACCCGGCCCCCCAACGTGGAAGGCAAGGGAGCAGTGAAGCAAAGGCAACTGGTGATCAACAGTTTGAGAATGCGCCCTGACCGCATCGTGGTGGGTGAAGTCCGCGGTGAGGAAGCGCTCGACATGCTTCAGGCCATGAACACCGGCCACGATGGTTCGTTGACGACGATCCATGCGAACTCCCCCCGCGACGCCTTGTCGCGCCTTGAGACCATGATCGCAATGGCGTCTCTCAATATGCCCGAACTCGCCACCCGGCGGCAGATTGCCTCCGCCCTCGACGTCGTTCTCCAGGTCAGCCGTATGAGCGATGGAACCCGGAAGGTGACCAGCATTTCGGAAATTACCGGAGTTGAAGGCGACGTCATCAGCATGCAGGAAATTTTCGCGTTCAAGAAGACGGGACTGGCGGAAAACGGCACGGTGCTCGGCGAATTTGCGGCGACTGGAATCCGTCCGAGACTTACAGAGCGCCTGGCGGCATCGGGCGTCAACCTGCCCTCTTCCTTGTTTGAATCGACCCGGACTCGCTAAACAAGAAGGTAGCGCCCTATGCACTTCCTATTTGCGGCCCTTGTATTTCTGATTGTATTTCTGGCCTTTGCCATGGTTATTGCGTCTACCGGCCAGGAAAAGCCGTCAGACATTGTGCGGGGCCGTTTGGAGTCCATCCAAAAAGGGGCAACCTCCGCCCTAAATGCCGTCAAAACAGACCTGGTACGCGACGAACTCCTGAGCACCATCCCCGCCGTCAACAAAATGTTGCGGCGCTGGACATGGGCGGGACATTTGAAAAGGCTCATCGCCCAGGCCGGGATGGATGTCAAGCCCGGAAAGCTCCTCCTCGTCTGCGGTGTTGTGGGTTTCTTCGGTCTCGAGATCACGGACATCTTTGCCAAAAATCTGCTGATCGCCGTTGGCGTTGGCATTGCCTGTCTCTTCCTGCCCATCCTGTATGTCTTGATCCGGCGACTGCGTCGAATGGCGGGCTTTTGAAAGGCAGTTCCCGGAAGCGATCGACCTCCTGGGCCGATCCGTACGGGCGGGGCACTCCTTTACTTCGGGCATGGAAATGATCGCGACGGACCTGCCCGACCCGATTTCCACGGAATTCCGGACCACCTTCGATGAACAGCGTTTTGGCCTGCCCATGCGGGACGCATTAATGAACCTGTGCGATCGCGTTCCATTGATCGATGTCCGCATCTTTGTAACCGCGTTGTTGGTCCAGAAGGAAACCGGCGGCAATCTGGTCGAAATACTCGACAACCTCGCGCACGTTATCCGGGAGCGATTTCGAATCGCCGGAGAAGTCAGGATTCGCACCGCTCAGGGCCGCCTGAGTGCAGCCATCCTGATGGTTCTGCCGTTGGCCGTGCTCCTCATCCTCAGGGTCATGTCGCCCGACTATATCAAACCGCTGTTTACGGAATCTTTCGGGCGATTAATTCTGATTGGGGGCGGCCTCTTGCAGGTGTTCGGGGCGTTTGTGATTTGGAGAATCATTCAGATCAGGGTCTGAGGCTCCAAGGCAATAAGGATTTTTAATGGTGATTTCTGTCATCGTCGTGGTGTTCGTCTCCACCTTCCTTGTCGCAGGGGGGCTGATCTACGCGTTCTCGGGCGAGTCGGCGGGAGTCTCCGACCGGCTCGGGCGCCTGTGGCGGCCTGCTTCCCAGGAAAAGCCCGGGACTGGGGTCAAACAAACCTCGCAGGAGTTCGCGGGCAAAGTTCTCACAGGAATCGCACAGTACATTCCGGGCAAGGGGGAGCAAGCTCCTGAAGGTGACCTTCGCCTGATTCAGGCTGGTTTCCGCCGGCCTGAGGCGGCTTCCGCTTTTGCCGCTGCCAGGGTCATAACCATCGTTGCTTTCGTCGGACTGACCTATGTCACCGGATTATCGCAAAGCAATCCGATTGTCATGCTCCTTCTCGCAGGGTTGCTGGGTTACATCTTGCCGGACTTTTGGTTGGGGCGAAAGATCAAGTCACGCCAGATGACCTTGCGACTTGCCTTGCCCGACGCACTCGACCTTTTGGTGATCTGTATGGAAGCTGGCTTGGGAATTGACCAGGCGTTGCTCTATGTTAGCCAGGAACTCAGGACTGCACACCCGGATATCTGCGATGAATTCGACCTCGTCAATGCGGAAATGCACGTCGGCAAGACCCGAATCGATGCCTTGCGCTCGCTGGCCACCCGGACGGGGGTCGACGACATTCAGGCTTTGGTTTCCACCTTGATCCAAACTGACCGTTTCGGCACCAGCGTGGCGCAATCATTGCGCGTGCATTCGGATGAACTGCGCACCCGGCGCCGGCAGAGGGCGGAGGAATTGGCGGCCAAGACCACGATCAAAATGATCATTCCCCTTGTCTTGTTCATCTTCCCGGCGCTCTTCGTAGTTCTTCTCGGCCCAGCGGTTATTAAGATGATGCAAACGTTTGGGGGAATGAATAAGTAATTCAGCGTTTGGCAGTGTTGATGCGGCGGTTTTCTTCGGACTATCAAGGTCTTAATTTGAGGAGGAATTAGATGAGTGCGTCACACATTCAGCTTATTGCCGGCGTGCTGGCAGTTATTATCCTAATCGTTATCGTCATGCGCCGAAAAAGCAAGAACCCCAAATAGGTGGTAAAGGGTTTGAACGGATCAGATTATTGCGATTTGCGAGGTAACACCCGTGGGCGAGTCTGCCCGTAATGGAGGCAAATACGTCTGTGTCTACAACAAGACCCGCGAGCGCTTTGTTGCCACACACGCCACGGTGGCGGATGGCTACTTTAGCCGGCTCGTGGGGCTGCTGGGCACAACTCGCCGCTGGGCACGCCCCGGCAAAGGCCTCTGGATCATTCCCTCGCATGGTGTGCATACCATCGGCATGATGTATGCGCTCGATTTGGTCTTTCTCGACCGCAATCTTAAAGTGGTTGACGTTGAAGAGCACGTTCGTCCGTTCCGCATTTCCAAGGTGAGCTTCAAAGCCGAAAGCGTTTTGGAACTCCCCGCACATACCGTTTTCCGGACTGAAACCCACGTGGGTGACCAGTTGGAAGTTTCGCGCGTGCGGGCCCACGAGCCTTCCCGAGTCGGTCTGAAGTCCGTCCCCGCCGCTGTCCGTTGAACGTGCTTCCTTCCCAACGACAGAAACTTTTTCTTTTGCGCCCAGGACTTTCCGACCTCGCCGCGTCTACCCATCCAAAACGCCTAAGCTGACTTTGAGTTTCGGCGGCCGGAAGTGCGCAGCCCGCGATATCACCGTCCGGTTTTCGCGCGGCATGGATTGCAAGACGCGCTACCGAAGTTTGACCAGCGTCGCTCCCCAACCCCCGGCTTCTGGAGGTGCGTCCCCAAAGGCCGCCACATAAGGAGTGCGGGTCAAAATCGACCGGACGATCTCCCGCTGCACACCGATCCCGCGGCCGTGGATGATGCGCAAGGACTTTAATCCCAGCCGGTGAGCTTCATCGAGGTAAGCTTCCACTACGGCAGCAACCTCTTTCGGTTGCACGGTGTGGAGATCGAACTCATCGGTTATGGGTATGCGGAACGGTTCTTCTTCCATTTTGTCTTTACAGCCCATTCTAGTCAGAACGCTTGCCGGCCGCCACCCCGATCACTTTCCACGCGACCTGGGGGCTTGCCAATGCATCAAACTACAGGGAGTTTGTGCTTTCGACTCTGTCTGCGCATGGATGATCCTCCGCAGGATATTGGCTCCGCGAATAGCAGTTCCCTCAAGTGTCGTAATGCTGTGAGCGAATTCAGGAAATGGCATTTTAGGCCTGCGCAAACCGGTTTCTAAGGGTTGCGGCAGCTTGGGCCGAAGTATATAGTGGAATTTGCGGTACTGTTTGATGAAGACTTGGATGAGCGTCGTCTGGCGGGTCACTTTCCTCATGGTCTTGATTGGGGCGGACGTGTGCGTCCTGCGCGGCGGCACGAATACCCCCGCTACAAAGCCCCCTAGTCCGCTGGCGGGGGCGGCGGACGAATTCAAAACCCTGACACGGGAACTGGGGCTCCGTGCTGAACAGCCACCTACGGCGCAAGAACACCACGGGCCCAAAATGTTATGGCACGGAAGGGTTTACGAAAACTTCCGTAACGACGTTTTGGACGCCATTCCCCACGAAGTGAGGCAGAATGGCGAATCCGCCTCGCCCCTGCGTCGTAACCAGTTTGGATTCAACATTTCCGGGCCAGTCATTATTCCTCGCTTTCTGACCAACCCGAACAACACCTTCTTTCTGCTCTCTTATGAAGGGGTGCGGGAGCGCATCTTTCGCGCCGACCTTTTGACCGTGCCCACGGCCGCGCAGCGCCAGGGAAATTACTCCGATGTTGTTGATTCGGCTGGAAATGTCCTGCCCATCTACGACCCGGCTCAGACCTCGCCCAACCCCAATTACGACCCGACGCAGCCAGTCTCCACCGCCAACCTGCAATATCTGCGCACGCAATTTCCGGGCAACGTGATTTTGCCTGGCCGGTTCTCGAATGTATCCATGCAGGCGCTCAATCTCTACCCGATGCCCAACACCGACATTGGGCCGTTCTTTCAAAACAACTATTTCATCAATTCGGCGCAGACCGACGACGCCGACGGATTCATAGCCAAGCTCGACCACCCCTTCCGCGAGCGGCACCGGATAACCTCCAATACCACGATTTCCAGCGGCTATTTGAGTCCGGCCAAGTACATTCTCAATCAGGCCAGTCCCACCCCTCCGGACCAGCACTTCTCCACGCTTCACACCGAGCTGGATTACGTCTACACGGCGAATTCCAACACCGTGAACACGGCGCGCATTGCGCTGCATTCCGACACTGTGCAGTCGGGCAACGGCGCGGCGGACGTGACGCCTTATCCCATCTATTCTCTCAACAACTATCTTTCCATGGGAACCGCGTTCCCCATGTCCCGCAATGCCCGCACAACGCTGGCGCTTTCGGATACGTGGTCCACCCGCAGGGGCAAACACTCCCTGCGTCTTTCCGGCGATGCCAACTTCTATGAAGTGAATTCGTTCAATCCCACTTATCCCACGGGAGTTTTCCAGTTCAGCGCCGACATTACAAGTCTGCCGGGAATTATCGACACCGGCGATCCCTTTGTGGGATTTCTTCTGGGCATGCCCGCATCCGCCGAACGCACGATTACCACCGCGCCTTCCTATTTTCGCGACCAATACCAGGCCTTTAATATTCAGGACCAGTACGCCGTGCGCAAGGATCTAAACGTCACGGTGAATCTTGGGTTCAGCCGGCGAACTCCGCGGGTGGAAAAATACAACCGGCAGAGCACCGTTGACCCGGCTCTGATGGATCCCTCGAACAACCTACCCGGCGCATTGGCCTTTGCCGGCAGGGATGGAATTTCCCGGGGCATGCGCCCGGGGAATTACGATATCGATCCCACGTTCAGTGTGGCCTGGAATCCGCGCGGCAATAATAAGACCCTGGTGCGCGCTTCCTACAGCCGGCTGCACACGCAAATCCCGATTTACGACGGGCAGTGGGCCACGCAAGGTTTCAATGCCAGCCAGACGTTCATCTCTCCCAACACGCAATTGAGTCCGGCAATCGATTTGAGCGCAGGCATTCCACCGCTGGGCATGACCCTGCCCGATGTCAATCCCTCTGCCGCCGACAACACGAACGCCGACTATATGTTTCTGGGACGGGCGGAGCCGCTCAACCAAACCGCCACGATTTCCATCGAGCGGGACATTCCCTTTTCCATCGCGCTCTCCGTGGGCGGAACGCACAGTTACGGGCGCAATCTGCTGGTGGGCGATGGAGCCGTCAACCCCAACGCCATCGATCCGGCGCTGATGTCCTTCGGGAATCAGCTCTATAACTATGCCTTTCGTTCGACGCTACAGCCTTACCCGCAATTCACGGGATTCGAGCTTTATGGACTTTATCCCGGCGGGCGCAGCCAGCGGGATTCCGGCTTCATCCGGATTGAGAAGCGCGTGTCCTTTGGGCTGACCTTTACGGCCAATTACGAATTTTCCAAGCAGATGGACGATTATTCCGGACCGTACGGCAATCAGGACCTCTTCAACCTGCGCAACGACTGGTCTCCGAGCGTTGAGAATACCCCCCAGCACGTGGAGATCAGCTACGTTTATGAATTCCCCTTCGGGCCCAACCAGCCCTTCTTGAACATGTCCGGAATCGGTGGCATTCTGGTGCGCGGCTGGTCGCTTAGCGGCAACGCCTATTGGAATGACGGCACACCGCTGGCGCCTCACCCGGAGTTCAACAATACCGGTGACGTGCTGCCTACCCTGAACGTGAATTTTGTGCCCGGCATCAGCCCCGTGGTTGCCAATCCCGGTCCCGGAGAGTGGTACAACCCGGCGGCCTTTGCGCAGCCTGCGGACTTTACCGCCGGCAACGGATCGCGAACCGTGGCGTCGCTGCTCGGGCCCGGGTATAATTCCATGGATGTCAGCCTGGGCAAGCGCCTTCCTCTGGGTGGTGAGCGGGCCTTTGAATTTAACGCCACGGCGCTGGACGTGCTGAATCACGCCAACTGGAACTATCCCGACATGACGATTGGCCCCGCCAGCGCGCCCAACGTCGATGCCGGCAGAATCATCGGTTCCCACGGCGGCCGGGTAATCCAGCTTGGCCTGAAATACAGCTTCTGATGCTCCGACCCCACACTTCTCTTCTCGCTCTGCTGGCCATGGCAGCCACGCTCCCGGCCGTGCCCGCGCAAACCGCCAGCATTTCCATTCCCGCCTGGATTGAAGGAAGCAGTTGCGGCCCCACGCCCAAATTCGAAGCCACGTTTAACGGCAAGCCGACTCCCGTGCTTTCTCCCTTGGGACCGGGCAGCGATCAGATTATTTTGCTGGTTCTGGACTTCACCAGTGACGTCTCGCTGGTGGACGCCGCCAAACAGGCGCTGGCGGCGGAGATCTCCAAGCTTCCGGAAAATATTTGGGTGGGATTGCTGAGCGACCAGGACGGCTTGCGCGTGCTGGCAGACCCGTCTCCGCACCGCAAGGCGCTTCTTGACGCCATCAACGGCCTGGGGGGCGCCGGCAAGCCCGGGGTCCTCGATTCCGTCACCCCCGCCCTCACCCTGGCCGACAACATGATGCGCAAGTTCCCCGTGCGCGTTTCGGTTTTATACGTGACGGATAGCAACATCTATACCTATCGCGAAGATTATACGAATCCCGTCATCAACGGCAGCGATCCCCACGACCTCAGCAGGGTCTTTCCCGATGCGCTGATTCAGGATAAGATTTCGAAGCTGGAAGAGGACGTGAGTTCGCTGGAGGCTCCCCTGTTCGTGGTCCACCTCGATTATCGTGGAGACACTCTGAATGAAGCCTACCAGAATGGCCTGCTGAGGCTGGCGGATACCACCGGCGGCCGGGGCCAAGTGTGCCGATCGGTGGGGGAAATTCCCGATGCCCTGGCCGCGGCCTTTGAACGCATCTCGAATGTGTGGCGCCTCAATTTGGGCGTGCCTGCCAAATTCCACAACAACGCGCAGATCCATCTCAGTGCTCCTTGCAATGGCGAGGATGCGCGGCTTTCCTGGCGTACCCGCGTGCGCCCGAAGGAGGATTGATGCGCCCCTTGAGCACGCGAATCACCTTTGAAATAATCCTGGGGGCCGTTCTGGTGGCGTCCCTGGTGATTATCCTGCGCCTTTCCGGGCGTCTGGCGGAATCCCAGCGCCAGCACACCGCCGATGCTGAGAACCTGCGCCTGCTGCAGGAAACGCTGCGCCACAAAGGGCTGCCTTTGCCTGTGCCCGAAAATGAGGGCGAACTTGCCGGGGGGGAACGAGCCGGCGTCGCCAAACGTGAAGCCACCATCGCCCGGCTCGACCACGATCTGGCGGAATCCAACTCCAATCTCGCCGACCTGCAAACCAAGCTCACCGCCGCGAACGACCAGATTGCCAGGCTGCAATCGAGTTCCGACGATCGCCTGCAGAAGCAGCAGGCGGATGCGCAAGCCCAGCTCGACGATCTCCAAAAAAAACTGGACGCCGCCCAATCTGCCGCCGAAATCGCACGCCAGCGCGCCTCAGTGCTGGAGGCGGATAACTCCCAACTCAAGACGGACACTTCCAGCGCCAATGCCCGCGCCGCCGACGTCGCCCAAATCGTCTCCAACCTTCAGGATTTGGAACGGCGCCGCGAGGTCTACCTGACCAGCATCCTGCGCCGCTATCGCGACATCACCGACGAATTTCATGCCATGAGCAGCATGATGGATTCAAGCCACGACCCGGCATCAAGTGCCTGTGGCGGCGCTGCTCTGAGCCGCATCCAGAGCGCTGTGACCTCCGCTGAAGACGACATGCGGCAGATCAGCGAATTGAACGCGCGCACGCAAAAGTTGCAAAAACAACTATCAAAGAAATAAGCCTGCCGGCAGCGGCTCAAACCCATTCCTTCTCCAGGGTGTGCCCGCCCTTCCCTTGAGGCTCCGCTAAAATTCTGGGCGTCAAATTGGTTGACCCGTGCTGGAAATCAGAGCCCCCTCACCCGTCCGTCGGCTGACGGACACCCTCTCCCCCAAGGGGGCGAGGGATGTTGTGTGTGGTGCGAGAGGTCGCGAGTGGGGATAGACCTCACCCGTCCGTCGGCTGACGGACACCTTCTCCCCCAAGGGGGCGAGGGATATTGTGCGTGGCGCGAGAGGTCGCGCGTGGGGATAGACCTCGCCGTCCCTCAGCGGCCGGACCACTTATTTCCTCTTCCCCGAACCCGCATTCCCGGTACAATGCGGGCGGTGCGATCCGTGTGCCCACCCGAAAAGACTGCTTGTGAGTTGGCGGGGGCGCGGGCGAATTGCCTTCCATGAATGCTCCTAAATTAAATCCACTGTTGACGGCGGGCAGCGGCCCGCCACAGTTGGTGCGCGCGCTGGGCGGATGGCAAGCGGCGGCCATCGTGATCGGCAGCATGATTGGGTCGGGAATTTTCATCGTACCCGCGCAGATCACGCGCGTGATGGGGTCGCGTGACGCGGCGCTGGAAGTGTGGGCCGTGACGGGCCTGCTCAGTCTGTTCGGAGCCCTGACCTTCGCCGAATTAGCGGCCATGATGCCCGACGCAGGCGGGCAATACGTCTTCCTGCGTGAAGCTTACGGGCCCATGACGGGATTTCTCTGCGGCTGGTCATTCTTTATTGCCGCCCAGACCGCGGGGATCTCCGTCCTGGCAGTAGGGTTTGCAGAATTCGCCGGCGAGCTCGTGCCGCTCACCCCCTGGGAGCAGAAGGGCGCGGCCGCGGCTTCCATCCTCGTATTCACCGCCATCAATTGCGCCGGAGTCCGTGAAGGCGGGGCAGTGCAGGCGCTCCTGACCGGAGCCAAGGTTGGTGCCCTGGCGGTGATTGTTCTGCTGGGCTATGCGTGGATGAAAGGGCCCGCCCCCGCCGTCACCGTGATTGCCGCCCCCGTCGGCGGCCACTTCGCCGCTTCCTTCGGCGTGGCCATGGTGGGAGCTTTTTGGGCGTTTGACGGATGGAACATCTGCACGTTTGCGGCGGGAGAAATCAAGCACCCCGAGTGGAATATTCCCCTGGCGCTCATCGCCGGAACCGGCGCCGTCATTTTGATCTATTTGGCGCTGAACCTTGTTTACTATCGCGTCCTCACGCTCAACGAGGTGGCGCATTCCCCGCGTGTCGCGGCCGATGCCGCCGTCCGCATTTTCGGCCACACGGGCGCAAAGGCCGTCGCGGTATTGATTATCGTTTCAACGCTGGGGAGTTTGAATGGGAGTATCCTTGCAGCCCCGCGCGTTTATTACGCCATGGCCAAAGATGGGCTGTTCTTCCGGTGGTGCGCCCGCGTCCATCCGCGCTTCCGGACTCCCTACGTGGCGTTGATCGTTCAGGCCGGGTGGGCCATGATTCTGGTGGCGGCAGGGACCTACGAACAGCTTTTCACCTATACCATCTTCAGCGCATTTATTTTCTACGCGCTCACCGCCTTCGCCGTCATCGTCTTCCGGCGAACCCGGCCGGAGGCCCCACGACCATACCGAACCTGGGGCTATCCGTTTGTTCCCATTATTTTCGTACTGGGGTCAGCCTGGTTCCTTGTGAACACACTGATCGAGAAACCGGTTCAGGCGGGCTGGGGCGCGGCGATGCTGGGGGTGGGAGCGGTCGTCTACTGGTTATGGAAACGGCATGAATCGCGGGCGGAAAGTCGCGGCCATCCCGCTCCCTAGAGCGCTTTTGATTTTAGCGTTCACAGCGCGGCGTGTCCGCCACCGGGGACGTACCACGGGCATCCTGCCCGTGCTCGAGCATGGCCAGGATGGCCATGGTACGATGGCCATGGTACGATGGCCTCACATCGCCCTCCGAACCGCTTGCCCATGGGAAGTGTAAATACTCAAATCAAAAGTGCTCTAATCCTTCGCGAATCGAAAACCCCATCACCGCATCGCAGCCTTGACCTTTTTGAGCAGGGCTTGCGCCTGCCCTTGCATCGGTCCCGGCAGCGTTACGGCTTTGGCCAGGGCATCATAGGCGCCGCGGTGATAGGCCGGGGTTCCCATTTCATAGGCGTTGGCGAGATAGAAAAGAGCCTGGCCCTGGAGCGCCGGGTTATCCGCCAGCAGGGGAGCGGCGATTTTGAGTTCATTGATTGCCGGAACGATCTTGAGAGTTTTGGGAGCCCTCACCAGCGCGTCATACCCGATGGTCAGATGCGCCATGCCCTTTTCAGTGTTCTGGTTCTTCTGAAATGTTGCATCGTCCATGCCGCCGGGCTTGGCGCGGGTCTGAGCCGCGGCAAGGGCTTTTTGGGCATAGGTTGCCCCTTTGTCAGGCTGGGGGTGGGGCATGTAGAAGGCATAAATGAAGCCCACCATGTTGAGCGCCTCGACATTGGCCGGGTCGAGGGCAATGATCTTGTCACCGTATTCCACGGTCTTATCGAGATTCCCCGCAGACTGGTACGACTGGAAGTAGAGGGAGTCCACTTGCAGGGCGTTGTCCTTCTCAGCTTCAGGGTAGGTCTTGAGGAATTCGTCGAGATCCTGAATCCGCTTGGCGGAATCGGTAACGCGCGGGATGACCTGGAAAAACGCCCATACGGCGTAGTCGTGGCTGTCCTTGGCCAGCTCGGCGGCGTCCTTCTGAATTTTCGCCCACTCTTCCGCCGAGGCATTGATGGGCTTTGCCGGGTGGCCGGTTTCGGTCTTGACCTGGTCGGGAACTTTATTGATGACCGCAAATACCGTGTCGCTCACCTTGGTGCTCGAAGCATAAGCACGCAACAAGGTAAGGAGCAGGTTCAGGTCCTGGTAATTGAGCGCCAGATCCTTCTCCGCGTAATCAATCGCCTGGTCATACTCTTTCTGCTTGAAGTGGGCGGACGCTTCGTACTCATTCACACAGGGCATGAACTTGGAGTCGGCATGCTCCTTGGCGAACTTGTCGAGAGCGGCAATTTGATTCGCGGGGTCCTCCGCTCCGTTGACGGCCAGCATCAAGGTGTCCTCATCGGAGCCCACAGTAACAGAAAGAGTGGGGCAGGGTTGCTGGGCCCAGAGGGGCGCTGACGCCAGGGCCAAAGCGGCTACAACAAAAACGCAAATTCGCTGCATCATCGGGACCTCCCGCTCACGGTGAAGTCGGTTTCGGGAAAGGCCGCCTGAGGCGAGGCAAAAACCTTGGGACCGAGCGCCGGTACTCCTCGTATTGAGGGCCGTATTGGTCCAGGAGTTCGCGCTCCTCAAGCGGTGCGAGAACTTGATACATCAGGATGTTCAGAATTGCCAGCAAAAAAATCGGGCGGGCTCCGGTAAGGAAAGCCATGCAGGCGATCATCACCATGTAGAGCAGGTAGCGAGGATGGCGGACAAGGCCATACACTCCCGTGCGCACCACGCCACTCAAGCGATGTTCCGGATGCAGCTCCGCCAGGCCCACCAGACGTTTCCAGCCGAAAGTGTGGCGCGTTTGCGAATCCAGCCAGTTGGCCACGACAAATAGAACGCTGCCTATTGCCCAGGTAAGAGCGCTGCGCTTGATCCTGGGGGCCAGGATTTCATGACGCGCCGCGATAATGACAACGGCAAAAGTCAGCCAGACCGGAAGCGCCAACCAGAAGGAGCGGTTTCCCACTCGACGCCAGAAACGGATGGCGGGATGGAACAAGAACCAATAGAAGGGAATCCACAGCATCACCACCAGGTAAAACAGGGCGGCAAAATCAATCAGGCGGAAAAACATCGAGGCAAATGAAATGGACCTAAGGGCGGCAAAAGTCATCGTGGTCAGTCACCAGGCCGAAGCTCGCTCCCGCGGCCCGGCGTTGAGTTCAGAATTGAAACGGACCCCAGCATTTTATCGCTAAACACTGCCCGTTGCGTGTGCGATACTTACGGGCTTGGGCATTGAGTTTAGGACATTGACCTTCGGACCTCAAAATTCTTAACGAATCATGGAGGAAGACGATGCAGCACTTGGCGTGGGATACGGTCAAGAAAGAACAGTTGAATGACAAATTCTGGAGAAAGGTGGTCAACGGCGAGAAAATTACGGCGGCGCAGCTTGGTTTTTCGCAGGGTGGGATCGTGCCGCTGCATCACCACGAAAGCGAGCAGGTCAGCATCGTGGTCAAGGGCGCGATCAAGTTTGAAGTTGAAGGCAGGGAAGTCACGGTGCGCGGTGGCGAAGTGCTGGTGATACCTTCCAACCTTCCTCACAACGCCCTGGCGCTGGAGGATTCCAGCGTGATTGAAATTTTCAGCCCCATCCGGCTCGATTGGATGACGGGGACCGACAATTACTTGCGGAAGTAGCCGTCAGCCGTCGTGATAGTGCGCTGGAGCCAAAAGCCAATACGGGATGGAATTGTGGCGGGCCAACCCGGGGGAAGAACTCGGTCCTATCCTATGGGAATTGGAACCGTAGCCGCCCTTGCCAGGTCATGCCCTTTGCCATCGTTCATGATAAAGGGAACGAGGCCGGCGCGAACCTCGCGCTGGGCAATCACGATGACTTTGAGGTGTTCACTTTGAACCCGCGCTCGAGCCCCGGACATCAATTGGTGGGCGCGCTTGGCTGCCACCAGGATGAAGCGAAACTTGCTGTCAATGCCTTGTGGAAGTTCCATGTAGCCTCCCTTTCTCGATCTTCCCGCCTCGAAGGGGGCTGGGCAGACTTCTGGGTAATCCCATTGTCTAAATTGCCGTCATGCACTCTTTGAATCAACCGGGAGCGGGTGAAAGCGGTTAACCCTTCACCCGCCTGCTGTCATATCTTCGCGAAGGCATTCCGTCAGGACTGGACCACCGCGCCGAGTTTAGTAATCGCGCCGGCGGCTGAACTTGTCGCGACCGCCACCGCCACCACCACCACCACGGGGACGGGAGAAATCATTGCGCTGGGGGCGGGCTTCGTTCACGGTCAAGGGACGGCCATCCAGCGACTTGCCATTCAGTCCGGCAATGGCGCGTTGAACGTCTTCGCCATCGGCGAGCTCGACAAAGCCGAAGCCGCGGGGCGAACCCGTCATCTTGTCGCGAATGACCAGGGCGGAAGCCACTTGAAAGCCGGCGCCCGTGACGAATTCATTCAATCCCTGATCGGTAGTGCTGTGGGGCAAATTGCCCACAAAGAGTTTTGTTGCCATATACTTATCGATTCCTTTCGATGGGGACGGCCGCTTGGGCACGCTCCCCTCTGTTGAACTTCATGTTTTATTTGCCCGGGCCCACGCCCGAGACGCTTCGAGGAATGCCAACCCCAGAGCCAGTTGTATGCACTGACAGCGATCGATAGGCCACGAGCAGGGTCAGATGCGCCAATGCCACCCGTATGAACGTCGTAGGTCAATGGCGACAAAATGACAACCTCCCCGGCTGTCGTTATGCAATTGTCTTACGAGATAACCGGACTTAGTTTGGAAGTCGAAAGGCGTGTCTAAGAGGGGCTGTTCTCATTGCATAGAATAGACTAAACCGTTACCGCTGTCAAGGGCATAATGTCAGTGTCGCAGCAAGGTGAGAAGTTCCTGTAGCAGCAAAGTAGAAAGTTCCTGTTGGAAACCGTCAAGATGGCGGGATGAGAAAACAGGAGAAGCTGGCGATGAGTGTAAAGGAGCGGGAATGGTTGAAGGTGCTGCATGAAGTGAAGCAGGGACATATGACGCAGCGGGCGGCGGCGGGTCGGCTGAGGGTGACGGAGCGCTGGGTGCGAAAGTTGCTGGTGCGGATGAAGCAGGAAGGGGACGCGGGGATCGTGCATCGGCTGCGGGGGAGGGAGTCGAATCGGCGCCTGGGGGAGAGCGTGCGGGGAAAGGTGCTGAAGCTGATGCAGGCGAAGTACCACGATTTTGGCCCCACGCTGGCGTGCGAATATCTGGAGCGAGACGATGGAGTAACCCTCAGCAAGGAGACCTTGCGGCAATGGCTGATCGGGGCGGGACTGCGGCGGGTGAAGCGGCGGCGGGTGGAAGAGGTGCATGAGTGGCGGCCACGGCGAAGCTGTCGGGGAGAACTGGTGCAGTGGGACACGTCGTTTCACGACTGGCTGGAAAGTCGCGGGCCAAAGCTTTACCTGGTGTTGATGATCGATGACGCCACGAGCCGGGCCTACGGGCAAATGGTGGGGGCCGACAGCACGGAAGCGAATCTGCGGGTGCTGTGGGGATACTTGGAGCGCTGGGGCCGTCCGGTGGATTTTTACACGGACAAGAGCGGCCTGTTTCGGGTGAACCGGCCGCGCGTGGAAGCCGCGGATGAAGCGGTGAAAGAGGAGTGGACGCAGATCGGGCGGGCCTTGCGGGAACTGGGCATTGGCTGGATCGCGGCGCACTCACCGCAGGCCAAGGGTCGCGTCGAACGTTTCTTCGGCACGGCTCAGGACCGGCTGGTGAAAGGCCTGCGCTTGGCCGGGGCCAACAACCTGGAAACGGCGCAAGCCTACCTGGAGCAGGAGTATCTGCCCCAGTGGAACCGGGATTTCACGGTGGCGCCGGCGGGCACGACCGACGCGCATCGACCGCTGGGCGCCGAGCACCAACTGGCGGCGATCCTCAGTCATGTGGAAGAACGGTTCGTGACCTCCGACTACACGATCCGCTACCAAGGGAAGATTTATCAGATTGCGCGCAGCGATATCCGCCCGGGACTGCGCGGAGGCTTGGTGCGAGTGGAGCAGCGGCTGGACGAAACCATGGCGGTAAAGTTTCGGAACTACGCTCTGCACGTGAAGGAGTGCCAAGCACCGGCGAAAACAGCTCCCCCACCAAAACCGGTGAGCGCGCCCAAGCCGCGACCCAAGGTGGCGAGCCCTTGGATGAAGGGTTTCAATCTGCGCCAGAGCCCACCGCTGAATGCGATTCTGGCAGCGGAAAGATCGGTCCGCAGAAACGATTCAGGGTAGGGGGGCGACCTTTTTGGGCGGCTCAGCTCCCCCGCCCTCCGGGCTCCTCCCCTTCCCCGCCCAAAAACGAAAAGCGGAACTTTCTACTTTGCTCAGATTAGGAACTTTCTACTTTGCCTTGACAGGCACGACTTAAGTCATCGCGCCCCGCAGCGCTTACTGGTAGCTTATAAACAACGAGGTCCGCAACTTCATAAAATTTGAAAGGACCCTCTGGAGGAAGTTTCATGGCGTACATTATCGCTGAGCCTTGCGTTAACACCAAAGACACCGCCTGCGTGGACGTTTGCCCCGGTGGATTGCATTCACCCGCGCAAAGATGAGGCGAATTTCGCCGAGGTGCCGATGCTCTATATCGATCCGGTCGAATGCATCGACTGCGGCGCGTGCGTTCCGGTTTGCCCGGTCTCCGCTATTTTCCCGCTGGATGACCTGCCGGAAAAGTGGAATGCCTATACTGAAATGAACTCGAAATACTACCAAAAATAGCCACCCATCGAGACGAGCCCGTGATTTGCCGCGCCATGCCGCCGGAGGCGGGCTCGTCACTCACCCCAACTTAAGCAGGTTTGATTTTCCCGCCTACAATATCCCTCACTTCGATTCGTCAATCAGAAGGTCAGCCAATTTTGCAAAGGACACAGGGAACAGTTTGAAAGGAGGTGGGCACAATATCGATTTGCGTCCGCTTTCCATCCGCCTTCGGCGCTCGCGCCGCTCGGAATGTGAAGTTATCGTTTCACACCGGAATTCCACTTGGCCGGGATGCGCAGGGTGGTGCAAAATAGTAGTGCGCGACGAGTCCTGATGGGAGCCCCATTACGATCAAACCGTGAACGCAGATGTAGTGGGCCTTTCCGAGACCGCTCTGCAAAATCGCATCGAAAATTCACATCGCTATGTCAGCCGATCTCTCTTCGCTGAAAATTGACGACTCGCACCGCTCCGGCGGTTCAGGGGGAAAGACTTGGCGGGCTATTTTCGCCTTTCTGGGCGTCCTGATTTTGATTGCCGGGGGCGTCCTGGCGTTTCGCTCGCGCACGCCGGTAGTGGAAATTGCTGAGGCCAGGGTCGTGGACACCAATCAGCCCAAGGCGCTGCTGGACGCGAGCGGCTACGTCACCCCGCGGCGGCGAGCGACCGTGGCGGCCAAAATTACGGGCCGGGTGACGAGTGTTCTGTTCGATGAAGGGGTCAGCGTGCGGGAAGGCCAACTGCTCGCGACGCTGGACGATTCCGACGCCAAACGCGCGCTGGATGTGGCCGTGGCGGACCGTGGGCTTCCAGGGGGCCATTGCCGACCTGGAAGTCCAATTGCAGTACGCTCAAATCTCCCTGCGCCGCACGCAGGAGCTGCACGCCGCCCAGGTCTCGAGCCAGGATGCTCTGGACATCGCCAACACCAATGTGGACAGTTTGAAAGCCAAGATCGCCCTGGCCAAAGAGCAAGTGGAGGCTTCCGCCACCCGCATCGACGAGGCCCAGCAGAATGTCGAGAACTGCCAGATCCGGGCGCCCTTCAGCGGCATCATCGTCTCCAAGGATGCCCAGCTTGGTGAAATCGTTTCGCCGCTTTCCGCCGGAGGCGGCTTCACCCGCACCGGCATTGCCACCCTTGTGGATATGAATTCAAATGAGATTGAAGTGGATGTTAACGAATCCTATATCGCCCGGGTCAAGCCGGGTCAAAAAGTTACCGCCACGCTCGATGCCTATCCCGATTGGAAGATCCCGAGCCACGTCCGGACCATCATTCCCACCGCGGACCGGCAAAAGGCCACGGTCAAGGTGCGCATCTCATTTGACAAACTCGACCCGAAAATTCTTCCGGATATGGGCGTCAAGGTTTCCTTCCTGAGCGATGAACCGCCGGAGCCAAAATCCCAGGGCGCCGACAAGGCCCTTCCCAAAGTCGTCATTCCACAGAGCGCGGTTCACGGCCAGGGCGATGACGCGCATGTTTTCATTTTCCACGATGGCAAACTGGAACGCCGGGCGGTGACCGTGGGGAGCGCGAGCGGCTCTTCCGACGTGGAAATCAGCGCGGGCGTGAAGTCAGGGGAAAAAGTGGTCGTCACCGGTCCCGAGAATTTGCGCGACGGTGAAGAAGTTTCCGTGAAGGCGCAGTAGAGATCATCTCGATATTGGTATCCGGCCCGTTCCACAGAATTTCAGGAGCCCACTATGGTCAGCGTCAATACGAATGGAAATTCCAGCGCCCTCATTCAGGTTCGGGGTCTCGATAAAACTTATCGCCGCGGCGGCGAGCAGATTCACGTCTTGCAAGGATTGAATCTCGATGTCGATAAGGGCGATTTTGTGGCGTTCATGGGGCCGAGCGGCTCCGGCAAGACGACGCTGCTCAACCTTCTGGGCGGTTTGGACGTTCCCACCTCCGGCACCGTCTCCGTGGCGGGCGACGAAATCACCCACATGTCGAGCGGCAAGCTCACCGACTGGCGCGCGCGGCACGTCGGATTCGTTTTCCAGATGTATAACCTCGTCCCGGTTCTGACCGCCGCGCAAAACGTGGAGCTTCCGCTGCTGCTCACTCGACTTTCCAAATCGCAACGCCGCCAGCATGTGGAGACCGCCCTCTCCATTGTCGGACTGCCGGATCGCTCCGACCACTTCCCCCGCCAACTCTCCGGCGGTCAGGAGCAGCGCGTGGCCATCGCCCGCGCCATTGTTTCCGACCCGACGTTCCTGCTTTGCGACGAGCCCACCGGCGATCTCGACCGCAAGAGCGCCGACGAAATCATGGCGCTGATTGAAGAGCTGGTCAGCAAGCACAATAAGACCGTGTTGATGGTGACCCACGACCCGCTGGTGGCGGCGCGCGCTCACATGGTACTGCATCTGGAGAAAGGCGTTCTGGTGGAGGGGTCGAAAGCCGAGCTTGGGAGCGGGAGGCGCGGCATGAAGTTTGGAAGGCTGATCCTGTCCAACTTGTTTCGCAAAAAGGTCCGGCTTCTTCTGACGCTGGGATCCTTCGCCATCGCTCTGTTTCTTTTCGCATTTCTGGCCGTAGTAAAGGATGCCTTCAATCGCGGCGGCGACGTGGCGGCAGCGAACCGCCTGGTCACCATCAATCGCGTCTCGATTATTCAGCCCATCCCACTCTCCTATCGCGACAAAATTCTGGCGATTCCCGGAGTCGATAGCGTGACGCACGACAACTGGTTCGGCGGGGTCTATCAGGAGGAAAAGAATTTCTTCCCGCAATTTGTCATCGACCCCGAGAATCAGCGCAAAGTTTTCCCCGAGCTCATCGTTCCCGAGAACCAGTGGGATGCCTTCCTGAAGGATCGCCAGGGAGCTATTGCCGGAGCCGCTACCGCCCAGCGATTCGGCTGGAAAATCGGCGATCGCATTCCCATCAAAACCACGATCTATGGGACCGGCGGGGCGTGGGAATTCAACCTCGACGGAATCTATCAGGGCCGAAGCAAGGCGGACGACACAACGCAATTCTGGTTTCAATGGGATTACTTTGAGGAAATGGTCCCCGAGCGCTTCAAAGGGCAGGCCGGGTGGTACACGATAAAGCTCGCTTCTCCCGACGACGCGGTGCGCGTCTCAAAGGCCATCGACGACAACTTCGCCAACTCACCCTATGAAACCAAGACGGAAACGGAATCCGCATTCGCCGCCAGTTGGGTGAAGCAGTTTGGCAACATCGAGTTCCTGATCATCGCCATCGGCAGCGTTGTCTTCTTTACGCTTCTGCTCGTTACCGGCAACACGATGGCGATTTCGGTGCGCGAACGCACCGGGGAATTGGCCGTGCTGAAGGCCATTGGGTTCAAGGATGGCACGGTGTTGATGCTGGTCCTGGCGGAGGCACTAACCATTGCGCTAATCGGGGGACTCCTGGGCCTGGGCATGGCCTTTGTATCAGTCCCAGCCTTGAGCGCCAATCTCAGCGGTATGCTGCCCACATTGATTTTATCCAAGCCGGTCCTGGCAACCGGCCTTGGATTCGCGCTTGTGGTGGGCGCGGTCAGCGGCCTGTTGCCGGGAATTGGCGCGATGCGATTGCGCGTGGTGGACGCGTTTAGAAGGGTCTAGAGAGCAGGGGTTAGGGGTTAGGGGTTGGGGGTTAGGGGTGCAGCACGGCCCGAGTTGCACGGCTTCGTGGTGCGCCAGACGAAAACCGAGATATGTTTCGGTTCGGCAAGGCCCGTAGGGCCGAAAGATCGTAGCCCGTGGCGTGAGCCACGGGATGGATGGGAAAAATGAAGGGCAAGCCCTGGAGGGGCGGCAGAAGCGCATTGTGGGGGCGGCCTTCGAGCGCCGGATGATTGGGGATTGGCGCTACAAATTCTTTCGCCCCTGCCCGGGGCTCCCATCGCAAGCGGGGCATTGATCCCACGGCTTACGCCGTGGGCTACGTTCTAACGCCGCTCCGCGGCTCCGAGAGAAGTGGGCTAAGGTTGATCCGTGTGCCAGGCGCTAACGCCCGTCGGCTGATGGGCTGAGAGCCGATGAGACAATGGCGGGACAGGGTTGCGTCATTCGCCTCGGGGTCCAACTCCCGCATGATAATTCGCGGGTAAAAATACCCGCAGCCACTTATCGCGGGTGAGGACACCCACGCTACAGTCAGCGGCGAAGGCCGCGGAAATCGTTTGAACGGCCAAGAACCAGAATTTGAGATTGGAAATTTGAACGGCAAAACCCGAATCTGAGATTGGATATCAGTCATGGCGATACCTGTCATCTATAACCTGCGTAGCGTGAGAGCGCGGTGGACTTCGAGCATTGTGGCGGTGCTGGGAATTGCCGGAACCGTGGGAGTGTTCGTGGCGATGCTTTCGCTGGCCCGTGGCTTCCGCGCGACGCTGGTATCGTCCGGCTCGTATGATAATGCAATCGTCTTGCGCGCCGGCGCGACATCCGAAATGATGAGCGGCGTCACGCTGAATGACATCAAAGTTCTCCAGGATAAGCCAGGCGTGGCGCGAAACGGCGGTGAGCCTTTGGTGACTTCGGAAGTCGTTGTCGTCGCGCCCTTCCCGTTGCGCTCGACGGGAACTGACGCCAATGTGCAGGTGCGCGGAGTTTCCCAAAACGTCCTCACCGTGCGCCGGAATGTGAAGATTATCCAAGGGCGCATGTTCCAGCCCGGCCTCTCGGAGTTGATCGTAGGACGGTATGCCCGCACCACCTACTCTGGCTTGGACCTGGGAAGTCACGTGAAATTTGGCGGCGGCGAGTGGACCGTGGTGGGAGTTTTTGACGCCGGCGGGTCGGCCTTTGATTCCGAGGTCTGGTGCGACAGCCACATTCTGGCCGATGTTTACAAGCGTCCGAACAACATCTTCCAATCCGTCACCGTGCACCTGAGCTCACCCGATGCCTTACAGACCTTCAAGGATGCCGTCAGTAAGGACCCGAACCTCGATGTGGATATCAGCCGGGAAGTGGATTACTACGCAAAGCAATCGCAAACCTTGACCCGCCTGATTACCGTGTTGGGCGGCCTGGTGGCGGCCATTATGGGCATCGGCGCGATTTTTGGGGCGCTGAACACGATGTACTCCGCCGTCTCCGAGCGTGGACGCGAGATCGCCGTGATGCGCGCGCTGGGATTCAGTGCCGGTGCTGTGGTCTTTTCCTTTCTGATTGAAGCGCTGCTGATTTCGCTAATTGGCGGCGTGCTCGGCTGCCTCGCGGTCCTGCGCTTGAACGGCCATACCACCGCCACAATGAACATGCAGACGTTCTCTCACATAGCCTTCGCATTCCAGATTACGCCCCTTCTGCTCCTGCTCGGGATCGCCTTCGCGTTGATCATGGGAATCGCCGGTGGCCTGCTTCCAGCGATCCACGCGGCCATGCGGCCCATTTCCGCCGCGCTGCGGGCGCTTTGATTTCGGGGAGTTCGTTCGAATGGCTGAGGCCCGGAGGGCCGAAAGATCGTAGCCCATCGCGTGAGCGATGGGATTGATCGGGACTATCAGGGGAAAGCCCCAGAGGGGCGTAAGAGAACCCGGGTCTCTGTAGCATTTACTGCGGTGGGTTGCCGCGCAGAGGCTCCCACGGCTTGCCCGGCCCGCGCATGAAACAAAGTCGAAGAAGAATCCGGCAGCACTCCACCCAGGCCGTTGGCGCCTTGCCGTTGCATCTCCAGTGTGTTACGGTCATGAAGTGGGGAGTGGCGCTGCATCGTGCTGTACGGTGACAGACTGTATGGTGACATCCTGTGCGGCGACAAACCGTGCGGCGACCAATTTCCACCGGCTAAGCAATTCAAAAGGCTGAGGTTCCGCGTAGCGATTCAGCCCCGGCGTCATGGGTCAGAATGGAAGTTCGATTTCCCAACGATGAACGTCCTCCCGCTTGGAAGATTGCGTTTCTGGAGTATCTGATTGCCGCCACCTTCCTGATTCTATTGATGGGATATTGGCGGCTGCAAATTGGACATCACCAGGAGTATCAGGACCTCGCGGAACGAAACCGGATTCGCAACCTCCCTATCATCGCGCCACGGGGCCGCATTCTCGACCGCGAAGGCCGCATCCTCGCCGACAACTTCCCTGCCTTCAGCGTTTTGCTGCTGCGCGAGTCGGAACCCAGTCTTTCTCCAGAGCGCATTGCGGGAATCGCCAAAGGGTTGCAACTGGACCCGGCAGATCTTCGCGCCACTCTGCAACGCACCGCCAGCCTGCCAAAGTTCCAGCCCATTCTGCTCAAGCAATCGGCATCGCTCGAGGATATCTCCTTCGTCGAATCCCATCGCGTCGAATACCCCGAACTCGACCTCATTCAGGTGCAGCAGCGGCTCTACCCGGAGCATGAAGTCGCCGCGGCCATGCTGGGTTACGTGGGCGAGATTCCGGAAGAGATGATTGCCAAGATGGGATCGAACTACAAACCGGGGGACGTCATCGGCAAGTTTGGCGTGGAATCCGAATATAACCAAATCCTGATGGGCCATGATGGAATGCGGCGCGTTGTCGTCAACAGCCGGGGGCAGGAAGTGGGCGTGCTCTCCACCATCAATGCGCTCGCGGGAAACGACCTTCGCCTCACGGTTGACCTGGATTTGCAGATGACGGCGGAAGCGGCACTGGGCGAGCACCCCGGCGCGGTGGTGGCCTTGGATCCGCGCACGGGCGAAGTGCTGGCAATGGTCAGCCACCCTTCCTTCGATCCCAACGATTTTGCCAAGCGGATTGACCCCAAAGAGTGGGAAGCCCTGATGGCGGACCCCATGAAGCCGCTCATGAACAAGTCCATCCAAGCGCAACTCGCTCCGGGATCAGTATTCAAGATCGTGATGGCCTCCGCCGCGCTTGAAACCAAAACCGTGACGCCGAGTTTCATCGTCCACTGCGCCGGTTCAACGGTCATTTACGGCCACGTTTATCATGACTGGGTGTTTGAAAAGCATCGGGCGCATGGCGCCGTCAACATCCACTCTGCCATTCGCGAGTCCTGCGACATTTTCTTCTACACCATCGGCAAGATGATGGGAATCGACAATATCGACCACTATGCCAAGGGCATGGGCTTTGGGTCGCGAACCGGCATCGACCTGCCTGCCGAGGCCTCGGGACTGATTCCTTCGCCGGAATGGGTGCAGCGCGCCTTTAAGCGCAAGTGGTACGCCGGCGAGACGATTTCCGTATCCATCGGCCAGGGCGCCGACTCCGTCACCCCGTTGCAGGTGGCGCATACGATCGGGGGCATTGCGATGGGGGGAATTTTCTACCGGCCCCATGTTGCGTTCCAGGATCAACTCCGGGCCTTGGGCAAAGACCCGCCGGACACTTCGCCGCAGACCTTCCCCCTCAGCCCGGATACGGTTTCAGCCGTAAAATCAGGAATGTGGGCCGTGGTCAATGAGCCGGGCGGAACCGGAGGGGCGGCGCGCTGCCCGGAAGCGGAGATTTCCGGCAAAACCGGCACGGCGCAGGTGGTGAGTCAGGCTCTGCAACAATCCGCCAAGAGCGGCGAGTACAAAAATACCGCATGGTTCGTCGGATATGCGCCACCGGATAAGCCGGAAATCGTAGTTGCCGCACTCGTGCAAAGGGGGGAACACTCCGCCGTGGCGGTTCCGATTGTGCGCGATGTCATTAAAGCTTACTTTGATAAAAAACAGGGCACGAAGCCATCGACTCACCCGGAAACACAAGCAAGAGTGCTCAGCCAGTTGGAGCCCTCAGCGGAGCGAGTTTCGGCAAGGGCGGAATTAGCGCATTGAGTCCCTTTTCATCGAGGGGCAATCAAGGCATCAGTAGGAAGGGATTGAGCGTTGGGCAGGTCATTCCGGATTAGCGACATCGACTGGTTTCTATTGGCAATCGCGCTCACCATTGCGGTCATCGGCGTGGTGGAAATCTATAGCACGACGCTGCACTCCCCGCTTGCGGGACAATATAAGAAGCAGGTTTATTGGCTCATCTTTAGCTGTATTTTGGCGCTGGTGGCCAGCCGGCTTGATTACCACTTGATTCTGGAGCAGACACCGTGGCTCTACGGAATCTCTATCTTACTGTTAATAGGGCTGTTAGTGGCGGGGCGGTCGATTGCCGGAACGCGCCGGTGGCTGACCATGGGCCCGGTGACTTTGCAAGTGTCAGAAACCGTCAAGTTGGTTATAATAATGGTTGTGGCAGCCTACTTCGCCAATCGGCGGATGAAGGCGACCACTTGGGGTGATTTGGTAAAACTAGGGATATTCGCCGGAATCCCGGCGATTTTGGTAGCTTTGGAGCCCGATCTGGGCACAGCATTGACCTTTGTTCCGATCGTTGCGGCCGGCGCAATTTTCGCCGGAATTCGCCCTCGGCAAATCGCCATTTTGTGCTTGATTGGAATCCTCATGTTACCGTTGGGGTGGCATTTCCTCCGCCCCTATCAGCGCGAAAGAATTAAAACTTTCGTGCATCCCACAGAGAAGACACAAACCACCAGCTACCAGGTAACCCAAACGAAGATTGCCATCGGCTCAGGCGGATTTTGGGGAAAGGGTTTGGGGAACGGCACACAGAGCCGGCTGGGATTTATTCCTGTATCCCACGCCGACTCCATCTTTGCCGCTTATGCCGAAGAGCAGGGATTTGTCGGAACGCTGCTCGTTCTTTTGTTGTACTTTGCACTGCTGTTGCGTTTGCTGGATGGTGCGCAGATGGCTCCGGACCGCGCAGGGGCCTTCATTCTGATTGGGCTGGCCGCGGTACTATTTTTTCAAGTGGTAGTCAATACGGGGATGATGATCGGGGTGCTTCCGATCACCGGAATCCCCTTGCCGCTCATGAGTCAGGGCGGATCCTCATTGCTCGTTACCTTCCTCGGCCTGGGGTTGGCGATGAGCGTGAGGGCCAGACGATTTGTGAATTGAAAGAAATTTTCGCCCTTTTTGGGACCCGCTGTAGGGGTAACCCAGAAAGTCAAAATTTGCGCGGTTCGAAGGAATCTTCGGACCGCAAACCGGATGGGTTCAATGAGTTTCGCGTTTGACGCGCTTCTTGGAAATCATCCGGAACTCAGAATTAATCCCACCGATCGATGCCCCGTCAAATGGCGGGAGCGAAGGTGGTAAGGAACGTTGCAGGTCGATCTCCATCACTTGATGGATTGAATCCCCGGCGTTCCGGAAAAAGGAGTTTCCATGGCCAAGGAGATGTATATTTCCTCGTCTCCGCACGAGACGAAGGTGGCCGTCCTCGAGGACGACCAGCTCGTAGAAGTGTATTTTGAACGGGATACAGACGTAGGCTTGGTGGGAGGAATCTATAAGGGCCGGGTAAGCCGCGTGCTCCCGGGCATGCAGTCGGCTTTTGTGGATATCGGGCTTGAACGCGACGCTTTCTCTATGTCTCCGACTTTTATGAAGACCAGGAAGAATACGACAAGGTCTTTGAAGAGGCGGAAGCGCGCGCCACCAAGTTCACCAATCAGCAGTCAGCAGGCGCACCGGCTGCACCCGTGCAGCCAGCGCCCGAAGTGACGGAAGCTCCCGCGCCGGCAACAACCCCGGCACCAGTTGCCGCGGAAGGCTCTGCCCCTCCGGCTCCAGCAGTTCAAGAAGCAGCTCCCGCCGAGCAGCCGGCCGCAACCACGCCATCGCCGACGCCGGTCTTCACTCCGCACCAGAATCGGGAATCCCGTGACCGCCGGGGATTCGATCCTCGGCGCGGGCGTCGTCGCCGCCATCGCGGCCGTCCGGATTTTCGCGAGAATCGACCTGCGGACCGCCGGCCTGAGCCGCCGAAGAGCGTCGAAGATGCGCCAGCAGAATCCCACGCCTTTGAAATCCTCCCCGGCGAGTCTCTAGCGAAGTACCGGAACGCCAGTCCCGACCATGGACACGATGATTCATCCGCATCAACTGAAGGTGGCCAGCCGTATTCTGCCTCGCATGAGATTTCGGACGAGCCGTTCCTTCATGATGAGACTCAGGATGACGCGAACCTTGCGTCGGGCATCTCGTCGCCAGTGGAGTCGCAGGAGGCCGGCGCCGTCGTTGAGGCGGACGAACCGATGCACTTTACGCCGGGCGCATTCTACTCCCGCCAACCTTCGGGTGCCGCGGAAGGAACTCCGGCGCCAGAGGTCCCCGTAATCGAGGCGGAGTCGGTTGCCTCTCCCGCGGTAGAAATCGAAGGACCCGCCGCCGGCAGCATTGAGTTTGATCGGGTTTCCATCGAATCGCCTTCGGAACGGGCAGAACTTGAAGTCACGGATGTGGAGATCGAAGGCGAAGAGACCAATTCGCCCGAAGATGAGGAATTCGCGGAAGGGGCTGAGGACGAGCTCGCGGCTGAGGCGGTCGAAGGCCAATTTGACGATCAGGGCGTTCGGCCAGGTGAAGTTGCCGCAGGAACAGAAGGCGAGGCGCCGACAGCAGGAGCGGAAGCCGCACCGGCCGATGCTGGCGCAACTGCCCCCGGCGATCGGGCCTACACTCTGCGCGAGCCGAATCAACGTCCCAAATTTAACCCGCGCCGCCGACGTGGCCGCCGGGGTACGGGGGGCGACCGCGGGCCACGGCGGCCCGAAGGGCGCCGCGATGCGCCGCGGTCGGGTGGCAATCACCACCCTGTGCAAATTTCCGAAGTGCTGAAGGAAGGCCAGGAAATTCTCGTGCAGATTGCCAAGGAGCCGCTCGGCACCAAGGGCGCGCGCATCACTTCGCACGTTGCCCTGCCGGGACGCTACCTGGTCTACATGCCGACGATTTCTCACATCGGGGTTTCGCGCAAGATTGCTTCCGAAGAGGAACGCTTACGTCTTCGCAACATCATTCAGGAAAACAAGGGCTCCCTCACCGGCGGATTCATTGTGCGCACCGCCAGCCAGGGGCGCTCGGAGGACGAGTTCAAGGCAGACCTGAAATTCCTCTCAACGCTCTGGGCGGAAATTCGCGGCAAGTTTGATCGCATGAAAGCCCCGGCGATGATCCATCGTGATCTCGACCTGGTTCAACGGCTGCTTCGCGACCTGCTGACGCCCGATTTCAAGTGCGTGCGCGTCGATAGCGAAACCGATTACGAACGCGTGCTTGATTTCGTCAGCCGCTGTCAGCCCGCACTGGTCGGCAAGGTCAAGCTCTACAGCCGTGACACGCCGCTTTACGAAGAGTTTGGCATCCAGGCGGAGCTGGACAAGGCGCTCAAGCCCAAGGTTTGGTTGAAGTCCGGCGGCTACATCGTCATCAATCAGACTGAGGCTTTGGTGGCCATGGACGTCAACACGGGCAAGTTCGTGGGCAAAACCAACCGGCTCGAAGACACCATCGTCAAGACCAACGTGGATGCCGTGAATGAGATCGTGCGCCAGGTGCGATTGCGCGACCTGGGCGGCATCATCGTCATCGACTTCATCGATATGGACGAGCGCAAGAACCGCGCGCGGGTCGTATCGGCTCTCGAAGACGCGCTGCGCTTCGACCGCGCCCCCACCAAGGTGGTTGCATTCAACGACTTCGGACTGGTGGCCATCACCCGCAAGCGCGTGAAGCAATCGCTCGAGCGCACCCTCTGCGTGCCCTGCACCTACTGCTCCGGCGCCGGGTGGGTGAAGTCGGTCAATACCGTCTGCAACGAAATCCTGGCCGAAGCCAAGAAGATGTCCAAGAACATCGAAGGCGACGTGGTCACGCTGCGCGTTAATCCGGAAGTCGCGCGCCATCTGAAATCCCGCGATGGCAACCTGATTTCCGAACTCGAAGCGATTACCAAAAAGGACATCATCATCAAGGGTGACCCCTCGGTGCATCAGGAGCGATTCGAAATCTACTAAGAGTTGTTGTTTGAACTTCAAAGGGGCCGGCGCTTGCCGGCCCCTTTTTTGGGGGGGAGTTATCCTCTGGCTAAGCCGGAGGCTTTTTGGTGGATGGCCCCTCAAAAGGGGGTCAACCGCCACGTCGGAAAAAGACCCCTCATCCGGCATCGTCCCTCAGCCACCTTCTCCCCTCGGAGAAGGAAAGGCCTCTTGTGCGGCGGGACCGCCGCAAACTCCCTCGCGCGACCTCTCGCGCCACAAGCATTTTCCCTCTCCGAGGGGAGAGGGTGTCCGTCAGTCGACGGACAGGTGAGGGGTCTCGTTCGACGCCTCGCTCCCGTAGGCGTCAAACTGCTACTGCCTCCCCAGCAGATCCGGGGGATCCCCTTCAGCAATTGGCCCGCAAGGCAAAATTCCTCATATCTGCCGAATCGACATTCCAGTTACCAGAATGAATGAGAGAGCGGGAAGTCCGGCGCGAAATTAATCGTCGGCCGAGGTTTCTTCGGAGTGACGTTTCTTGAAGTGCGCGGGAATCGCCCCCAGCCAGGCGCGGACCTTGCTCAGTTTTCCAGCCCGGTGAGACATGGATGCATCAGGGGGTTGATCTTCATCCTGCGAGGATTTGTTCATGGCCTCTTCGTTTGCGGCGCTTTTCCGCGGCGTTCGAATCGAATCAGCATGGGAACGATCCGGCGGGGCGGAATATGTGCTGGCGACGTTTGCAGCCTGAATTCCATGCTTCGGAGACGGCCCGGGTTTGAGGCTCGCATGCGCGGCGATTGAGGAGTTTTCATCTGGCGAATTTGCGTTGGACGAAGGCGATTGAAGTGCGGCTTCGTCGTCAGGCCCGAGTGATGCGACCAGACGCGGGTGCGCTGTCCTCTCCAGAGGGTTCAGATGAGGAGTCAAATCGTTGGCTCCGTCTCCTGCGGGCGCAGAATTGGCGGTCAAAACCTCCGAACCTATTCCAGGTGTTGCATCAATTTCTGCGGCCTTCACGACGAAACGCAACGGAGCGTGTCCAATGAAGTTGAAGGGGTAACAGGTGACCAACGTCAATGTGGGAGTTGCCGATGCCTTGAGCACTTCCACGTCGTTGGGCGAAACCTTTTCAATGGACTCAACCCGATAGGCATGGGTGCCCGAGGTCGTGGAAAAAGTAATCGTGTCATCCTCGCGGATATTCCTGAGGCCGCGGAAGAGCGTATCCCGATGCGCGGCAATCACGAAATTCCCCATTTCACCCGGCAGCGCCGTGGAGGGAACATGACCGGCCGACTTCGCCAGGATATCGTCGTCGTCGCCCTCCAAAACCATCGCGGAGATTCCGATTCTTGGGATCTCGAGCCTGCCGAGAAGCTGGCCTTCCTCCACGCGCGGGGCCGGAAGTGAGGCTTGCGGCATTTGCGCGGTTCGACCTGTCGAAGCGGCCTGCTGCGGCATGTCGTGGTCAAACTGCCAGGCCTCATACATCTGCACAATCCGCAATCGTCCGTAGCTTAAGGCCGCGCGGCCCAAAAATAGCGCCGCAATCACCAGGAAAAGGTATTCACCGAGTTTGAGCCACTGCCGCCCCCGACCGCTCGGCGACCGCATCAAAGGCGACGAATCGCGATTCGCAAAGTAAGTTGGGCCGTGCGCAAATATCCTTTTCATAGTGACGCTTTGTTGAGGGTTGACACCGCCGAGGTCTGCGGCCCGGAGGGCATCGTGTAACCACTGCGGGTTGATACGCGCAAGTCCGCGTTGCCCGGGCGATTGACCGTCACCCGGATGGCATGATACCTGCCGCTCGCGTTGGGATTATTCGAGACGTAGCCGAGGGTGTATTCGTGACGAAGGTTGCGCGCAATCTGCGTGCAGATTCCCACAATCTCGGCGGGTGATTGGGGGAAATACGCCTTTCCACCCGTCACCTTGGACAATCGCTTGAGGACGTTACCGGAATGCGACCCCGAAAACGATTCATCAAAAACCCCGAGAGAATAAATCTCCGTGTTCGATGCCTCGGCCTTTTTCAGGAGGTCCGCAAGCTTCGTGCGGCTGGCGTTGTCTTCCCCATCGGTGATGAGTATCAGAGCCTTCCGGGTCGTTGAATCCGATTTCATGTGGTCGAGCCCCGCGGCGACGGCATCGTAAAGCGCCGTATTTCCCGCCGCGGGATTTTTGGTGACAGCGTCCAGGAGTGTCTGCAAATCGCTCGTGTAGGGCATTCCCTTGGGCAAACCCATCGACACCCTCTGATTGAAGTTGACGACAAACAATTGGTCGTCGGGATTGCTCGACTTGGCAAACTGTTCCGCCGCCGCCGTAACCTCCGGCCGCTTGGAGCGCATGCTGCCGCTGTTATCGATGATGAGCCCCACCCTTACGGGCACGTCTTCCGGCTCAAAGAAAGAGATTTGCTGCAGGCGGCCGTCCTCATAGACATGGAAATCATTTTCCCCCAGGCCCGACACCTCTTTTCCCTTGCGGTTGGTCACCACGACCGGCAGAAGCACAAAACCCACGTTGACGGAAATCTGATATTCGTCCGGGTTGGAGGATTGGAGCGATTGACACTCCGCGGTGGGAGGCGTGGCCATCAACAAGGTGAAAAGTGCGAGGAATCCGGCGCGAATGATTTTGCTCAGGTGAGGATTGCGGTGTCTGCTCATGATTTCCTCGAACGATTCGTGGACTCAGTGCGGTGCGGTTATCATGGCGCGTATCAAAATAAGGTGGTCCTGGCGCCCCTCCGAACGCCAGGACCCAAAATCGAGAACAGCGTCAGGCCGTCATCTTACGGGCGACGCGAAGAGCAGCCGCAGCGGCAAGAGAGAGCAACCCTACCAATCCCATCAAAGGCAGATCACTGGCGGTCTTGGGCAGCTCAGAAGGAGCGGCATTCTGATCGTTGGATGTTGCCGTCTGATCGGTTGCGGGCGCGGCCGCAGGAGCGGCCTCTTGAGGCGCGGGAGATTCAGCCGGAGTGGGCTCGGCCGCGGGTGCGGGTGCGGGAGTGGCCGCAGCAGCAGCGGGTGCCGGAGCGGGCGCGGGTTCAGCAGCAGGCTCGGGCTGCGTCTCGGCTACTTGTTGACTCACCGGCTTAACGGTGAATTCCTGGCCAAAGCTGTCGCCGGGATAAAACCACTCCTTGAGCGGCAACCCATTCTCAGGAACATTTCCTGCGGCCTGCGAACCATCGCTGGTTTCGGCAAACTTCACGGCGGTGCTGCCCGTTGCCTCTAGGCGATAATCGGGCATCGCCATGATGGTCGCAATCAGGTGCGTCTCATCTTCATTGTAAATCTGAACGATGTTGCGGTTTCCCATGTTGTCCATGAGCTTGAAAATGTAGGTTCCGGCAGGAAGCTGAGTGTTAGCAACCTGAACCGGACCGCTGAAAGTAATTTTGGTGTGTTGATCCCACTGGTCTGCCCGTGCGTTGGACGCCATGAGCAGCAGCACTCCGAGTGAAAATACAATCGCGAGAGACTTCAGCATTCTCATCGTTTCCTCCTTATTGAAACCTCGTCGCTGGCTGGCCGCGATTCCCCGAATCCCGGATTTCGCCGGGTCTTCGTCAGCGAAACACCGGAATCACGCGTCAGGTTTTAGCCGGACAGAGATGTGTGAACGCCACATGAGTCATCGGAGACGCAACTCGCGGCCCCGTCACGTGGATTCGCCACAGTCTCTGTCCGCCCGACGGCTGGGGTAGCCACGCCGTTGGATAGGCAACTTCTGCGCCAAACTGGGTGTTATGAAGTTAAATGATATGTCATCAATGTATTACAACTTCTTCCTTGCTTGTCGGACGGCCGCAATCGCAAGCCTTATATTCCCTGCGACAGGTAAAAACTACTTGGCCGGGCAGCGCGAATTTGGATTTTCACTCGTCAGTCAGGTTCGCGCATCGAAAAGGAATATCGGCGAATCCTGAACGTAAAAAGTGCACAAATCTCGCAAGGA
This sequence comes from uncultured Acidobacteriota bacterium, assembly GCA_963733285.1. Lineage (GTDB taxonomy): Bacteria > Acidobacteriota > Terriglobia > UBA7540 > UBA7540 > Bog-366. The sequence continues at coordinate 62,505 of CAVTDA010000078.1, forward strand.
AACGATGCGGTGGCGAGTCGCGTCTATTCGTGTATTCAATTCACCCCATTCAACTTTGTTTGGGGATTCAAATTTGGCGGGCTGATTGCACTGGTAGAGAACTACGGAGGGAATGGGTCGGGAACAATTTCACGAATCCCGGGAAAGTGACGTTTGTTGTGGCGCACGGTCATCGATTGGATTGAAAGGAGAAAATCATGCTTTGGGCAATCGCCGCGATTTTACTCGTGCTGTGGCTCCTGGGGATGGTTACCTTTCACGCGCTCGGCCTTTACGTTCACGTCCTGTTGGTCCTTGCCATCATCGCAGTGCTTATCCGGGTCATTCAGGGCCGCAATCCACTCTAGACAAAACTGCGAGGGAAGATGGATTCGTGACCGAGTCGAACCGAATGAAATTGTGCGAGAAATGGTATGGCTGCCGGAGGAGCAGAGCCGTCCAGGCAGCGAAACCCATCGCCTATGGAATCAAAACAATCTTCCCGTACGCGCCAGGCTCGGTAATGGCGCGATGTGCTCCGGCAGCATCTGCAAGCGGAAATTCCTTCCCCACAATTGGACGCAGCGAACCGTTCTCGAGGCCGGCTTGGACTCCGGCATGGATGCCCTCCAACTCCTGACGGCCGGCATTCCATAAAACCATGCCCAGAACGGCGCATTCGCGTCGCATGATTTCACGGGGATTAATTTCAACATTGCCGCGATTCCCGATCACGACAATTCGGCCCTTGGAAGCCAGAACAGAAAGCGACTTGGCGAGATTCAAGTGAGCCTGCATTTCCAAAACCACATCGACCCCGCGCCCGCTGGTGAGTTTCATCAAAGCATCAAGATAGTCCGCCGAATGGTGGTCCAAGACATGATGCGCGCCCTGCGCAGCGACGAGCTCGCGTCCGCGGGTTGTACCTCCCGTGCCGATTACGGTCAGCCCCGCCGCGCGGGCCAATTGCACGCCCGCAATTCCCACCCCGCCGCTCGCGCCATGAATGAGCACGGTTTCACCCGACTGGACGCGCGCAATCCGGAACAGCGCCCGAAAAGCCGTGTCGTAAGGAACAAAGACCGCAGCTCCCTGCGAGAAGCTCACGCTAGCGGGCAGGTGACGGACTTGCCAGGCCTCGGCAAGAGTTTGCTCGGCGTACGCACCGGTGAGCGTCCCGTTCACATAAACGCGATCACCGGGGGCGAATCCGTTCACTCCCGGCCCCACAGACAGCACCAATCCCGCCGCGTCACTTCCCGGCGTGTAAGGCAGGGGCGGCTTGACGGCGTAAGTTCCCTGGCGCATGTAAGTGTCATAGGGATTCACTCCCGCGGCTTTGACTTGCACGACGACCTGCCCCTCGCCGGCGCGAAGGTCGGGCACTTCCTGGATTTGCAGAACCTCAGGTCCGCCGAATTCCGCTACTCGTATGGCTTTCATTTCCACCTCCTACGCCGATCGTGACCAACCGCGCATGTTTCAAAATTTATGCATCGACGTCACCAGGAATAACTTAATATTTGCGTGGTGAATGCGCATTCCGATGACTGCGATGCCGACCAGATAGTCGACAAAACCCGCCCACATCGCGCCCACACTGCTGCGTCAAAATTGTCGGGCACTCAATTTATAACATTTGTGGACGCCATCGCACAGTTCAAACAATCTCCTGGTGGTCTTGAGCTACTCTAGGCCGAACTCTTGAGATAGAATAAGCACGTCAAGGCAATCCGATTAATGGAAGGCTATTGAGGGCAACAATCCCTCGATTTAAAACAGATGAACAGTGCTTCGTCAGGGAAAAGGCAGACAAATAGGAGAAGGGCAGGCTGGCAGGTGGTTTCGGCGGCCCTGCTATTGGGCGCACTGACGATCGGAATCTCAGTGCTAAAAACCCCTGCCCAGCAAACTCCGGCCCCGGCTGTACCTGCGCCCCAACCATCCCCTAACCAGCCGAGCGACAATGCTGAAAAAATTCCGACCATCGTGACCAACGTTCGGTTGGTTAATGTCCCCGTCACCGTGGTCAATAAGCGCGGCATGCCAGTGATCGACCTGAATAAGGAGGATTTTCACGTCTATGAAGATGGGGTTGAACAAGCGGTTACGCATTTTGACCGGGAAACGCAGATGCCCTTGCGCGTCGGACTGATTCTGGAAAACAGCAACAGCGCTCGCAGCAAGCTTCAGTACGAAAAGGAAGCGGCTGACGAGTTCGTTTACGTCATCCTTCGAAACGGCAATACCAGCAACGAAATATACCTTCAAACATTTGACGCACAGAGTTCCATCATCCAGGACTTTACCAGCGATCCCGATCTTTTGAATGAGAAGATTCGTGGGTTGAAATCCGGAGGTGGCAAGGCCCTGTATGATGCCATCTATCTTGCCTGTAGCACAAAGATGCGAAATGCGGGCGAGCGGGAAGAGATGCGCAGAGTCCTCGTCATCCTGAGTGACGGCCTGGATGTGCAAAGCCAGCACACCATGGACCAGGCGATTTCATTGGCCCGCCAGACCGAAACGATGATTTACACCATCGGGACGGCTGCCTATGGGTTTAACAATCCCGGTGACAAAATTCTGGAAGACCTTGCGGAGGCAACGGGGGGATTTGCCTCTTTCCCTCAGCGCATCGCGCCGGGAGCCGACATGGAGACGGGGTACCTCTCCCACGGGCAGATCGGAGAGACCTCCCAAAACAAGGGCCTGGATGCGGGAACGGGTATATATTCCGCCGAGCGCTTAATCAATCTGGCAAATGCCCTGGAAGCGATCGGCCGAACTTTGGACGAGCAATACGAGCTCAGTTACCGGCCCCAAAACGGCACGATGGATGGAACCTACCGCACCATCAAAGTGGTTATGGATCGGCGCGGTGTTACCCTCCGTTGGAAGCCCGGATATTTCGCGACTCAGTAATCCCTCGGCCGGTTGCAGATTTGCTGGCAGCCCATCACCCAATCCATGTTGAATTGGAGTTTCCCATGAGCAATGTGTCAGCGCTGCTGGACGGTCTCCGCTCCCTTCGCATCGTCGATCTCAGCCACACGCTCGGAAGAACACATGCCGAATTTTCCCACGCATGCGAAATTCTTCCACAACCTGTGGGAGTCTTATGGATTGGGTGGCCGGTCGCTCAGTTATCAATTGGTCGTGCATGAGCACAATGGGACGCACGTGGACGCGCCCGCCCACTTTCTGAAGAATGCCAAGCCGGACGCTCACGTCACGATTGACCGTGTCCCGCTGGAACAGCTCTTGGGCCGGGGAGTTCGGATTGATTGCCGTTCCATCCGGGCGGGCAATTACGTTACCCGAAGGCACGTGGAAGATTGGGAGCGCGGCCACATCATGCTTGAAGCTGGCGATATCGTGGTGTTCGATTTTGGCTGGGCGGAGAATTGGGCGTTGCGCCCAAACGCCCAGAATTATTTTGAAGACTGGCCGGGAGTGGGAATGGATGCGGCGGAGTATCTTGTATCAAAGAAGGTCGCGGCCATCGGCGTCGATACGCTATCCCCAGATCCGCCGGAAGCGCTGCGCACGAGCCCCGTCCATCCGGTTATCCTGGAGAAGCAGGTGCTCATCGTCGAGAATCTGTGCAATCTCCAGCAAGTTCCTGATACCTTCCTCTTCCTCGCACTTCCACTCAAGATTCGCGACGGGTCGGGTTCCCCCTTGCGCGCCATCGCAATGTTTTAGGGCTTCCTGTTCGGTCTTCCCTGGCAATGGCTACAAACCACCTTCGATTCAGTGTCTAAATTTTAGCGGTCGTCATCTCCCCGCCGGAAAACAAACCGCATCACCGAAATCTGCCAACCCTTGAATTACTCAAACCGGATGAGCGTTGATGCGGATAGAGGCACTCGAACTCCGCAGGCATTGACCAGGTCTGCGAATGCGTTCATGACCGGAATTTTGCGCCCATGTCCATCCACCGCGCGCGGAGCGGAGGAGCCCTCATGGGGGAGCAGGATGTGCAATTCCAATTGGGGAAGCTGCCCGGTGGCCTGCACTTCAATCTCAGCTTTGCCGGGCGCTGTCTGTTTCAGCCGTACGCCGATTCGCAGATTATCGTTGTGAGGAATGATCAGCTCCCTCAGCGAAACCTCCTGGCCAAAAAGATCTTTGGGGATATGGGGGAGAATTCGAATGCGGCCCTTGATCCGGTCGTAATCAACTCCAAAGAGATCTTCGATGATGGCCTGGATGTAGAGCGACGCTGTCCAAACGAGGCGGGAAGCACCGTCGCCACGGCCGGTGCTGGGAACAAGGTACTCATAGTAGTTCCCACTAAAAGCCTTGATCGTTGACCAGGCCAATTCTGCCGCCAACGAGTGGCAGCCGGAGTCTTCCAGGCCTGCGATGATTTCGGCATTTCGCATCGCCCAGACATCGCCATACCACTGAAGTCCTTTATAGGGGCCCGTTGCTTCCACGAAATCCGGTTCGGTCTTGGCGATGGAGGTCACCGGCCGGCGGCCCCAGTCAAACAGTGCGGGATTGACCAGCTTGGGAACCAACCTCTGAACGCGGGAAGCGGGAGCAATCTGAAGCCGCAGCGGATCGAAGGTTGTGCAGATCAGCCTCCGGCTCTGTTTACCGTCGCGGACGGTCAGGTTGTAATAGACCCCATCCTGTTCGTTCCACAAATGAGTATTGATGGCGTCTCGCAATTCCTCAAAACTCGATTGAAGTTCTCGCGCCTCACCGGACTTGCCCAACGCGCGTGCCAAGCTTGCGGTCAGGAAACACCCAACAGTCACCGCCACATTGAGGTCAATTGCCGCATCCGTTTGGGGCTTCTGCTCCGCCGATAAGCTCTTAACCGCGCCACTTACGGTCTCCTCCCCCGTGGCGGTGATGAGTCCAGTGGCACGATCTTTTTTAATCGGAGATAACCACCAACCAAGGTATCTCTTCATGACGCCGTAAATTTCTTCGCGTAAGAAAGCACTGCCCGTTCGCCTCGCCACATCGTAGGCCATTTCAAAGAAGCGGGGCAGGCTGCTGACATCTCCCACCTGACCACGAATGGCCGAGCCTCCGTACAAATCAATCCGGCCGTCGGGATTCTGCTCCTGCACTCCCTTAAATCCCCGCATGATGCCTTCCACGAGCGACTGGTTCGCCCACTTCGCTCCCGCCACGGCCAGGCTGCTGTCAAGTTGCCACCAACCTTCTCCGTACACGCCACCCGGCCCGAGGAAGGGATAATTGAAACCCCAAAGCGGCACGTTGGTAATGAGGCACTCGTCCAGCACTTTAAAGGCATCGGCAAACTGCTCCATCGGGATTCCGGGGAGGCTGAGCCGAGGCACGACGTGCTCACTGCAAACGTCCGGGCGTGCCGGCTCTTTCCGCGCGGGCCCCTCGACGAGTTCGATGGAGCTGATCCAAAGGTCACCCCTCACTCCGGAGCGGGGTAATCGAATCCTGATTTGGTCGATCGTGCCGCGCCACTGGCCATCGATGTGGCATACCACGTCCTGCCATTCATTCCGGTTGGGTTGAAAGGCGAATCGGACCGGGCCGGCATACTTTTCAGGCGCCTCGCTGGTCCTCCAGTCCACAAATCCATCCGTCAGGGGCGAAAGGTTCAGAATCCGCATGCGGACTTTGTTGATCTGAGTCGCAGGAATCCCGATGCCGCGTGGGGATTCAATATCCAAATTACGCCGCAATCCATAAATCTGACCCCGCGTCGATTCGAGGTCCGCGCCGCGATCTGCGGAATTCAGCGAAAGCCACAGGGTACCGCCCATGACTGCGCCCGTCAGGTCTGCCGAGACGGTCCACCCTTGTTTGTTGCTCCACTCGGTGAAGGTCCATGTCTTGCGCGCAACCATGGGCGCCATCGGGGGCTTTTCTATTTTGGCGGTTTCAATTTTAGATTCTTGCTTCGTGGGCGCGTTGCCAGGATTCGCCAGGCAGTCGGCAAGGATTGAGAGTGAAGCTACGAACTCACGTCGCCTCATGTTATCTCCTCCATGGAGGGTTCCCGAGCTTTCGCTCGTTGGGGCAGGGATAATGCCGAAACAGCTCCCAAAATCATGGCAAGGCTGAGAACGGCAAAGGCGTATCGAAAGTCACCGGTCCGATGGAATACAAATCCCACCGCGAGTGGCCCGAAGTAGCCGCCGAGATTTCCCAGCGCGTTCACCATTCCCATCGCGGGGCCTGAAACCGAGCGCGGCAGCGTCTCCGTGGGAATGGCCCAGAAGGGTCCGAGCATGCCATACGACCCCGCTCCCACCAGCGAAACGGCCAGGAATCCCCACGCCGCATGGTGTGCCGTCAGAAGAATGCAGGTCAACATGCACGCGCCGCCCCAAGCCAGACCAAAGGCCACATGGTGTCTGCGCTCGCGCTTTTTATCGGAATGGCGGGAAACGATAACCATGCCCACCGCCGTAATGAGGTAAGGAATCGCCGCGAGCACGCCCACCAACTGATTGCTCATCTTCTGCACATTTTGCAGCGCCGACGGAAGCCAGAATAAGTAACCGTAGTTGCCGATGTTCTGCAACAGGTAGACAACCACCATCACCAGCACCGCGGGTCTGACCAACTCGCGCCACGGGGTTCCTCGCGCGCCTTCCGTCTTGCCGAAATCCATTTCGCTGGACTCACGCACCAGCGTGGTCTCCAGGTAATTGCGCTCTTCCGGCGTAATCCAGTGGGCTTGGTGCGGATAGTCATCCACCATCGTCCACCACATGACCAGCCAAAGGAAAGGCAGAGCGCCTTCTGCGATCAACAGCGCACGCCAGGTCCAATGCGACAAGATCCAACCCGAAAGCGGAGAAGAAACGATGACGGCAATGGGTAGGCAGAGCATCCAATAGGCGTTGGCGCGCGCGCGCTCGCCGCGCGGAAACCAGTGTGAGAGCAGAACCAGCACGGCCGGCCATACGCCGCCTTCCGCAACTCCCAGGAGAAAGCGCATTACCGAAAATTGGCGTGCGGTTTGGACAAGCCCGCAACCCACCGAGCAAATTCCCCACATCACGAGCAGGATGCTGACGAATTTCTTCGCGCTCCAGCGCTCGGCAAGATGGCCGCCGGGCATCTGAAGCACGACGTATCCCCAGAAAAATATTCCCGCCGCGCCGCCCGCCTGCGTGGGGTCCATGTGCAGCGATTTACTCATCGAGGGAAGCGCCAGCGACACATTCGTCCGGTCGATGAATGCAATCGTGTACATGATGAAGGAAACAGGAATGATGTGGACCCAGCGTTGGGAGGGCATCACCGATGGAGCCGCGAAAGCTCAGTAACCTCGAAAAAGGGGTCGGGCGTGCAAGGCTCCGGCGAACGCGCGGCAGATTTCATGGCAGTAGTCGCGAATGACCCCTGCCCACCATATTGGAATTGACCCGCTTGCCTGCAATCGCGGCGGCAGAATATCAGTAATTCGAGGACAATTGCAATTCCCCGTATCATCAAGTGCTACTGAGGCCGGAACTGGGCGTGACGTGGGGCGGACTGGGCAGTGACAATTAATGCGGACTGGTGGGCAAAGGGAGGCAGAATCGAACGGGGGACACAATAGCGGTGTGAATGCCGAGGCGGATTCCCTGTCACCTCAACTCGCGCCCATACCACCGGGCAGCGACATCAGGGATCGCAGGGTTGTGAGCAGGGCGCGATGGTGCCAGTCGAATTTCAGCTTGCCGTTCAACCGGCCGAGCAGGTTGGAGGCGTTGGCGGCGTCGAAGAACTTATCCATCTGCCCGTCCGAAAAGTGGCTGGCAAGCTTGCGCGCAAAATAGCCAACCATCAGCTCATTGCCAAAGGTTGAGCGCCAATACCGCTCGAACTCACCGAGCGAGCGGGCGCTAAAGTTCTTGCTACGGAAGGCGCGAACCAGGACTTCGGCAACAAGTTCAGCCGAGAGCAGGCCGTAGTAGATGCCCCCGCCGGTCGTCGTCTTGATGTGTCCCGCGGCCTCGCCGGCGGCAATCACGCGCTCCACTACGCAGCGGCCCACTGAAGCTTGCGCGATGCCTTTGCGATCGATGCGTAACGTGGACATGTCGGTATTCGGGGCAAGGCGCTGGACCAGCTTGGCGAAGTACGGGTCCGGGTTCTGTTCCGTCATAAGCCCAACCCGGAATCGATTGTTACCGAGAGGAATTTCCCACCCGAACGCGCCCGGGGCGACTCCCTGCCCCACGAAGACGCGCGTGGCGTTGCCGTGACCGTTCGGTGGCAACGACATTTCGGCTTGGGCGGCGCGCAGGAATTGTCGCGGTTGAGCAAGTCCCAGAGCACCGGTTAGAGAACCGTTCACTCCCGTCGTGATGACGGCCACCTGGGCGAGGAGGCTGGCCGATCCAGTCTCGGTGTGGCGGTATTGAACCGTCACGGAATGCTTATCCACCTTAAGGGAGTTTACCCAGCAGCCCAGTTGCAGATCCGCGCCGGCATCGACCGCCCGCTGCGCGAGTGAACGGTTAAACTCCGCCTTGTCGATGACTTGGGCTAAAGGCTCGTCGGTGCGGTGCTCCAATTTCCTTCCGCCGGGGGAAACGGCCTGAATGCACTGGATTTCGGACAGAATCGTTTGCCTCGGAAGGTCGAAACGCGGGAAGGCCTCGTCACCTACAACTCCAGAGCAGATGGCTCGATCGCCAATGCGATTTTGGGCTTCAAACAGAACCACATTTAAACCCGACTGCGCCAAAAGGTAGGCGGCGTGGATGCCCGCCGGGCCTGCTCCAATGATTGCGACGTCCTTCAAACGGCCTCCCTTGATCCTATCCCTGGGGGAATCGATAAATCCTTCGTCATGAGCTATTTTGGCCTTGTGACCCAGTCGTAGTTGATGCCCGGGTCGTCAAAGGCAATGCGCCCTTCGTCTTTCGGATTGTAGGTCCGGTTGGTAGCATAGACCAGCATGCCGGAATCCGGACCGACAACTTTATACCCGTGACCGACGCCTGGCGGAATCCGCAGCTTCCAGGGCCTTAGTGACCCCACGAAGACCGTATTCAACTTCCCACAAGTCGGCGAGCACTCGCGCAGGTCGCACAGAATAACCTGAAACATGCCGGCGAGCGGCGCCCAGAGGTCCGTCTGCTCAAAGTGGTAGTGAATGGCCTTAATGACCCCAGGATAAGATATCGTAAACGAAACTTGAATCCGGCTTCCATTCGCCGGATCAAAATCCCTGCCGATGCCAGGATGGCCGAAGCGAAAGAGTTCGGCGAAAAGTCCACGTTCATCGGGGTATTGCGTGGTCGGCTCAATCTCAACGCCCTGGATCAATTGCGGCGATTGGGGCTGACTGACGACGTCGCCACAACTGGGCTGGGGTCGTGGCACTACTACCAAACGGACTCCCTCACGCTGTGCCACGAGGCGGGAATTTGGCGAAGTCATGAGCCCATGACCTCCGAGTGAACGCCCTTCTTATTCGAGGGGGTAGCTGGCAACTTGAATTCTCCCGATTTTTCGCCTTCGTGAAGGTACTCCGCCAAGCCCTCGCTCCAGTGTGGAAGCAGGCCAAGTTGATTTTGTGCGAGCCTGCGATTCTCGAGCACGGAAAATTTCGGTCTGGGCGCCGGTCGGCCGGATTCCTCGGTGGAAATCGGCACAACCCGCACCTGCTCGTAACCTGCTGATTTTAATATAGTTTGTGCAAACTCGAACCAGCTACAGCTCCCCGATCCAGTTACGTGATAGATTCCATAGGACTTAGCGTTGATGAATCGGGATAACTGGACGGCCAAGTGCCGGGTGTAGGTTGGTGAGCCGCGCTGGTCGCTCACCACGCGAAGTTCATCCCGCTCGGCGGCATATTTGAGAATCGTGGAGACAAAGTTTTTGCCTTTTGGTCCAAACAGCCACGACGAGCGCGCGATGAAGTAATATTTTAGCGTCGCCGCGACGGCCTTTTCACCTTCCAGTTTGGACTTCCCATAGGCGCTCAGGGGATTGGGAGCGTCATCCTCCCGCCAGGGGGTTGAGCCCGATCCGTCAAATACGTAGTCGGTGCTGACATAGAGCATCGTCGCCCCAACCTCCGCCGCAGCTCGCGCCAGGTTTGCCGTGCCGTCAGCGTTCACCTGCCTGGCCAACTGGGGATTGAGTTCACAGCCATCCACGTCGGTGTAAGCGGCGAGGTGATAGACGAATTCCGGCCGCAACTCGCGGAAGGCTTTTTGCACCGCCGCTTCCTGCGAGATATCGAAATCGTTCAGGTCGACGCCAGTAACCGCATGCCCGCCCAGACACGGCAGCAGGGCGTGAGCAAGCATTCCTTTGGCGCCGGTGACGAGAACGCGCACTATTTTTTCCCTCCGCGATCGAGAACCTTTTTCATCGTAGCGTCGCGCCGGTCGTACTGGGCCCGATAGTAGGTGCGATACGTCCGCGCCGTAACCCGCTTGATCCAATCCGAATTCGCGAGATACCACTCGACCGTCTGCTTCAAGCCGTCGTCGAGCGAAATCTGCGGCGCCCAGTCAAGCTCGCCTTCCGCCTTGCGACTATCCAGCGCATAACGGCGGTCGTGCCCAGGGCGATCCTGCACATACTTCAGGAGCGAATCCGGCTTGCCTACCAGCTTCAGAATATGTCCGGCAATATCGAGATTGGTCCACTCGTTCCCCGCCCCGAGGTTGTAAATCTCCCCTTCGCGCCCCCGGTGCAGCACTGCGTCCAGGCCCGAGCAGTGGTCCATCACATGAATCCAGTCCCGGATTTGCAGGCCGTCGCCGTATACGGGAATGCTCTCCCCCTGCATGGCGCGGGAAATAATCAGCGGAATAAACTTTTCCGGATATTGGAATGGACCATAGTTATTTGTGCACCTTGTGATGATAACCGGAAACCCGTAGGTGCGGAAGTAGGCGCGCGCCAGAAGATCTGCTCCGGCCTTGCTCGCGGCGTAGGGACTGTTGGGCGCAATCTGCGAATGCTCGTTAAATTTCTCGCCCGAGGGAGCGCTGCCGTACACCTCGTCGGTGCTGACCAGAACGAACCGCTTGATCCCCGCATGACGAGCGGCGTCAAGCAAGCATTGGGTGCCAAGAACGTTGGTTTTGATGAATGCGGTGCTGTCGAGAATGCTGCGGTCAACGTGCGACTCGGCGGCAAAGTGGACGATGGCGTCCGCGCCCTTCAGCACTTCCTGAACTTTGCGGCGGTCGCAAATATCTCCGCGCACAAACGTATGGCGTTTATTCTTAACCACATCTTGCAGCGTGTGAAGATTTCCGGAATAGGTCAGCTTATCCAGGTTGCGGATGGTGTAGCGAGGGTAGCGCGCAAGGATGTGGCGGACAAAATTCGAGCCGATAAATCCAGCGCCTCCGGTGACTACGAGCTTCATGTAAGTTCCTCGATGTTTTTGCAACGGAATCAGAGGAGCAGGGCCCCGGGAATTTTCGCTCCAAGAGTCAACATCTTGTAGGGGGCGGGATCGCCCCCCCCTGCGTGAGGCAATTCAGGGAAATTTGGATACAGCACCATTACTTGTCCCCCGATTCAAGGCGCTTGATCCTCGAATCTTCCGTCAACAATTTCATCTGCTGGATGGCGATTTGATTCAACTTGCGGAGGCGCTCCGCCTGGAGCATACCCTCGCCGATGAAAAGTGCATTTAAATTCTCCAGGTTGGAAAGGCAGACGCAGCTGCGAAATCTCGGCGTAGTCTCGAATGTTACCCTTCTCGCCCAGATGACGGTCGCGCCACCCCTTCGCCGTCACGCCAAACAAGGCCATATTCAGTACGTCCGCTTCGCTCGCGTAAATCAGATTTGTCTGGCGGGGCGAAAGGGCTGGCGGGATCAGGTTCTCTTTGATGGCGTCCGTGTGGATGCGGTAATTAATTTTAGCAAGATTTCGTTTGATGTCCCAGCCGAGCTGCTTTCGTTCTGTTTCTTTCAGGCGCTGGAACTCAGTAATGAGATACAGCTTGAACTGGGGCGATATCCAGGACGCGAACTCAAAGGCGATGTCTTTGTGGGCGTAGGTGCCGCCGTAACGGCCGGACTTGGAAATTAGCCCGACGGCATTCGTGGTTTCTATCCATTTTTGGGGAGACAAGACAAAATGGTTGGATCCGGCCTCGTTCCTAAACTGGTCGAATTCGACCAGTTTAAAACTGGGATTATTAAGTTGCTCCAATAGTCCGAGGAATTCGATCGTGCTTCGACTTCTCAACCAATTCTTGACAATATCTGCTGGCGCATCGCTATTTCGGTACTTGGCTATGTCGGTCAGCGAGATGTAGTCCTCCTGCTGCCGGGAAATGATGGTAATTTCTTTGCCTTGAACATCGATCTTTTCGGTCATTTTCCCTTTTTTCCGTTTTCCAAACCCGGCGAATTCGAGGGGTTTGAACGGCTGCTCTCTTCCCTCCCACCGTAACCTCGCCAATCGTCATGGTGTCGTTGCCGAAGATATCCACCACTTTGACTGCGATTTTGCGGCGGCTGGGCGAACATTCATGGCAGATGCTCGTCAATTACAGCGAACGGTCCGGGTAGGGCGTACGGAACCCGCGGCGCAGAGATCCAAGGATCTTATGTTCAGGACTATCCTGAAACCTTCAGCCCATCCGCAACCAGATTATTCGCCAGACGCAGCGACTCAAACGTTCCGGCATCGGTCCACCAGCCATCGAGATTGCTGTAGGTCAAAGTGCCTTCCTTCAGATAGGCGTTGTTGACGTCGGTGATTTCCAGTTCGCCGCGCCGCGAGGGCTTGAGTTGATTGGCCTTGGCGAAAACCGTGGAGTCGTAAAAATAGACTCCGGTAACGGCGAAATTACTGGCGGGCGCGGAGGGTTTTTCCTCGATGCGAACGATTTTGCCGTTCTCGAATACGGGAACGCCGAAGCGCTCGGGACTGGTAACTTCCTTGAGCAGGATATGCGCGCCTTCCTTCTGTTGACGGAATTTATCGGCCGCGTCCTTGATGCTGCCTTCGAGGATGTTGTCGCCCAAGACCACGCAGATTTTTTCTCCTTCGGCAAAATCTTCTGCCAGGCGCAGGGCATCGGCAATGCCGCCCTCGCCTTCCTGATACGCGTAGTTCAATCGCTTCAGGCCAAACTCCTTGCCATTCGCCAGCAGGCGCAGAAAGTCTCCGGCATTGCGGCCGCCGGTGACAATCAGGATCTGCTCAATCCCAGCGTTGACGAGGGTCCAGAGCGGATAATAAATCATTGGGGCGTTGTAGACCGGCAATAAATGCTTGTTGGTAACTTTGGTCAGAGGGAGAAGCCGCGACCCCGTTCCGCCCGCGAGAATGACACCTTTCATTTTGTTTGCCTCCGAATGTTTGGCCACGGCAAGAGCCGCAGAGGAATCCGTCGGCTGACGGATACCTCTTCGCTACCCCTCCCCACATCTGCCGATTGCAGGCAATCGGCCAGGGTTTTGTAGGGGGATGGCTTGCCGTCCCCTTCGTGCAAGTTACCACCCATCCAGACACGGAGGCCGATTGCAGGCAATCGGCGAGGGTAGGGCAAGCCCTACCCCTACGTTTGCTCGGCGCGGAATTCCGCAACGGCGAACTAATTCACAAAACCTTCATCCGTTTCCGGAGTCGATTCCCGCACGCGGCGGGGCGCACGGTCCGGCCACGTGCCGGGGTGGGTCGCAACCGCCAGGCAGACGACGAACCATGCGGCGTTGGCGGGAATGCGCAAATTGAAATCCACCAGGCTGTGGCAGAGCAATCCCGTCGCCCCCACCAGCGCCCCGACCGGAATCCAGCCCCAGTCGGCGCGTAATCGCTCGCGGATGTGAAAGTATCCCAGCGAAATAAAAAGGACCATGCCCCATACGAGCAGCACCGCTCCGGGCAAACCGGTTTCCGACAATCCCTCGGCAAAATCATCGTGCGCGTGAGTCCAATGGATGTCGGAAACGTGCGACATGTAGGGCGGAAAGGCCGTTCAAAGCCCCCCACGCCGACTCCCAGCCAGGGGTGGTGGAGCGCCATGCGCAGCGTATCCTTCGCCACCCAGAGGCGGTCGCCCATTTTAACTTGCAGGGATTTATTGGTTTGAAACACCGAAAGGGCGCGGTCCGTTTCGCGCTGCCCATTCGCCACCCAGGCGAAGGCGCCGGCGGAAATCAGGATCAGCCCCAGAATCACCGGTAACCCGAGACCCCAATGACGGCGCGACTGGTGGCGAATGGCGATGTAAGCGAACAACAAGACCTCAATCAATGTCACGACAGCGCCACCCCGGGAGCCGCTCATGGCCACCGAAGCAAGGGCCACGCCCACCGCAATCCACAGCAGCACGGCGGGCACGCGGCGCGAGGAGCCCGACAGAACATATCCCGCGGCGACGGGAATCAGCATCTCGAGCAGGCCGCAATAGTCGTTGGCGCTCACGTAGGGGCCAAACGGCCCATGCGGCGTCCGGATGTACCAGTAGATCCAACCGTGTCCGGTGGTGATGACCTGGGCAATCGCCAGGGCGCTCAACCCCAGGGCCAGAATCAGAACCAGCAATCCCCACTGTTGAATGGTCTTGCCGCTCCTGCTCTCATTGAAGAGCAATTGTCCCGCCAGGAAAAAGAAGACGGCATTGGTCACGAGTTTCAGGACAGCTTCGCGCGACGCCACGTGGTCGGAAGTGAATCCGGCAAAGAATTGAAACAGCGCCAGGGCAATCAAGGCGAGAAAGGGCAGATAGAGAGACGACCAGCTCAATTTCAGAATTCCGCGCTCGACCCAACCAGCCGCCCAGAGAATTAAAAGCAGCATCGCCAGGACCGTCAACGCCCCCCATCCCCAAGGCTGGACGGCGCCAAAGGTCCAGGGCGCGGCAAAAATGGTGGCGAGAAAAATAATCCGCGCCAGCCGGTGGAGCGATGCCGCCTGCCCGCGGCCTTCACGCGCGGCAGGCCGGAGGTCCTGCGAGGAGTTCTGCGAGACGGTCGGGGATGTCAACGTAGCCTCTCCTGGCGCGTGCCGGACTCGGGAGCTTCGACAGCGTGCAGATTCACGTCGCTCAACCACACCGTCCCGGTGATGTCCCGCGAAAAAATTTGCTCCTTCGGCCGCCAGAAGGAAACCTTGACGGATTGGGTCTGCGGCAGGGTGGTGAATTCCACGTCAACCTTGTGCCAGGGAGTCGATCCCACCGTCGCATCACTGGTTTCCTGCGGGCAGTTAGTGCAGCCGGTTTCGTCCACGCGCCATCGCGGGCCGCTCTGTGAAGTGAGGTCGTCAGAGCGCACGTAAGCCGAGAGTTGATAGGTGGTATTGGGCTGGACGCGAACCATCTGGCTCAGCAGATAGTACTCCGCATCGCGGCCCACGGGGAATTCGATTCGCACGCATTTCGCGCCTTGATAGCCGGTGGGATCGGACAAATCAAATTCCAGGTCGGGTGAGTCGCTGACGCGCCAGTCAAATCCGGTATCGAGAGGAGCGCGTTCAAATCCGCTGTTGAAGAGGATATTGGCGGCCTGGGGAGGCGGATTGGGGGGAATCACTCCCGCATTTTGCAGGTCGCTCCAGATCTTTTCGGCATCGTCGATCTGGCTGTGTTCCATCAAGAGATCGAGAAAGGGCTTTACCAGCGACATGTCCGGATGGCGATCGGGACCGGCAATCATTTGCCCCCAAATCTTCATGGCGCCCTCATAGTCGGCCATGGAACATAGAAAGTTCAGCAGGGAGAAGCGGATTGAGGGGCTGGGGGCATGGGCGGCGATGCCGGCATAAATCGCCTGGGGGTCATGAGTGGCGCGATAGCACAAGCGCAGGATCAGATAGAGGTATTCGGAGTCGAGGCTGATCAGGCGGCGGAAGGCCGGAAAAGCCATCTCCGGCCGGTCGGTGAGGAGGTAGTGGTTTCCCACTGCCCACACCATGGCCGGAGCCTTGGGATTGATCTCCACGACCTGGGCAAAAGCGTGGTCCGAGCAGGCGATGTCGGAAGCGTAATCGCAGGCAATCCCCAGGTCCATCCAAAAATCCCAACGCCGGGGATTGAGGGTTACGGCCTGGCGCAGGTAGTTGACCGCCTTGGCAGAGTCGGCCTCGATGGGATCGGTGGAGTAGAGCGAGCCGAGATGATGCATCAAATCGGCGTTGCCGGGATCCTGCTGCAAGGCTTTTTCGCCCTGGGCAATTGAGAGATCGTCCAGTTGGCCAACCGCCCGCGCGGCGCGGAAAGCTTCCCAGCTCATCACCACGCCGAAAACAATCAGGGGGACCATCAGCAGAACCGCCCGGGCAGTGGGGCGAAGGGACCACTCCCAGGTGTAGTTCGAGTGATTTTGGCTGCGCGACCGCTCGCCCTCAAATTCAGCGTTGGAATGTCGGCTCATGATGCGAATGGTCCTGGAGGCAGCCATCGGCCCCGAGAGCGGAAAGCGTACCCAATTTTGACCCGGAGGAAACTGGACCCCGTTCGCCCGGCGTCAGACGAAATCTCATGCCCGGCGGGATGAACTTTTTCGCGAGCGGCTATCGCCTGGCGTATGCGCGGGACTCGATACGGAAGCCTCATCATAATAGGCCTGGGTGTAGGGTCCATAGTAGGACCCATAGTAGGTATCGAAGCGCATATCCACCTTGTTGAGAACCATTCCCAGCACGCGCGAGCCGGCATTTTCGAGAATGCGATGAGCGCGCGAAAGAGCTCCGCGGCCCGTCGTTCCGCTGGAAACCACCAGGATGACCCCATCGACCATGGCGGAAAGAATGACCGCGTCGGTAACCAGCAGCAGCGGGGGCGAATCAATCACAATCTGGGTAAACCGCTTGAGCAAATCCTTGAGCGTCGCATCCATCATGTGGGACGAAATCAGCTCGGCGGGATCGGGCGGCCGCGGCCCGGCGGGGAGAATCCACAAATTGGGGATGCGGTCATATTGAATCAATACTTCATCCAGCAGATGCGCGCCAGTGAGGAAACTGCTCAAGCCCTTTTCATTTCCCACCCCGAGCGTTTTGGCCACCGAAGGACGGCGCATATCAGCGTCGATGATCAGCACCGGCCCCTGCCGCTGCGCGAAGGACATGGCGAGGTTGGTGGCGGTGGAAGTCTTCCCCTCGCCCATCTGCGCGCTCGTCACCAGCAGGGTCTGGGGAGGACGCGGCGCGGTGGAAAGCAGGACGGAGGTGCGGAGACTGCGAAAGGATTCCGCCACCGGCGAGGAAGGACGGGTGAGCACCGTCATGCCCATCGTGCTGGCGGCAAGGGCTCCGGGATTGGAAGCGTTGGCGGCAATCTGCTTGCGCCGGTTGCCGTCGTTTTCCGCCGGGATGACGGCAAGGGCGGGGGCGTTGACCAGCCGCTCGGCCTCCTCCGTGGTGCGCACCGAGCTGTCCAGCGCCTCCTGCACAAAGGCCAGAGTGACGCCCAGAATGATCCCGAACATCAATCCCGCCGCCATATTGCGCGGGCGGTTGGGGCTGATCGGGGCCGGAGGGCACGCTGGCGGCATCAATGAGATGAACGTTGGTCACCTGCAGGCTGGCGGAAAGGGTGGCGTCCTTCAATCGCTGCAAAAGGCTTTCGTAAAGCTGCTGATTGATTTCAAAATCGCGCTTCAGAATGTTGTAGTCAATCATGCGCTCGTTGATGGCGCTGACGTTGGTCTTTTCCTTGGCCAGCGATTCGCCCAGCAGCGTCACGCGATTGACCGCCGCCTGATAGTTGTTCTGCACCCGGAAAATCGCCTGCTTGCGCGCGGCATCCACCAGACCCTGGGTCTGCGCCACCTGTTCGCGCAATCGAACCGCTTTGGGAAAGTTCGGGCCGTATTGATTCAGCGCATCGGCGTATTGGCTCTTGAGGTCGTTCAATTTCTCTTCCAGGTTCTCCAGAATTTTGTCTTCGACAATCATTCCGACCTGGGACTCGTTGGCCTTGACCAATTCATAGACCGACTGCTTCTGGTCCAGATCCCCTTCCGCCTCGGTGTAATCGCGGTTCAGTTGCTCGAGCCGCTGATCGTTAATGGTCCCCTTGTCGCCGACGTTGACAATCAGATTCCGGCGCTCATAATCCACCAGGGCCTGCTGCGACTTTTCCACTTTGGCCTTGAGTTCCTGAAGCTGCTCTTCCATGCCGGCGGAGGCGTGACGGGTAAAGTCGGTCTTCTCCTCAAAGTTGGAGTTCTTGTAGTTTTCGATGAGGAGATTGGCGGCCCGGGCGGCAATTTCCGGATTGCTGCTGTCGTAGCTCACGGCCAGAATGCGACTGTCCTTGACCTGCTCAACCCGCAGCCCACCCTTGAAACCGGAAATTAAATCCGCCTTGCGCGCCGCGGCAAGTTGCGCGGGAGTTTGGCCCGGAGCGTTGGCGGAACTCTCGGCGGGACCGTAGCGGTCCATTCCCAGTTGCTGCAGCGTGGTCCATGCCAGGCTGTTGCTTTGCAGAACCTGGATTTGCGTCGTCAGAAAGGTGTAATCATCGCCGCTAGACTGGCGGTAGACTTCGCTGAGGGTCTGAAGCTGCGGTTGCGTGGTCTCGACTTCCACCGTCGCCGTCGCCCGATAGACCGGTTGCAGGCGCAAGGTGTAAATTCCGGTCAGAACCGCCACCACCACCGTCGCGGCAATGATGGTGGTGAGCCGCTTCATGACGATGTGCCAGAAGGAAGCGAAGGTGAAGTGGGTTTCGCCCCGCTGCGGCTCCAGTTCGTACAGGGTGGGATTGTAACCGTTCACCCGTTGGGGCAAATTGCGTTCAAGGGGCGAAAGTGATTCATTATCCGGCAAGGTCAGACTCCCTCAGGTGAAATTGCAATTCCGGTGGAACGGGCGCCGTTCAGTAGGTCTAACGGTAAATCAGCAAAGTCGAGCCGCCCGCGGACGCCACGGCGACGGCTGCCTGGGTCGAGGCGTGCAGCGCTTTCAGAGCGGTGCTTTCAGGAACAAACAGAATGTCGTCGGGAACCAGGCGAATGTCCTCGATCTTCCCCCGTGCCATCTCTTTGTAATTGACGGGAATTTCCTCGCGCTTTTCAGAATCCGAGGAAGTATCCTTCCGCAGGATCATGATGCCGTTGCGCTTGGCGATGTTGTTGACGTCACCGGCCATGGCCAGAGCCTTGAGCACCGTAATGTGCTGGCGGGACTCATTGAGAACATACCCGCCGGGTCTGGCCACCGCCCCGAGGACGTAAATCAACTCCGCCCGCTGCACCATGATCCGGTCGCCCGGATACATCAGGATATTGTTCTCCCGGTCGTCACCGGTATCCACCAGCTTGCGGATATTTAAACTAAACGATCTTCCCGCGGCGGAAGGGTTCGGGGCGCCAGTTTTGGCGCTTTCCGCCGCGTCCGCCTTCGCTCCAATATCGCCGCGCGTGATAATTACCGTGTCCCCCGCGGTGGGGGCAACTCCACCGGCCTTGACCAAAGCATCAATCAGCCGCGTCGGCCCATAAACCGGATACGACTGCGGCGATTTGACTTCGCCGGAAATCAGAACCGTGTGCAGCCGGGTTTCCTTGAGGGAAATGGAGACTTGGGCATTGTTGACCATGCCCGCCTCGCGGAAGCGGGTGGCAATCAGGGTGGAAAGCTGATCAAGGGTCAAGCCTTCTGCGGCCACCGGTTGCGTCAGCAAGGGGAGAGTCAGGAAGCCATTGGAGCTGACCCGATAAGTCCGGCTCACTTCCGGGACGTCCATGACCGTGATTTCAAGAAGGTCTTCGGGGCTCACGGTGTAATCGGCGATGCCGGCGCTTGGCGCGGGCGCTGCCGCGCCGGCTGCAGCGGCGGGCTTTCCCGCGTCGGGCGCCGTCGCAGGCGCTACCGGCTTCGCGTCCTGGCTCATGGCCATGGCCGCTCCGGCGAGAAAACAAACGGCAAGTCCTGCAACCAATCTCATCATGCGATCAAGAACTCGTCGTTCATTCATCGTTCCAAATCTGTCGACCATGGGCCCGCCTTCATTCAAATACTTACCTTCCAGGACGGAACTTTCCATTCCGCTCCGCTTGGAACAAATCCTAGGATTTCATTGTGGCCGTCCCAACCATGATAAACCCGCTGCCTTCTGATTTCACGGCAATTAAGGAAATTTCGGAAATCTCCTCGCGGTTCCTACCGGTGTAGTCATCCACGGCTGGAATTGCTCGCGCCGGGTTGCAAGATTGGTCCGTCGGGCAATTCAGCCGCCCGAGTTTCCGGAGGCCTTCAGGCGGATGGATTTTTTCGCATACACCTAACGGCGCGACCCTAGGTTGCGCCGCCTAGCTAGACAACTGAGCCTACGTTCTTGAGGTCATGGGCGGGCCCTCAGTTGTCGACGCTCGTCCGGTGGCCCGTGCTCACACCCGGCAGGGGCTTCAAGAGGCCCTGCCCTCCCTTGAACCCATTGAAAAAAGAGCCTGTCCAGCTCAGATGCTTCGGAACGGATCAAGTCAAATTGGCTCGGAACTAACGCCCTGCTGGCTTGGAGGAGCATCGTCGCACAAGTCTATAGGCATTGGTTGTTGGATGCCTTGCCACCATTCTCGCACCCACGGACCACGGATGTTTTTCGCGACGAAAATCAGCGAAAAACAGTATAGGTCTTAGTTTTGCACCTTGTCAATACCAAGCAAGGGACAGGCTTCCGCTCCCTAATCTCAAATAGCCCCATTCCTTACATCAACTTACCGAAATTTCCTCCCCCTACGGCAATCGACCGCCCTGGGCGGCAGGGTTTTAGCCTTTTTTAATTATTGCGACCCTGCTCCGTCAGTACGACTGTACCCCCCGAATGGGGTTCACTCCCAGATACATTTCTTGACAGTGTGCTTCCAGGGCCATTAGCATTGAAAAACAAAAATGAGCGCTCAATCGACGCAGCAAGATATCAAGGTGGGTGAGGCTACGATCACGGTTCTGGGGATGGGTCACATCGGCCTGCCCACCGCCCTGGGGCTTGCGGACCTGGGCTGGAACGTCATCGGAGCCGACTCCGATTCGCGCAAAGTGGGGCTGATTCGCGGCGGCGACCCCATTTTTTTTGAGCCCGGCCTTAACGACCTCTTATCCAAACACCTAGGCAGCGGAAGATTTCAGCCGGTCGACGACATCGATAGCGCTATTCGTGACGCCTCCATTATCTTCATCTGCGTCGGCACCCCACAAAAGGCGAACGGTCAGGCGGATCTTGCGCAAGTGGAAGCCGTGGCGCGCCTCATTGCCCGCAACTTGAACGGCTACAAACTGATCGTCGAGAAAAGCACGGTTCCGGCCATCACCGCACAGTGGCTAAAGCGCACGATTGTGCGCTATCGCAATGGCAAGGGCGCAGGAGAGCCGGGCGGTGCGGCATTGCTTGAATTTGACATCGCGTCCAACCCCGAGTTTCTCCGCGAAGGCCGGGCCGTTGAGGACTTCTTTCACCCGGATCGCATTGTTTGCGGGGTGGATTCCGATCGCGCGCGCGCCATCCTGACCGATCTCTACACGCCGCTCGGCCGCCCCATCGTGGTCACCGACACCAGCACCGCGGAATTGATCAAACACGCCGCCAACGCCTTTCTTTCCGCCAAGATCTCCTTCATCAACATGGTCTCCGATCTGTGCGAAAAAGTCGGCGCCGACGTCACCGCGGTCACCCGGGGAATCGGCCTCGATGCGCGCATCGGCCCGCAATTTCTCGATGCTGGAATCGGCTACGGAGGTTACTGCTTCCCCAAGGATGTACGTGCCTTCATCTACTTCGCGGAAGAGCATGGTGTCAATTTTGGGTTGTTGAAAGAAGTCGAAGAGATCAACCACCGCCGCGTGGGCATCTTTATTCACAAGGTCCACGAAACACTCTGGACCCTGCGCGGAAAAACCCTGGGCATTCTGGGACTCGCATTTAAAGCCGGAACCGACGACATCCGCGAAGCCGTCAGCCTGAAAATCATACAAGCCCTGCTCGACGAAGGGAGCAAGCTGCGGGTTTACGATCCAAAGGCCATGCCGAACACCCAGGCTGTCTTTCCGCCGGCGCCGGACAAGATCACCTATTGCTCTTCCGCCTACGAAGTCGCGGAAGGCGCCCAGGCGCTGCTACTGATAACCGAATGGGAGGAATTTCGCCGGCTCGACCTGGCGCGCGTCCGTGAACTCATGGAAGTGCCGATCCTGGTCGACGGCAGAAATCTCTTTGACCCGGCGACGGTTCGCAAGGCCGGGTTTGAATACGTCTCGATGGGGCGCGACGGAGCGCGAGCCGCCGGCGCCAGTGCGCACACGCAAAAACCCTGATCAGTTTTCCCCGGAGCACCAGACCATGGCCCCCGCACTTTCAAATTCATCTCCCAGCGCGACTTCCCGGCTGCTGAGCCTGGTTACGGGCGGCGCAGGTTTTCTCGGCTCCCACCTTTGCGACCGGCTCACCGCCGAAGGCCACGACGTTATCTGCCTCGATAACCTGATCACCGGCCGCAAGGAGAATATTCAGCATCTTCTCCAAAGCCCTCAATTCCAGTTCGTCCAGCATGATGTGACTTTGCCCATCGACCTGCCCGCGTTGCTTAATCGCGCCGGGGCTCCACCGGCGTTTGCCACGCGCCCGCTGAATCACATCCTGCATTTCGCCTCGCCGGCCAGCCCCAAGGATTACGCCCGGCATCCGATTCACACGCTGAAAGTCGGGGCGATGGGAACCTATCACGCCTTGGGACTCGCCAAAGCCCACGGCAGCACGATTCTGCTGGCTTCCACTTCGGAAATTTATGGCGACCCGGAAATGAGTCCGCAGCCGGAAAAATATTGGGGGCATGTGAACCCGATTGGCCCGCGCAGCGTTTATGACGAGGCCAAGCGGTTCGCGGAAGCGATTACCATGGCGTATTACCGCGAGCACGGCGTCAAGGTGCGCATCGTCCGCATCTTCAACACCTACGGCGAGCGCATGCGGCTGGAGGATGGCCGCGCCCTGCCCAATTTCATGGTGCAGGCCCTGCTGGGTCAGCCCTTAACTGTTTACGGCAAGGGCACGCAGACCCGCAGCCTCTGTTATGTCAGTGATCTGGTCGAGGGACTATACCGTCTTTTGATGTCCAACCAGACCGGGCCCATCAACATTGGGAATCCGGAAGAAGTTTCCATGCTCCAGCTCGCGGAAGCGATTGTGCGCATCACGCAAAGCAAGAGCCCCATCACCTTTGCGCCTCTGCCGGAAGACGATCCGCAGCGGCGTCAGCCTGAAATCACTGCCGCCCGCGAAAAGCTTGGCTGGGAGCCGCGCGTAAGCCTGGAGAGCGGCCTCGCCCGCACCCTTCCCTACTTCCAAAAATCGCTTCAGGACCTGCCCGCCGCCAATCGCGCGACACTTGCAAATCCCGAGAAATAACCGCAATGGTTCAGCCTGCCGTCTCCACGGCAAATCGACCCACTACAGAAATGACGGTACCCCGGCGCTTTCGAAGCCATGGGGCTGAGGCGCGGCGCCCAAACTGGCAATGTGAGAAGTCACGCGGAACTTCCTGTAGTCGGTGTAACTTGAAATGTAATTGACGGGCCGGGGCAGAAAGAAGACGCGTTCGTTGATATGAACTTCGCTATACGAGGGCATCCAGACTTCCCCATTCAAATAGCGCTGTTCGAAGATGACGTTTCCCCCCCTCTCCAGGGAGCCCACCAGACCGCCGCCCACTTTGACCGAATCAAGAAAGCGCGCTTCCAGACGAACGATCTGCCGGGCTTTTTCGTCAATCCAAATCGTTCCCCCCAGCGCCTTCAGGATCTTATCGCGGATGGAATGAGGCTCGAAGTCGGCGCGCGGCTCAAAGTCCATCGCATAGACTTCGTGCTGCTGGTAGGTCTCACGGCGCAGATTGTGGAAGTGGTCGGCAGCCAGGAATTTCGAAACGGTAAATTCATTCTTGTCGGGCTCTTCGCCGGCCTCGCGTTTCGCCGCTTGCTTCAGCGCGTGAGATTCCTGCCGCCGAACTTCGTCGTCCTGCACCCGGCCTTCCCGCGTACTCAGAGGCTTGCCATTCTTGCTGATAAGCCGGTCGACCTGCTGATCGGCCACATAGTGAACTTCGTATTCCCTGACTTCCGTCTTCTTCACATTTCCGTGGGAGTCAACGTCCTGTTCTTCATCCTTGCGGAGGAAGATGTAATCCTTGCGCAGGGCTTCCAGATGCTTCTGATTATCCCAAACCGATTGGATCAGCGCCGCAGGATCAGGCATGTTCGCGGCCTGGGCACGGGGCTCATCGGCCAGATCGCTGGAGGTCAATCCCACTAACATCCAGACTGCGGCGCAAGCCATCAGGGCGAGTCGGTTCCAGTAAAATCGGCGGTTCATCGATTCGAACTCCCTTCCGAACTGCGTGTGGCCAGCCAGAAGACGGTTGCCTTGCAGAAGATTATTCCCATTTTTGCAGCCAAGATTTAAATTCTCTCATCGGAAAGCGGCCCTTGCCGCGTGCTCGAGAGGCCAACTCGCCTCGACCGGGGGCGGCTTCGTGCGAGCCTAGGCCCAAACCTCGAACATTAAGAAAAAACTGTAATCTTTTCAGCAATTCCGGCCGATAGGACAGTTGGAGTTTACCACGCCGGAGTTGGGGCGATTCACGTGTCGCACCCACTCCGAATACGCCACGTGCCTGGGGCGCGCGACGCTCTGGGCCTGATCAGGATCGTTATGAGAAAGTACTGCACAGTCTGCAGCAAGCGATTGGAATTCTGGGAACGCTTATGGGGCCGGTTCGATCATGACCGGTGCCGCACCATGGTCGAGGCACGCTATCAAGACACCAACCCTCTGGCCCTCAATCCCCGCGGTCAAAGCGCCTTGCGACCACAAGGGATGAGCGCGGAATTCCTGTCTGCTTCGCGTGGGCTCTTTGCCACCGCGGAAGAGTCCGCGTTCTGGCACCACAATTCGTAGGCCCCGTCCCCGGCTGCCTCTGCTTGCACCCTCCGCCAGCGGCACGATCCCATCGGATTCGCTCCCTGTCCCGAAGGGCCTGAAACCTTATTGCGTCGGCGTCATGCGTTGATAGGCGGCGCCGGTGCTGTAACGGTTGGGGTCGTAGTCGGGATCGTCCGTGTGGACGAAGTTCCCATATCCATCCGCCCAGTGATAGTTGTATTGGCTCGGCTGCTCGGAAACCTGCCCGTAGGAATCCTCCACTTTTTCCGTCCCGCGAATGTACTGATCGAAGTTTTCCGCCGCTTGATAAGCGCGGTCGTCCGTATGCGAAGAGGCCTGATTGGCTTCGGCGCGCTGCTGGTCCATCGAACGAATCATCGCGTCGCTTTGCGCGCTGAGCTGGCGGCTCAGGCGGCCCGCGGCTGCAATTTGCGCGTAACCCTGGGCAAGATTCCGCTGAAATTGTTCGTTCAGCTCCTTGATGACCTCCTGATAGCGCTGCTGCCAGATCATTATCAGTCTGATAGGAGCAGGCGATTCGGCCGAGCGTCGGGCGCATCGATTCCAGCTTGCCGTTCTTCGCTCCCATGCTGTGCACCAGGCTCAACATGCGGTGATACTCATAGGTCGTGCCCTGCGGGCCGTGATAGGGAATCGTCAAGAGCTTGCTCATGAAGCCGTAAAACTCTTCATCGACCGTGTCCGCTCCGTCCTGATAACGGACGCGAATGCAGACGCCGTTTCCTTCGGTCGCGGGCAGGCCCAACGCCTGGGGCAAACTGTCGACGGGACGAACTCCCACGATTTGCAGGTCCCTTTTCCTTGCCTCGATATCGCGCAATGACGTAGCGCTGCATGGCCTCCACCAGATGGATATCCTTGTGGTGAATCGAGCCTGTCGGAGACGAACCCGTCGGCCCCCGATCCCAACGCGGATCGAGCCAGACAAACAACTCAGCGGGATAAGTCTCAAGCCACGCGCCGCCATCGGGAGCCTCGGAGCGAGTCGAGACGCGCAGTGGAAGGTAGATGCGACTGTAGTTCCAGTCGAATTTCCCCCGGCATTCCAATCCTGGGGAACCGCATAGCGCAGTCCGACCAGCCCTCCCTGCTTCTGGTCAACGACCTCCTGAACGCGGAACTTGGTGTGAGAGGCGGCAATCGTCGTAGAGCCGTTCTGGATGACGTTCTTGACACTGCCGCATCCCCCCAGCAGGAGTCCTAAACCGCACGTCATAACCCAAGCTGTCTTGATCATGATTTCGCCCTCACCCTCCGGCGCAGCCTGCCCCGGCAATCCATCGACAGGGAAAGCCACTCCCTTCTACTGTCACTGTTTGTTCGGCGGTTGGCTCACACCTTATCAAGATTCCGGCGCTTTCGCCAATGGGCAATTCACTTTTCAGAAGGGCCGAAGCCGATGGGCAAGCCGGGCTCTTTGCAGCAGTGCAACATCGCGGCAGGGGCACTTTTGCCCGGCGTTATCCACTATTTTGTATTTCGCGTAAGCGGCTTATTTTCAGTATGTTCTCAGCTTTGGGAAGGGAAAAACCCGAAAAATTTCCCTTTGTTATCAGTAAGTTGTCAGCTTTTTGGGAGATTTCCGGAAAACGAACGAAAAGTAAGCAGGAAATTGAGAGGCGTTCAGGTTTTGACCGGGGGCATTCATCGCATCCTCGTCAAATACATTCTAGCCTATAACAGTATCAATGTCAAGGGGAAAATGACCGGCGCGGGGTAGCAAGGTCAATTGTTGTGGCATGGAATTTAAGCAGGATCTACCCAAAGTTGCGGCGACTTGTTTGCACCGGTGACGGCGGCCACTAATTAACCGTTGGTCCAAGGTGGATAATGGGATTAATCTAGGAGCCATTCCAAGGAAGACTCAGCAATGGGGAGCGTCCCCAAATGGAAAGCATCAAAGTTCTGGCGATTGACGGCGGGGGGATTGGGGATATTCCCGCGATCATCCTGGCCGAATTGCAGAAGCGGCTGGGAAAGAATCTGTATGAGGTTTTTGACCTCATTGCGGGGGACTTCCACGGGAGGAATCATCGCGCTTGGAATCGGCACCAAGAGCAACGCCGGTCAGCCCTATACGCCGGACCAACTGCCGGACCTCTACGTGCAAAACGGGCCCGCAATCTTCAAAAAGAACCTGCTGACTTCGCTGAAAGAAATCATTTTCCCAAATATTCACCGGGCGCTTTGGAGGGAGTTCTCGCGCAATTCTTCCAAGCCACCGAGTTTAAGACGGCGCTGACTCCACTCTTGATCTCCAGCTACGATCTGCACAAGCAGCGTCCTTTCATCTTCAAGAGCCACTATATTGCCGCCCACCCTAATTACAATTGGGAGGTGAAATCGATCGCTCGCGCCACCTCCGCCGCGCCGACGTTCTTTCCACCGCTTCACCTCACCAAGGGCGCGGAAGATTATGCGCTGGTGGACGGAGGGGTCTTCGTCAACAACCCAGCCATGGCAGCGTATGCGGAGGCTCGATCGCTCTATTCTCCGAATTCGACGAGTTTATCGTCGTTTCCGTGGGCACCGGCGACCGGCAGGATCACATCGAATACCGCAAAGCCCGGAAATGGGGACTGCTGGGCTGGGCTCCTCAGATCGTGCCGGTTTTTATGGACAGCGTCTCCGAGGCTGTCGATTATCAACTTGCCTTCATGCCGGGATGCAAGTACCACCGCCTTCAGGCTCCCAATTTGCAAGCGGCAGAAGCTCAGATGGATGATGTGACGCCGCAGAATCTCGACAATTTGCAATCCACCGCCCGAAAGTATGTCGCTGAGCATGCGGCCAAAATGGATGCGATTTGCGAAGATTTGAAATCGGGTCGAGGCAGCAACATGCCCGGAATCGGCCTCGCGCCACAAGCTGACAGTAAAGGTCAATGATTTCCTGATCTCTCCAATCGGATGGAAAAGCAAGAGGCGCCTCACGCGATCCGTCGGCTGACGGACCACCCTCTCCCCACGGCCGAGGGAATTACCATATTCAAGCGTGCTTATTCCCACCCCCTAAATCCTGACTCAAGGTAGAATCCTCCCGCACGAAATTTCGGGCGAGGCTGAATCGGTTGCCCGCGTTCATCATTCATCCAAAGGATTGCCATTCATGATTGTCAAAGAGCCGGGCACGCGCACGCAGCTCATCGAAGAGGGGTTTTGCATCATTCCGAACGTGTTGACTCCGGAATTCGTTCAGGAGCTGCGGGAGGTTACCGACGGCCTGATTGCGCAGATGACGGCGGAAGACGCGCGCGTGCAGCGGTCGACGGGCAGCATGATTCCCGTAGTGAAGGATCAGCGACTGGTACGGCTGATCGCCCACCCGAAAGCGTTAGATGAGATCAAAGCGCTGGGGTTTGACGACGTGAAATTCCAGTCGGGATATATCATC
Organism: uncultured Acidobacteriota bacterium; assembly: GCA_963733285.1. Classification (GTDB taxonomy): domain Bacteria; phylum Acidobacteriota; class Terriglobia; order UBA7540; family UBA7540; genus Bog-366. The sequence continues at coordinate 90,724 of CAVTDA010000078.1, forward strand.
AGCAAGCCGCCCAAGAGTCCGCGCCTGTTCTGGCACTTTGACTGGGGATTCTGGGACCACCCGATGAGCTACGACAAGTTCCCCGCGCAGCTTTTCCTGATGTATTACCTCACTGACACGACGCGCGAAAACGGCTGTCTGCGCGTCATTCCGCGCTCGCACCTGGAGGAGAATCCGCTGCACACGGAGCTGGCGAACGCGCACAGCGCGCAGTTGACCGAGGCGAAGGACCTTACTCGCGCCGAGTTCAAGGTGCGGCCGGATGAAGTGGACGTGAAGGTGAAGGTGGGCGATCTGGTGGTGGGCGATTCGCGCATTTTGCATGCCGCTCATTCGAATGAAAGCGGCAACCGGCGCACGGTGATTACGCTGTGGTTTCATCCCAACTTCACCGAATTGCCCGAAGGCATGCGCGCCGCATTCGTGAAGCGCTGCGATCCCCTGCCCGCCGATTGGACTGTGGAATCGCGACGCTTGTACGAGTCGGTGCTGATTCGCTACGATGGCGCTGAGGCTCCTACTCCGTTCAGCCGCGGCCGCTTGAGCGAGGAAGAGTTCTTCAAGCGGCGAAAGTAGTATGGGTTGCGCTTGGATTTGTACTGGCGTACCATTTCATTCGGGAACGCTAGGTTGAGGATTAGCAAATGGGGACCACGAACATCAAGGATGAAGCTCAGAAATTGATTTCTGGATTGCCGGACGATTCCACCTGGGATGACATCATGCATCAGATCTACGTGCGCCAGGCGATCGAATCCGGTCTTGCCGACAGTCATGCGGATCGAACCACCAGCGTCGAATCGCTTCGCGCCGAGGTTGGCTTAAAGTAAAAGTTCACTCGACACAGGCTGACCGCCCAAACCCTCATAAACGAATTTTCAGTCCGAATTAAGAAAGGATCATCCCATGGACGCGTTTGCTGCTCTTAGGCAGATTCGCACCCCGATTCTTTACGACACGATCGAGCGGCTCAATCTCCGTCCGCGCAATCAAGGCTACATGGACACGAGCATCCGCTGCATATTTCCTGGGCTGGGGGCGATTGTGGGTTACGCGTGTACGGGGAAAGTGGCCGCGGAGCTCCCCCCGGCGCCGGAGGAGGCCGTCACTCCCTGGCGCGACGTCTGGAGCTACGTTGCCCGCAGCCGCAAGCCGAGCGTCATGGTGGTGCAGGATATGGACCAGCCGCCCGCGCGGGGGTGCGCGTGGGGAGATGTGGCCGCGAGCATCTTTACGGCGCTCGGCTGCACCGGAGCGATCACCAATGGCGGCGTGCGCGACCTGCCCGAAGTTGAAGCGCTCAAGTTCCCGCTCTTTGCCTCGAGCGCCGTCGTCGGCCACGCTTACATTCGCTATATCGCCGCCGGGACTCCGGTAAAGGTTGGAGGGCAGGTCATCCATCCGGGCGACTTGATTCACGCGGATATGCACGGCGTGCTGATCATTCCGCCGCAAGTTGTGCTGGAAGATTTGGTCCGCCAGGCGCATGAATTCATGGCGTCGGAAAAGACCGTCATAGATTACTGCCGCTCCGGCAAGTTCGACATCGACGAAGTCGTCCGCCAAATGGACGCCCACGACAAGCGCGTCAGCTCGCATATGAAGTGAGTCCACATTACATAGCGGGGCCTGCCAAAAAGAAAGCGAAGTCAAACTGAATCCCACAGACGGCCCTGTTGGTTTGGCGGCATCAAGAGATAGGTGTGGCGAAATCAGCAAGCACGCTCGATGAAAATAATTGCTATTGATCCAATTACCAAAGGAATTTCCATGCGCACCTGGATTCAGGCTTTCGTGTGTCTCAGTTTCATTCTGAGCGCCGGTGGAGCAACCACCCGGGGCGCAGGTGCTGATTTACCCGCCGCCGCGTCAGGCTCCGGGATGTTGGAAGCGGACAAACACCCCGGGAGCCTGATTGGCCTGCAATACGAAAGCTTCTTTACTCCCCATAATGCCGGCAGCTACGAAACCGCCGAGGCCATTCCGCTTCTCGGCAAATACAGTTCTTATGACGTCAAGGTGATTCGCCAGCACGAGGCGTGGTTCGAAGATCTGGGCATCGACTGGCTGTTGCTCGATTGGAGCAACATGCTTTGGTCGCATCCCGAATGGGAAAAACACGCGGGCAGCACGGGAGAAATCGAAACGAGTACGGCGCTGCTCTTTAAAACCTATCGCCAATTGGAAAAGGAAGGCAGGCATCCGCCCAAGCTGGTCATCATGCTGGGGCTGCAAAATGGCAGGCTCATTCCCAACGGCGTGCAGAGGATGAATAACATCATTGCCTGGACGAAAGCGAATTTTCTCGATAAACCCGAGTATCGCGACCTGTGGCTTTACTACCATGGCAAACCGCTCTTGACGATCCTCTATCATGTCCGGCTTGACTGTGCGGAAATCCAGGCGGGAACCCGCGGCATCGTGGCGCCGGATTGGACTGTTCGCTACGTGGGGTCACAGCTCCAGGACACGCACGTTGAAAACTGCGGCCTCTGGTCATGGATGGACGGCACGATTCGGCAGGCGGTGACCCGCCAGGACGGAAGCGCCGAGGAGACGGTGGTGACGCCTTCCGCCTTCCCCATGCCGGGGGGCTGGCTTGACCCGCGAGCCACCGGCCGCGACCACGGCTCGCCCTATCTCGAAAGTTGGGAGGTGGCTTTTGAGACCCGCCCCAAGTTCATTCAAATCCACCAATGGAATGAATTTGAGGGACAAGTCGAAGGCGGCGGTTCTGGTCCCGCACGCACCACTTATGGTGACGAATACGACCTGGAATTCAGCGATGACATTGAGCCCACGAAGATGGATCAGTGCGCCTATCGAGGCTGCGGGGGCTGGGGTTATTACTATATGAACCTTACCAAGGCGATTCTTTCCCTCTATCGGCAAGCGACGCCGGATATCACCGTGCTGACCCTCTCGGCCCCATTTCAGCCCGTGGTAAAGGAGAGGAATCTGCACTTGCAATGGAGAACCCTGGGCAGAGTTCCCCAATCCTACACCCTGGAGTTGGATGGGCAGGTTGTTGGCGACCCTCTATTGGGGAGCAGCTATTCGCTGTCGCTTGCCACCACTCCGCCGGGGAAGCATCGCATCACCCTGACCGCGCATGGGGTTCATACTTATTTTGACCTTTCGCCCGGCAAACTCACCACACAATCCCCCCGGCCACTGCCCGTGACTTCGGAAGTCGAGTTTACCTATTCACCCGGGGGAGGCCAGAAATAATCGGTGGCAGGAATTGAATGAGGGCTTATCAAAATTCCAAATCGTTTTTTGCTTCTGTGCCCGGGTGGATGGTTGTAGGAGGGACTCGAACCTGCGAATCCGTTGGCTGACGGATTAACAGGCAACATCCGCTAGAGTATCTCGTTGATTTTGCGGCAAGCTTGGCTACGTACAACTACCAAAAAGCACGGCAAAAACACTGAAGTGGTACCGATTTGGTACTCGTTTGGTGGTTATCTTGGCGGCCTGGTCACGTTGCGAACCCGTCCGATTTCCACCACCGCGAAAGCGTCTGAGAGCCGCGCGTCCGCCTATCGTTTCTTGGCGTAGCGTTGGAGCAATGGGTTCAGAACCGCAGGTGACACGTAAAAACTCGTCTGCCGCAACTGGGCAATCGTATCTGCAAAATCTATCAGCCCACGGTCGGCGGCTTCCGTCAAAACTCCGAGAGTTCCGATCACAATCAAATTCCGCTGGGTTGCGACCCGGCGCGCGGCGCGGTCATCCATGATGGCCGGTCAGCGTGGAGTTCTTCGGCCAGCGCGATCGCTTCACACTCTCCCGCGCCCAAGTTTTCGATGGCCGGGTCGGAGGTTCTCTCGACAGGGTGAATTTGGAGCCAAGCGGGTGGCCGGGCAATCCAGGCACGCACGGCCTGCGGCGTTTCCGGCCTCTGAAACTCTTCCCACACCGCCAGAGGAATAAGGACACGACCATAGAGTTGCGGCAGAATCTCTACTCGGCCAATCAACACAAGATAATTCAGTGGCGTGGTATCGGCAATGACAATCATTCCGCCCGCGCTGATTCCTTTTCGTGGACTTGGCGCAAAGTCTGCAAATCCTGCTCCAGGTCCTCCAGGGCGTAATTCAGATAAACGTGGTGTTCCTTCAGAAACTCATGAACCTGCATACGGGTGCCGTAGCCGAGAATCCTCCGCACCTGCTCTTCGGTGAGTTCGCCGGACCGATAGCCATCAATCGCCAGCGCTTCGAGGGTTCGACGCGACAAATCGCCGCTCTCCTGCCTGAGCGAGCGCGCCAGATCATCCGGGACGTTAATGGTAATTTCCATGCATGTAGTTTAGCGAATCGGCAGGACGGTAGTATAGGCGAATACGGCGCCAAGTCCCTTTGGGCCTGTTGCTCCGGTAGAATCTGCGAAGCGTAAGCGTTTCGTTGGCGACCATGAAGATTTGCCACATTTGTAATAAGAAGTACTCTGACGACCACGCGTATTGCCCACGTGACCGGGAGAGCAGTCACCACCGCCTACGACAAGCCTGTCGTCACGCACCACCATCCCCGCGGGGCAGAAGGCCAAGGTCGAAGCACCGTTGGCATCGCTCCTACCCGCGCCCAGGGAAGCGAAGGTTAATTAAAGATCTCTTGTTGGGGATTTACGATGACGTAGACGCAGAAGTTCGGCGGGAATCTTCAGATTTGGCTCCTCGGCCAGGACTCGAACCTGGAACCCTTCGGTTAACAGCCGAATGCTCTACCATTGAGCTACCGAGGAACAGTTGACGGGAACTACATCGGCACGACCAGTCTTTAGGTTTATAGCACAGAGCGAAAAAAGCCGTCAACTCGCCTGCCCTCGGGTGGTGTCCTGGCTTAAATGATTGGACCCGAAAGGGGGTCGGCGCGAAAGCTCCGACCCCTTAGCCATTTGCCCCAACCTACTCAAAAATCGGGGCGAAAACTTGTTGCCGTGCCCCGCCAATGGACGTAACATGATTAATGGGGGCTTAAAATCCATTCGCTGGGGCGCCCCAAATTGGCATCGAGGATTCGCCCTATGCCCGTCGAGTTCGTCAAACGCGATTACAGCTTAATTGGTGATGAGAACCACCATGCCGTGGAACGGGGGCTGGCCTCCGCGCAATGGTATGCGTCTCCCATCCCGCGCAAGCGTATGAAAGAGTTGATGCAGCGGCGGGACGGGCCAGCCATCTGGCACACTCTATTGTGGTTCGCTCTGCTCATCACGACCGGCACCATTGGCTACTACACTTGGGGAACCTGGTGGGCGGTGCCGGCTTTTCTCGCCTATGGCACGCTTTACGGCTCGGTTTCGGATTCCCGCTGGCATGAGTGCGGGCACGGTACAGCGTTTAAAACCCCGTGGATGAACGACTTGGTCTACAACATCGCGTGCTTCATGGTGCTGCGTCAGCCCACCACCTGGCGCTGGAGCCACACGCGCCACCACACGGACACCATCATCGTAGGCCGCGACCCGGAAATCGCCGCTCCGCGCCCGCCCGATCTGCTGGGGATGGCGCTTGGATTCTTCAGCCTCATCAGCGGGCCGCGCGAAATCCGCAAGCTGATTCTCCATGTCTTTGGCAAGCTGGATGCTCAGGAGGCAACCTTCATTCCCGAGGCGGAAGTGCCCAAGGTCTACCGCACGGCGCGCGTCTGGGCGCTGATCTACGCCGCGGTGATTGGCCTTTGTTTCTATAGACATACGCTGTTGCCGCTGATGTATATCGGCCTGCCCTCATTCTACGGCGCGTGGCTGCTGAGCGTTTTTGGCATCACCCAACATGCCGGCCTGGCCGAAGACGTTCTCGACCATCGGCTGAATTGCCGGACTGTCTATATGAATCCGGTCCTCCGCTACCTCTACTGGAACATGAATTACCATGTGGAGCACCACATGTTCCCCATGGTTCCTTACCACGCCCTGCCGGCCCTGCACGAGGAGATGAAGAATGACTGTCCTCCCGCCTATAGCGGGCTCTGGGACGCCTACCACGAGATCATCCCGGCCCTGTGGAAGCAATCGAGGAACCCCTATTACTTCGTCCAACGCGTGCTTCCGCACCATGCAACGCCGTTCCCCACTTCCATCCCGGCGGCAGAATCGGCCTGAGTTCACCATTCCAAATCCCCAGGATAATCCGGAGGACGAACCATGAGTCAAGGTTGGATCAAAGCCTGCGACACGGGCGAAATCGAATTGGAAGATGTCTTTCGGTTCGATTATGAGGACCGCACTTTCGCCCTCTATCGCTCGAAGGATAACAAGTTCTACGCCACCGACGGGCTCTGCACCCACGGGAGAGTTCATCTCGCCGACGGCTTCGTGATGGACACCACGATTGAATGCGCCAAACACAATGGCCAGTTTGATTTCACCACCGGCAAAGCCAAACGCATCCCCGCCTGCATCGACCTCAGAACCTATCCCGTCAAAGTTGAAAACGACGAGGTATTTATCCAGCTTGACGAGGGTTAGGCATTTAGCCGGCTGGATAATACAACCCCCAATCCGTATTCAAGATTGATTCGAATTTTGAATTGAGCGCGAAGGATTAATTAAAGGCTCAGTCTTCATCCGCCTTGGCTTCGGGTTTTTCGGTCTGGGGCAGATGATCTTTCTGTTCCGTCACCGCCGAATTAAGTTTTGGCGTTGACGCAATGGTGGCATTGGGTTCCGGCGGGCTCGCCGGAGTGGCAGGCTTCGCGGGCGCGGCGCCCCTAACCAGCGTAGCGTCGCTTCCATCGCCCACGGGCGGAGTGGAAGGAATTGCGGGCGCAATGGGCGGCGATGCAGGTCGCGGACCCGACGTGATGGTTGAATCCGTCCCCAGATGGGGACGTGCCGTCGGGCGAGGACTTTAACTTCTGCAAACTGCGCCGTAATTCTTCCGCTAATTCCATCGACCGCGAATATTCACTGGCGGGCACTAGCTGATGGCGGACGTTGCGCTGGTGTGGGCGCGGGGGCAAAACTGGTTTGGCTTCTGACCTCTTCTGCTTAAGGGTCGCGAAGAGTGCTTGAAGCGGTTTCGCCTCTGGATTGTCCTTCTCTGCAAATCATCGAGTTGCCTCTGTGCCTCGTCAAACTTCTTCGCCGCAATCAAATCTTCCGCATGCTCGAGCCCCGACTCGAATTCTTCTTCCCGCGCGTGCGCTTTGCGCTCATTCCGCACTTGCGCCAGCAGATTCGTAGCCTGTGCGTTGGCAGGCTCCAACTGGAGCGCCCGCTCAAACTGCTTTTCAGCAATTTCAAACTCGCCACTGCGAAACGCCCGTTGTCCGCCGGAAATCGCCTCCCGCACCTGGCGCAGACGGTCGCGTTCCTGCACGGCCCGCACTTTCAATTCCCTCACGTGTTCGTCCGCTGGCGCCAATTGCAAAGCTTCGGTCAAAATCCGTACCGCTTCGCCAAACTCACCCTGCTGGAGCGCCTGCGCACCTTCCGTCACCAGCGCATGCAACTTCATCTGCGGTTGCAGGGCCTGAAGCCTTTCGCCAATGACCGCGGCTTCGTGGAAATCATGCTGCAATTCCAAAAGGAAATATTGCGCATCTTCAAATTTCTTCTCCGCGAGCATCGCGTCAGCGCGCTTCAGACCCTCGCGTAAAATTGCTTCCCGCCCCTCGGTGGCCTGGGCGCTCTTAATCCGGCCCAGCAGGCTGGTTCCTTCGGCGTGCGACGGGTGAATCCGAAACCTTTTGCAGCTCGACAATGGCGGTTTGCGATTCCCCTTCGCGCATGGCCTTTTGGCCGGCACTCAGCGCCTGACGGACCTGCCGCAATCGGTCGCGCTCTTTGATCGCCGCGGCCTTCAACTCCGCGACTTGTTTATCCTGTGGATTAAGTTCCAGTGCGGCGGTTAAGGCCCGCACGGCTTCGCCATACTCGCCCTGGCTCATCGCGTTCCGGCCATCTTCCATGAGTTTGGCAGCTTTAACGAATGGTTCCAAAATCTCCAGCTTCAGGCGAATCTCATCGGAGTCGGCAAATTCCTCCCGAAGTGATTGGAGCTGATCCACGTGCTTCGAGATATTTGCCGGCATCAACAAGTTTGTCCGCGTGCCAAAAGGCTTCCTTGAGCAGAAAGTCGCGCTCCCGGCCGTCGCGGTCCTGGCGAATCTGCCCCAGGATTTCCTTGGCCTGCGCATTTTCCTGATCAAGCTGAAGGGCTCGCTGCAATTCCTGCTCCGCGCCGGTAAGATCGCCCCGCTTCATGGCCTGCTGCCCGGAGATGACGGCGTCACGTACCGCGCGCGCTCGTTCCTGCTCCGATGGGCCTCCTGCTGATGGCGTCTCCTGAGCTTGCGCGGCATCACCAACCGCTTCCTGAATTCCCACTGCGGACGCTTGACGGTCGATTTCCGCTTGAATCTCGCTGAGCAGGCGATTTGCTTCCGAATGCGTGTGATCGAGAATCAGCGTGGCTCGCACTTTTTGCCGCGCGGCGTTGAGGTCGCCTTGACCCCGTAATGCCTTCGCTTCCACGATGAGTTCGCTGATCAGGCTCTGTTGCAGACGAATGGCAATGGGCTGAATATCTTCCAGCATCTCATCGAGAGATGCGTAGCGATCATTGGGATTCTTAGCCAGCCCTTTGCTGATGATGTGGTCCAGCTCAACCGGCACGCCCGGGCAGCAGACGCTCAGCGGCTCCGGGTCTGCAGTCAGAATTTTGGCGATGGTGGCGGCGATGTTGGAGCCCTCAAAGGCCTTGCGGTAGGCGATGAATTCGTAAATTACCGCGGCCACCGACCAGAGGTCGGAGCGGCTGTCGACGCGCCCGTCATTGATCTGCTCGGGCGAGGCATAGTGGATGGTTCCGAGGAACCTGCCGGTCTTGGTGAGGCTGTTGGATTCGAGGTGGGCGATGCCGAAGTCCACGACTTTGACCACACCGTTGTTGGTGACCAGGATGTTCGCCGGCTTCACGTCACGATGAATCACGCCGTGCCGGTGCGCGTATCCAAGCCCTTCGCAGACTTGCTGCACCAGCTTCAGCTTTGCCGCAAGCGGAAGCAGGGCCTGCCATATCGATGATGCTCTGGAGGCTCTCGCCCTCGACCATCTCCATGGCGATGTAGGGGCGGTCTTCCGCTTCTCCCAAGTCGTAGATGGTCACGATATTGCGATGTTGCAGGGTTCCGGCGGATTGGGCTTCGCGGTAAAAGCGTTTGAGGATTTCGGGGTCCGTGACCAGTCCGGCGTGATGGTCTTGAGCGCCACCATGCGGCCGATAAAGGGATCGCGGGCGCGGTAGACTACACCCATGCCGCCCTTGCCGAGGACGGAAAGGATTTCGTATTTGCCGATTTTTTGCAGGACTTCCTGATCCATAGGTGGGGGTTCTAAGCCTGGCATATCTCCGCGAGAATCGCCGTAATGTTGTCCGGACCTCCGGCTTGGTTGGCGCGGTCAACGAGGTGCGTGACCTTTTCATAGAGCCCGCTTTCAAGCTCCATCACATCCACAATATCATCGGGTGGAACCACTTTGTAAAGCCCGTCGCAGCAGATGAGAATCAGGTCGCCCGGTTCGAGGTCAAGTTCCACCATGATGACTTCGATGTGCGCCTGCGCCCCCACGGCCTGCACCAGCATTTCCTGAATGTGGGCATCGACGGTGGTGGAATCGTCGCCCCGGCTGCGCAACTGATTTCCAATCGTCTGATCCTGGGTCAGCAGAATCAGGTTTCCATCGCGGAACAGGTAGGCGCGCGAGTCCCCCACTTGAGCGATGTCGGCGTGAAGACCCTGCACCAGCATCGCGGTCAGCGTGGTCCCCATCGTCAGCTTTTCTTCGTAATTCTGCGCGTGGGCGAAAAGCTCGTCATGCGCGACTTCGACAGTCTTTTGCAGCGCGGCGGGCAGATCCGGATGGCTGTATCCAGAGGTTTGAACCTGCGTCACGATCTCCCGGGCGAGACTCTCAATGCACATGCGGCTGGCGACTTCTCCGCCATAGTGACCGCCCATGCCGTCGGCAACTGCCAGCAGCAGGCCGGCGCGGTCAATATCGAAAATACCCTGCCCGGTGCCCTGCTGGGGTTCGCCGACTCCCAGCGGAAGGATGAGATGGTTGTCCTGATTGTTGCGCCGCCGCCGGCCGATATCCGTATGGTGGGCGACTCGCGCACTGAGTCGTAGGGTGCCTTTTTGTTCGCCGCCCAAAAACGAAAGTTCCGGACGTGATCCGCCACGAGGAAGAACCCCTTTCAATGTGGAGAAGGACTCAATCAGGGTACCCGAGAAGTTTACTTCAAATTCGGTGAATGCAAGATGACGGGCGATGGTCATGATGATCCAAGATCTTGCCCCGTCAATCCCATGCTGAGCAATACGTAGAGTCGTCGAAAAAAAAAAAAACAACAA